>NZ_CP077093.1:1297692-1615384 GCF_014268755.2 Pseudomonas vanderleydeniana | reverse complement strand
CGAGTACTTCGTGCTGATGGTGTTCGCCATCGTCTGCCTTGGCGGCATGGCCGGCGACCGTCCGCTGAAGACCTTCATCGCCGCGTTGATCGGGTTGTTCCTGTCGAGTGTCGGCATCGATGCCAACAGCGGCGTGTACCGTTTCACCGGCGATAACGTGCACCTGACCGACGGCATCCAGTTCGTCGTGCTGGTGCTGGGCCTGTTCTCCATCAGCGAGATCCTGCTGTTGCTGGAGAAGACCCATCACGGCCAGGAAGCGGTGAAGGCCACCGGGCGGATGATGTTCAACCTCAAGGAAGCGGCCTCGGTGTTCGTGGTCAACCTCCGTTGCGGCCTGCTCGGTTTCATCATGGGCGTGCTGCCCGGTGCCGGCGCGACCCTGGCCAGCGCCGTGAGCTACATGGCCGAGAAACGCATCGCCGGCAACAGCGGCAAGTTCGGCCAGGGTGACAAGCGTGGCCTGGCAGCGCCGGAAACCGCCATCGGCGCTTCGGCCTGCGGCGCACTGGTGCCGATGCTGACCCTTGGGGTACCCGGTTCGGGCACCACCGCCGTGATGATCGGCGCATTGACGCTGTACAACATCACCCCCGGCCCGCTGCTGTTCGAACAGCAACCGGACATCGTCTGGGGCCTGATCGCCTCGCTGTTCATCGCCAACGTCATGCTGGTGATCCTCAACATTCCGATGATCCGCATCTTCACCCGCATCCTCTCGGTGCCGAACTGGGCGCTGGTGCCGGTGATCGCGATCATTACCGCGATCGGTGTCTACGCGGTGCACGCCACCACCTTCGACCTGTTCCTGATGATCGGCATCGGCATCTTCGGCTACATCCTGCGCAAGCTCGACTTCCCGCTGTCGCCGGTGCTGCTGGGTTTCATCCTCGGCGGGTTGATGGAGTCGAACCTGCGCCGGGCGCTGTCGATTTCCAACGGCGCGCTGGAGATCCTCTGGGCCAGCCCGATCAGCATCGGGGTCTGGGTGCTGACCGTGATCATGCTGTTGATGCCGCTGCTGCGTATCTGGCGCAAGCGCTCCACCCAGCGTCGCGAGCTGGCCGATGCCTGAAGGCGCTTTTCGCCGTTGGTGGGGAACGCCGCTGGTCGGCCTGGCTGGCGGCTACCTCGCCAGCCAGGTCGGTTGGCCGCTGCCGTGGATGGTCGGTTCGCTGCTGGCGATCATCCTGGTGCGCTGCCTGACGCCCTGGCAGCTCGCGGAGATTCCCGGCGGACGCAAGACCGGCCAGTGGGTGGTCGGCATCGGCATCGGCCTGCACTTCACCCCCCTGGTGATGGAGCAGGTGCTCTCGCATTTCGGCCTGATCCTGTTCGGCGCACTGGTCACCAGCCTGTCCAGCGTACTCGGTGTGTGGTTGCTGCGGCGCACCGGCGAGGACCGCGCCACGGCGTTCTTTTCCAGCATGCCGGGCGGCTCCGGGGAGATGGTCAACCTCGGCGCGCGCAACGGCGCGGTGCTCAGCCGGGTCGCGGCCGGGCAGAGCCTGCGGGTGCTGGTGGTGGTGCTGTGCGTGCCGGCGGCGTTCAAGTATCTGCTGGGCGAAGGTGTGCCGATCAACGGTTCGAGCATCGTCGACTGGCGCTGGCTGGTCCTGCTGTTTCCCCTCGGCGCCCTGCTCGCCTGGCTCTGGCAACGCCTGCGCCAGCCCAACCCGTGGCTGTTCGGCCCACTGCTGGTGAGCGCAACGCTCAGTATCGCCTGCGACCTGCATATCGGCCTGCCGAACGGTGCCAGCCAGATCGGCCAATGGCTGATCGGCAGTGGCCTGGGCTGTCATTTCAATCGCGAGTTCTTCCGCCGGGCGCCATCGTTCATGGGCCGTACCCTGGTCGGTACGGCGTTGACCATGCTGGTCGCCAGCCTGTCGGCCTGGGCCCTGAGCGCGCTGACCCAACTCGACCTGCGCTCGCTGACCCTGGGCATGATGCCCGGCGGCATCGCGGAAATGAGCCTGACCGCCGAGACCCTGCAATTGTCGGTACCGCTGGTGACCGCCATGCAGGTGATGCGCCTGCTGTTCGTGCTGTTCATGGCCGAGCCGCTGTTCCGTCGCTGGAACGCAGCGGCCTGAAACGATTGCGCCCCGATGCCGGGGCGTCATTCAAGCTAGAGCGGTGGCAGGGCCCACTCGATCGGTGCCAGGCCGTTCTGCTCGAGGAACTTGTTGGTCCGGCTGAAATGCCCGCAACCAAGGAAGCCGCGATAGGCCGACAACGGCGAGGGGTGTACCGACTTCAGCACCAGGTGCTTGGTCGAGTCGATCAGTTTCTGCTTGCCCTGGGCATGGGCGCCCCACAGCAGGAATACCAGTTTGTCCTGGCGCTCGCTCACCACCTCGATGATCCGATCAGTGAAGAACTGCCAGCCGCGATTGGCATGGGAGGCGGCATTGCCACGCTCGACGGTCATGGTGGTGTTGAGCAGCAACACGCCCTGCTCGGCCCAACTCTGCAGGTAACCGTGGTTGGGGATGTCGATGTTCAGGTCGCGCTGCAGTTCCTTGTAGATGTTCACCAACGACGGTGGCGTCGGCACCCCTGGCTGTACCGAGAAGCACAGGCCATGGGCCTGGCCGGGGCCGTGGTACGGGTCCTGGCCGAGGATGACCACCTTGACCTGGTCCAGCGGCGTGCTGTTCAGTGCATTGAAGATCAGCGGGCCTGGCGGATAGATCTGCTTGCCGGCAGCATGCTCCTGGCGCAGGAACTCACGGAGCTCGGCCATGTAGGGTTTGTCGAATTCATCCCGCAGCGCCTGCTTCCAGCTGGGCTCGAGTTTGATACGGTCGTCGTCGGTCATGGCGGGGTCCGGAAATCACAATGGGGCGGACACTAGGGATGCCTACCACGCTTGTCAATTGATCCGACGCATTACCGGCAGTTTCCCACACAGGGATCATACTGAGGACTCAACCCGCAGTCAGAGGTCGCGATGAATCTGCTCTTCGAAGAACTCATCGGCAGCCACGGTGCACGCATCGGCATCGCCAGCCTGGATGCCGAACAGACCCTCAACGCACTGTCCCTGCCGATGATCAACGCCCTGCATGAACGGCTCGACGCCTGGGCCAGGGATCCTCACATCGCCTGCGTGCTGTTGCGCGGCCATGGCGCCAAGGCCTTCTGCGCCGGTGGAGAAGTCCGCAGCCTGGCCGAGGCCTGTCGCGCCCACCCCGGGAAAGTGCCGACGTTGGCCGCGGACTTCTTCGCGGCGGAATATCGTCTCGACTATGCCTTGCACACCTACCCCAAGCCGCTGGTCTGCTGGGGCCACGGTTACGTGCTGGGCGGTGGCATGGGCCTGCTGCAAGGCGCCAGCATCCGCATCGTCACCCCCGGTAGCCAGCTGGCAATGCCGGAAATCGGCATCGGCCTGTATCCGGATGTGGGCGGCAGCTGGTTCCTGTCCCGCCTACCCGGCAAGCTGGGATTGTTCCTCGGCATGACCGGCGCCCGGATGAACGCCCGGGATGCCGTTGACCTCGGGCTGGCCGACCGCATCCTGCGTGATGACCAGCAAGACGAACTGATCGACGGCCTGGTGCAACTCAACTGGCAGGAACATCCGCAGCTGCAACTCAACAGCCTGCTCAAGGCGCTGGAGCACCAGGCACGCGAACAGCGCCCGGCCGCGCAGTGGATGCCACGCCGGGAACGGATCGACGCCTTGCTGGACGTCGCCGATGTCGGCTGCGCCTGGAAGGCGCTGGTCCAGCACGCCGAGGATGCCGACGACCTGCTGGCCCGGGCGGCGAAGCACCTCAGGGATGGCTGCCCGTTGACCGCCCACCTGGTCTGGGAACAGATCGTCCGGGCACGCCACCTGTCGCTGGCCGAGGTGTTCCAGATGGAGTACACGCTGAGCCTGAACTGCTGCCGCCACCCGGAGTTCAGCGAAGGCGTGCGCGCCCGGCTGATCGACAAGGACCAGCAACCACGCTGGCACTGGCCGCAAATCACGGCCGTGCCGCGGGCGGTGGTCGAGGCGCACTTCCACAAGGCCTGGGAAGGGCGGCATCCGCTGGCGGATCTCTCGGACTACTGAGGGAGCGGCCGATTCGGCAAGCTAGTGCCCGCGCCCGTGTCCATGCCCGCGCCCATCGTGGTCGCCACGTCCGCCACCATGATCGCCCCACCCCTGGTAGGGGTGTCCCCAGCCGCGGTTCGGATAAGGCCGTGGCGGCGGGGCATAGTAGCGCGGTGCCGAGTAGTAGCGCGGCTGTGGCGCGTAGTAGCGGGGTTGCGGCGCGTAGTAATAGTCTCGCCGGTAGTAGGACCCCCCGCCATAGTAGACCGGAGCCGGTGACGTATAGACGTCGGAACTGTAGTAGCCCGTCCCACCATCGTAGTAGGGCGCGCACGCGGAAAGAGTCAGAACCAGACTTGCCGTGAGAAGAAGTCGAAGATGCATGGCGGCCTCCCGGACCGCGAAGAAGCCATACCAGCGACGCTGGTCGGCATACGTCGAAAGGGACGTCGACGCATACTTCTAGGACCGTGAAACCTGCATGAAGTGCCGTTTACGTAATATTTAGAAACAGCCTTTCAGGGGTGAGCAGAGCTCGTCTGTTCGCCTCCTCCCAGCAGAAGCGCGGCGTGTCGGCTCCTGCTGGGAGAGGCAAATCCGGGCTGCACTTCAGGGACGCGCGTTGAGCTGCTGCTGCAGGTTCTGGATCTGGCTCTGCAGCGTATTGATGTTGCGCGTGACCTGGCCACGGAAGGCATCGAACTCTGCCGTGCTGGCGCCCTGGCCACCCGCGGCCTGGCGATTGTCCTGCTCGCTCTTGAGCACGATCATGTCCTGCTCCAGGCGCTCCAGGGCCGCACTCGGATTGCCCTGTTTCTTCAACGCGGCGATATCGGCGGCATGGCTTTTGAGCTCGGCATCGACCTTGCCGCTGTCCGACTGGGCCGTCTTCAGTGCCGCCAGGTCGTTGCCCAGGCTCTTGAGCTGCGCCTGCAACTGGCTGTTGGCTGTCTGCAGGTCTGCGGTCTGTGCATTCATCTTTTGCAGGCGCTGTTCCAGCCCGGTCTGCTGACCGGCTACCCCCTGCTGCTGGCGATCCTGCTCCTGCAACTTGCCCTCGAGCTGGCGAACCTGCAGCTTCAGCGCCTCGTTGTCACTGTTGGCGCTCGACTCGGTGGACGCGACCTTGCCGGAGATCACTTGCAGGCGTCCCGCCGCTTCCTCGCTGATACGCGCAAAGCTCTCCTGGGTCGCCACCAGTTGCTGCTCCATCAGCGAGATTTGCTGGAAGCTCCACCAGGCCAGTCCGGCGAAGGCGAAGAACAGCGCGCCCACCAGTGCCCACAAGGGACCGGTGCTCGCCCCCTTGACCTTGACCACCGGAGTGCTGCGCGAGGCGACACGGGTGCGCTCGCGGGCCGCCGGGGTGGTTGGAAAATCATCGTCATCGCCCACGTCGGCACGCAGGCTGGGGACATCATCGAAATCGTCGTTGGCATCGTTACGCATGAAAGAACCTTTGCGGACCATATGATGGCGAAATGCGCCGAGTATAAACCCGTTACCCGCCGCTCTGATCGACTCCGAGCCTGGCATTCGGTTCAGCGCTGGTCACCGAATGTTTCAGCGCAGCCCCGACTCCTGGGCCTGCCACCAGTGGCAGAACTCATCCAGCGCCGCCCACAGGCTGACCTTGGGCTCGTAACCCAGATAATGCCGTGCGCGACTGATGTCGAGGGTGAAATCTTTGTTCATGACCTGCATCCCCAGCCGGGACAGGGTCGGCTCCGGGCGGCCCGGCCAGAGTGCGCAGGCGGCTTCGTTGAGGGCCGCGACGCTGTAGGCCAGCCCGTAGGAGCGGTAGCGCGTCACCTGCGGCACCTGCATCTGGCGCATCACGTAGTTGACCACGTCCCACAGCGGCACCGGCGTGCCGTTGCTGATGTTGTAGACCTTGCCCAGGGCCGAACCCGTGACCTGCAGGCAGCTGAGCAGCGCCTCGTTGAGGTTCTGCATGCTGGTGAAGTCGACCTTGTTCAGGCCATTGCCGACGATCGCCAGGCGCCCCTTGCGCTGCATCTTCAACAGCCGCGGAAAGATGCTCATGTCGCCGGCCCCGGTGACGAAGCGCGGGCGCAGGGCGAGCACTTCCAGGCCGAACTCCTGGGCACCGAAGACCTTCTGCTCGGCGAGAAACTTGGTTGCCGCGTAGGGATGCCGGAAACGCTTGGGGACCTGTTCCTCGGTCAGCCCCAGATGGGAGCGACCATCGAAATACACCGACGGCGAGGACAGGTGCACCAGGCGTCGTACCTGCTCCTTGAGACAGGCCTCGACGACATTCTCGGTGACCAGCACATTGCCTTGGTGAAACGCCTGGTAGCGCCCCCACAACCCCACCGCACCGGCACAATGCACCACGGCCTCGACGTCCCGGCACAGCTCGCGCACCAGCTGCGGATCACCCAGGTCCCCCTGGATGAACTCGGCCCCACGGCGCACCAGGTGCTCGACGCCCTCGGCCCGGCGACCATTGACCCGCACCGCATAGCCCTGCTCCAGGGCGCAACGCGCAAAGCGCCCGCCGATAAAGCCGCTCGCGCCGGTGACCAGAATTTTCATGTCGTCTCCAAATACCTTGATTCGTCTTGCCTGCTACTTAAACGCTGCCGATCACGCCAGAGGCACCAGCCAGTGTGCAGCCGAGCGGGCCAGGTGCTCGGTCAGGCGCCCGAGCAGTTGCCCTCCGTTGCGCCAATGATGCCAGTACAGCGGCACATCCACCGGCCTATCCGCGATCAATTCCACCAGTTGCCCGCGGGCCAACTGCTCGCGCACCTGCAACTCCGGCACCAGGCCCCAGCCCAGGCCGGCTTCGCACATGCGCAGGAAACCTTCGGACGAGGGACACAGATGATGCTCGAAACCGCCCTCCACGCCCAATGCGGCGAGGTAGCGATGCTGCAGCAGATCGTCCGGACCGAACACCAGCCCCGGCGACCGCGCCAGCGAATGGACATCGACGCCTCCCGGAAAATGTCGAGCCATGAAGCCCGGGGTCGCCAGCGCCCGGTAACGCATGGCCCCGAGCAGCACACTCCGTGCACCGGCCACCGGCCGTTCGCTGGCGCAGAGGCAGGCCGCCACCTCACCGGCGCGCATGCGCTTGAGGCCAACGGTCTGGTCCTCCACCACCAGGTCCAGCAACAGGTGGTTGGCGACACAGAACGCGCCGACCGCCTGGGCCCACCAGGTCGCCAGGCTGTCGGCGTTCAGCGCGATGCGCAGGCGTTCCGGCTGCCCCTCCTCATCCAGTGCCGGGACCTGGCCCTGCAGATCGCGCTCGAGCAGACGCACCTGCTGCACATGGTTGAGCAGGCGCCGGCCGATCTCGGTCGGGCTCGGCGGTGCGGCCCGCACCAGCACCGGCTGGCCGACCCGCGCCTCGAGCAGCTTGATCCGCTGGGACACCGCCGACTGGGACAGGCCCAGCACCTGCGCCGCTCGCTCGAAACCGGCCTGTTCGACCACGGCGGCCAGGGCTGAAAGCAACTTGTAGTCGAACATCAGTTTCCCTAATGAGCGATCACCAATATTGGTTTTTCTTATACAGGATCTCGCCGGAAAATACCCGCCAACACTCTTCGACTATCAAGGATACCGGCATGGCTGGCGAAACCTCCCTGGCAACCCTGCTGCGCAGCATGAGCCCACAACTCAATGACGGCGACTACGTGTTCTGCTCCATCGCCAACAGCAGCCTGCTGCAGGGCCGTGAAGCGCTCGGCAGCTTTCGTGAGCGCGAAGGCCTGACGGTGATCCTCAAGCGCGAGGATGCCGAGGCACTGGGCCTGCTTTTCGACTACTGCGCGGCCTGGATCACCCTCAACGTGCATTCGGCGCTGGAAGCCGTCGGTCTCACCGCCGCCTTCGCCGGCGCCCTGGGCAAGGCCGGCATCAGTTGCAACGTGATCGCCGGCTATTACCACGACCACCTGTTCGTCGGTCGCGATGACGCCGAGCGCGCCATGGCGGTGCTGCACGAACTGACCCGCACAGGAGCCTGAACGCCATGTGGCAGAGTTATGTGAACGGCCTGCTGGTCGCTGCCGGGCTGATCATGGCGATCGGCACGCAGAACGCCTTCGTCCTGGCCCAGAGCCTGCGCCGCGAACATCATCTACCGGTCGCCGCGCTGTGCGTCATCTGCGACGCGATCCTGGTGACCGCCGGCGTGTTCGGCCTGGCTACCGTGCTCGCGCACAACCCGACGCTGCTGGCCGTCGCCCGCTGGGGAGGCGCGGCGTTCCTGATCTGGTACGGCAGCCTGGCCCTGCGCCGCGCCTGCTCGAGGCAAAGCCTGCAACAGGGCGAGGGCCAGGCCGCACGTTCGTTGCGCGCGGTCTTGCTCAGCGCCCTGGCGGTGACCCTGCTCAACCCGCACGTGTATCTCGATACCGTGCTGCTGATCGGCTCCCTCGGTGCCCAGCAGACCGAGCCAGGGGCCTATGTCGTCGGCGCCGCCAGTGCCTCGCTGCTGTGGTTCTTCACCCTGGCCCTGGGCGCTGCGTGGCTGGCCCCCTGGCTGGCACGGCCGGCAACCTGGCGGGTGCTCGACCTGCTGGTGGCGGCGATGATGTTCGGTGTGGCGGCGCAACTCATCGCCGCAGGTTGATATAACAAAAGGCTCTGGAACCTCTATTCCACACAGTTGTTGCGTGGTTAAGCCGCAACCCCGGTGCTATGATCGAAGACCTGCGCCTCAAGGAGTACAAACTCCACGGCGCATTGTCGGGCCGCCCGTGATCGGCCTTGCGCTCCCCGCAACTGACCTGATTAGGAGAATAACCATGGCTTTCGAATTGCCGCCGCTGCCCTACGCACACGATGCCCTGCAGCCGCACATCTCCAAGGAAACCCTGGAGTTCCACCACGACAAGCACCACAACACCTATGTCGTGAACCTGAACAACCTGGTCCCAGGTACCGAGTTCGAAGGCAAGACCCTGGAAGAAATCGTCAAGACTTCCTCCGGTGGCATCTTCAACAACGCCGCTCAAGTCTGGAACCACACCTTCTACTGGAACTGCCTGGCGCCAAACGCTGGCGGTCAACCTACCGGTGCCCTGGCCGACGCGATCAACGCTTCCTTCGGCTCGTTCGAGAAGTTCAAGGAAGAGTTCACCAAGACTTCCGTCGGTACCTTCGGTTCCGGCTGGGGCTGGCTGGTGAAGAAAGCTGACGGTTCCCTGGCACTGGCCAGCACCATCGGCGCCGGCAACCCGCTGACCAGCGGCGACACCCCGCTGCTGACCTGCGACGTCTGGGAACACGCCTACTACATCGACTACCGCAACGTGCGTCCAAAGTATGTCGAGGCGTTCTGGAACCTGGTGAACTGGAAATTCGTCGCCGAGCAGTTCGAAGGCAAGACCTTCACCGCTTGAGACTCAAGCCCAGCTTGAAGAAGAACCCGGCCTTGCCGGGTTTTTTTATGCCCGGCCATTCGTACAGTCGTGCCCGGCAAATGGAAAGCCCACGCGCCGATCGCTGAAACGTTTACGCCAGTTCCCGCCAGATCAGCTAAATTGAAGGATGGGCCCTCAAGTTAGGCGACTACCCTACCGACACAGTACCTAATGAACCGCAAGGGACGAAAAACCGCGTTTTGGCCAGGCATACGTACCGATCATCCCCAGTCGCATTGTCCCTTTGACTGCCGGAGCCGGATTGCCAATACTCATGGCAACTTGATGCTACCCGCACGGAACAAGGAATAGCCCTTTGAAGCTGGAACTCAAGAACAGCTTGTCGGTGAAGTTGCTCCGGGTCGTACTGCTGTCGGCATTGATCGTCGGCGTGGTACTGAGCTGTGCACAAATCGTGTTTGACGCCTACAAGACCCGCCAGGCCGTCGCCAGCGACGCCCAGCGGATCCTCGACATGTTCCGCGACCCCTCGACCCAGGCCGTCTACAGCCTCGACCGGGAAATGGGCATGCAGGTGATCGAAGGCCTGTTCCAGGACAAGTCCGTGCGCATGGCCTCCATCGGCCATCCCAACGAAACCATGCTCGCGGAAAAATCCCGCGACCTGCAGACCTCTTCCAGCCGCTGGCTCACCGACCTGATTCTCGGCCAGGAACGCACCTTTACCACTCAACTGGTCGGCCGTGGTCCCTACAGCGAGTACTACGGCGACCTGAGCATCACCCTCGACACCGCGACCTACGGCCAGGGCTTCATCGTCAGCTCGGTGATCATCTTCATTTCCGGGGTATTACGAGCGCTGCTCATGGGCCTGGTGCTGTACCTGGTCTACCACTGGCTGCTGACCAAGCCGCTGTCGCGGATCATCGACCACCTGACCAATATCAATCCGGATCGCCCGGCGGCGAACCAGCTGCCCCTGCTCAAGGGCCACGAAACCAACGAACTGGGAATCTGGATCAATACTGCCAACCAGTTGCTGGCCTCGATCGAGCGCAATACCCATCTGCGCCACGAGGCGGAAAACAGCCTGCTGCGCATGTCCCAGTACGACTTCCTCACCGGCCTGCCCAACCGCCTGCAGTTGCAGCAGCAGTTGGACAAGATCCTGATCGACGCCGGGCGCCTGCAGCGCCGGGTCGCGGTGTTGGTGGTCGGCCTCGATGACTTCAAGGGCATCAACGAACAGTTCAGCTACCAGACCGGTGACCAGTTGCTGCTGGCCCTGGCCGACCGCCTGCGTGCCCACAGCGGCCGCCTCGGCGCCCTGGCCCGCCTGGGTGGCGATCAGTTTGCCCTGGTCCAGGCCGACATCGAACAGCCCTACGAGGCCGCCGAGCTGGCGCAGAGCATTCTCGACGACCTGGAGGCACCCTTCGCCCTCGATCACCAGGAAATCCGCCTGCGCGCCACCATCGGCATCACCCTGTTCCCGGAGGATGGCGACAGCACCGAGAAGCTGCTGCAGAAAGCCGAACAGACCATGACCCTGGCCAAGACCCGCTCGCGCAACCGCTATCAGTTCTACATCGCCAGCGTCGACAGCGAAATGCGCCGTCGCCGCGAACTGGAAAAGGACCTGCGCGAGGCGCTCAATCGCAACCAGTTCCATCTGGTCTACCAACCCCAGATCAGCTATCGCGACCATCGGGTGGTCGGTGTCGAGGCGCTGATCCGCTGGCAGCATCCGGAGCACGGCCTGGTGCCACCGGACCAGTTCATTCCACTGGCCGAGCAGAACGGCACCATCATCGCCATCGGCGAATGGGTGCTGGACCAGGCCTGCCGGCAATTGCGCGAATGGCACGACCTGGGCTTCACCGACCTGCGCATGGCGGTCAACCTGTCGACCGTGCAACTGCACCACGCCGAGCTGCCGCGAGTGGTCAACAACCTGCTGCAGATGTACCGCCTGCCGCCACGCAGCCTGGAACTGGAAGTCACCGAAACCGGCCTGATGGAAGACATCAGCACGGCTGCCCAGCACCTGCTCAGCCTGCGCCGCTCCGGCGCGCTGATCGCCATCGACGACTTCGGTACCGGCTATTCGTCGCTGAGCTATCTCAAGAGCCTGCCGCTGGACAAGATCAAGATCGACAAGAGCTTTGTCCAGGACCTGCTGGAGGATGATGACGATGCGACCATCGTGCGGGCGATCATCCAACTGGGCAAGAGTCTCGGCATGCAGGTGATCGCCGAAGGCGTGGAAACCGTCGAGCAGGAGGCCTACATCATTTCCGAGGGCTGCCACGAGGGCCAGGGCTATTACTACAGCAAGCCCCTGCCGGCCCGCGAACTGGGTGCCTACCTCAAACAGTCCCAACGCAGCAACACGGCGATACTCCAGTAATCGCCGCCTTACGCATATATCAAACAGTAATCAATCAACAGATTATTAGTAAATATTTCAACGACTAGTCCTTTACACAAAATGCATATCTTTCGCATTATGTGCCGGTTTTGCGCATCCCCGCGCGCACTCGTCCACCCTCTCGAAGCAGGATACTCGCCATGATTCGCATGCCTCTGGCCACCGCCAGCCTGTTGGCCCTTGCCATCGCCCTCGCCGGCTGTGGCGACAAGGACAAGGAAAAAACCGCAGCCGCCGCGCCGACACCAGCCGCCAGCGCTCCGGCCACGCCTGCCAGCGACGCTGCCGGCAAGGTTGACGAGGCCGCCGGCAAGGCTGTGGTCGCGCACTACGCCGACATGGTCTTCGCCGTATACAGCGACGCCGAATCCACCGCGAAGACCCTGCAACAGGCCATCGACGCCTTCCTCGCCAAGCCGAACGACGACACCCTCAAGGCCGCCAAGGCTGCCTGGGTAGCGGCGCGCGTACCTTACCTGCAGAGTGAGGTGTTCCGCTTCGGCAACACCATCATCGACGACTGGGAGGGCCAAGTGAACGCCTGGCCGCTGGACGAAGGCCTGATCGACTACGTCGACGCCTCCTACGAGCACGCCCTGGGCAACCCGGCTGCCAGCGCCAACATCATCGCCAACAAGCAGGTCCAGGTTGGCGAAGACAAGGTCGATGTCACCGAAATCACCCCGGAAAAACTCGCCAGCCTGAACGAGCTGGGCGGTTCCGAAGCCAACGTCGCCACCGGCTACCATGCCATCGAATTCCTGCTCTGGGGCCAGGACCTCAACGGTACCGGCCCGGGTGCCGGCAACCGTCCGGCGTCGGACTACCTCGAGGGCGCCGGCGCCACCGGTGGCCACAACGATCGCCGCCGCGCCTACCTGAAGGCGGTGACCCAACTGCTGGTCAGCGACCTGGAGGAAATGGTCGGCAACTGGAAGCCGAACGTGGCCGACAACTACCGCGCCAGCCTGGAAGCCGAGCCAGCCGAAAGCGGCCTGCGCAAGATGCTGTTCGGCATGGGCAGCCTGTCGCTCGGCGAACTGGCGGGCGAGCGGATGAAAGTGTCCCTGGAAGCCAACTCGCCGGAAGACGAACAGGACTGCTTCAGCGACAACACCCACAACTCGCACTTCTACGATGCCAAGGGCATCCGCAACGTCTACCTGGGCGAGTACACCCGCACCGACGGCACCAAGCTGACCGGCCCGAGCCTGTCGTCGCTGGTGGCGAAGGTCGACCCGGCCGCCGACACCGCGCTCAGGAACGACCTGCAAAGCACCGAAGCGAAGATCCAGGTCATGGTCGACCACGCCAACAAGGGCGAACACTACGACCAGTTGATCGCTGCCGGCAACGACGCGGGCAACAAGATCGTGCGCGACGCCATCGCCGCGCTGGTCAAGCAGACCGGCTCGATCGAACAGGCTGCCGCCAAGCTGGGTATCAGCGACCTGAACCCGGACAACGCCGACCACGAGTTCTGATCACCAGCCAGGCCGTCCCTCTTGAACAGAGGGACGGCCCCTGTAGACGGATATCCCTGTGGTGAGTGGGCTTGCCCACGCTGGGCCGCCTTGCGGCCCCAGTATCGAAGATCGCGCTGCATCAGGAAGAACGCGATAACCGATTTACGGCTGCGTTGCAGCCGAGCGTGGGCAAGCCCACTCGCCACAAGCGAACCGACCAGCCGCGAACAGGCGGTCCCGTTACAGATAACGACTGGCTCAGCACCATATTTACTGATCTGGGCAAACGCTTGCCCAGCCCCGGCCCGATAAGATTCGCGCCCTGTCCCGAACCCTGTTTCCATGCCCATGCCTTCATCACCGCTTCGCCTGTCGTCGTTACTCCTGGCTCTGCTTCTGAGTGCCTGCGATGACGCTGCGCGCTTTACCGCGCCCGAGCCCGGCGAGGCACGCTCCGGCGGCGAGACCACGGTGAACAGGAGCGATCGCAGTGCCTTTTCGGCACCGGCCGCCAATCTTTCACCAAGCCGCCGCCTGGACTTCAGCGTCGGCAACAGTTTCTTTCGCAGCCCCTGGGTGATCGCCCCTTCGACCACCACTGCCCGGGATGGCCTGGGCCCGTTGTTCAACACCAACGCCTGCCAGAACTGCCACGTCAGGGACGGTCGCGGGCACCCGCCGGAAGCGGACTCGGATAACGCCGTATCGATGCTGGTGCGCCTGTCGATCCCCGACAGCCCGGCCCATGCGAAGCAGATCGAGCAGCAGGGCGTGGTGCCCGAGCCGGTCTATGGCGGACAGTTGCAGGACATGGCCATTCCCGGCGTGGCGCCGGAAGGCAAGGTGCGGGTCGAATATGATCCGCTGCCGGTACGCTTCAAGGACGGCACCGAAGTCGAGCTGCGCAAGCCACGCCTGCTGATCAGCCAGCTGGGCTACGGCCCGATGCATCCGGACACGCGCTTTTCCGCCCGGGTCGCCCCGCCGATGATCGGCCTCGGCCTGCTGGAAGCCATTCCCGAAGGGGCGATTCTTGCCAACGCGAAGGCGCGCCAACCCGATGGGATCGCCGGCCGTCCCAACCGGGTCTGGGACGACGCCCAGGGCAAGACCGTGCTCGGCCGCTTTGGCTGGAAAGCCGGGCAGCCCAATCTCAACCAACAAAACGTTCACGCATTTTCTGGTGACATGGGCCTCACCACGACACTGAGGCCCTTCGATGACTGCACCCCAAGCCAGACGGCTTGCCGTAATGCCCCCAACGGCAATGGCGCCGACGGCGAACAGGAAGTCAGCGACAACATCCTGCGCCTGGTGCTGTTCTACACCCGCAACCTCGCAGTCCCGGCGCGCCGCGATGTCGGCGCACAGCAAGTACTGGCCGGCAAGAACCTGTTCCACCAGGCCGGTTGCCAGAATTGCCACACCCCGCAGTTCACGACCTCGGCCAATGCCCCCGAACCCGAGCTGGCCGGCCAGGTGATCCGCCCCTACAGCGATCTGCTGCTGCATGACATGGGCCCTGGCCTGGCGGACAACCGCACCGAATTCCTCGCCAGCGGCAGCGATTGGCGTACTCCACCGCTGTGGGGCATCGGCCTGACCCGAACGGTCAGCGGCCATACCCAGTTCCTGCATGACGGCCGCGCCCGCAATCTGCTCGAAGCCGTGCTCTGGCACGGCGGCGAGGCGTTGCCGGCGCAACAGCGGGTGTTGTCGTTCAATGCCGAGCAGCGCGCCGCGTTGCTGGCTTTCCTGAATTCGCTATAAGAACTCCTTCAATCAGAGGACCTGGACATGTTCCGCCCCAAACTGTTGTTCACCAGCCTCGCCGCGCTCGCCCTCGGTGCCTGCTCACCCCAGGATCCACAGGCCATCACCTCGGCCGCCATCGCCAAACAGGTGATCCTGCCGACCTACAACCGCTGGGTCGAGGCCGACCGCCAGCTGGCGATCAGCGCCCTGGCCTTCTGCGAAGGCAAGGCCAGCCTGGACACCGCCCGCGCCGACTTCCTCCACGCCCAGAAGGCCTGGGCCGAACTGCAGCCCTTGCTGATCGGGCCGCTGGCCGAAGGCAACCGTTCCTGGCAGGTGCAGTTCTGGCCGGACAAGAAGAACCTCGTCGGCCGCCAGGTCGAACAACTGGTCACCGCCCAGCCACAGATCGATGCCACGGCCCTGGCCAAGTCCAGCGTGGTCGTCCAGGGCCTGTCGGCCTACGAATACATCCTGTTCGACAGCAAGATCGACATGGCCGACAGCACGCAGAAAGCCCGCTACTGCCCACTGCTGACCGCCATCGGCGAGCGCCAGAAGAACCTGGCCGAAGAGATCCTGTCGCGCTGGAACACCAACGACGGCATGCTCGCGCAAATGAGCAAGTTCCCGAACCAGCGCTACGCCGACTCCCACGAGGCCATCGCCGACCTGCTGCGGGTCCAGGTCACGGCACTGGATACCCTGAAGAAAAAACTCGGCACGCCGATGGGCCGCCAGGCCAAGGGCATCGCCCAACCGTTCCAGGCCGACGCCTGGCGCAGCCAGTCGTCGCTACAGGGCCTGGAAGCCAGCCTGGCAGCCGCCCGCACCGTCTGGGTCGGGGTCGACAACAAGGGCCTGCGCGGCTTGCTGCCCGCCGAACAGAAGCCGCTGGCCGACAAAATCGACGCCGCCTACGCAGCATCGCTGAAACTGTTCGCCAGCAACCAGCGCTCGCTGACCGAAATGCTCGGCGACGATGCCGGACGCCAGCAGCTCAACGATCTCTATGACAGCCTCAACGTCGTCCATCGCCTGCACGAAGGCGAACTGGCAAAGGCGCTGGGCATCCAACTAGGCTTCAATGCCAACGACGGTGACTGATGATGTTGCGACGCCAGGCCCTGACCTTGGGTAGCCTGCTGCTCAGCGCGATCACGCTGGGCGGCTGGACCCTGTTCCGACACAAGGACCACAGCCCGCTGCTGCTCTCGGCCCGTGACGATGGCGAAGGCGGGCACTACGCCGTGGGTTATCGACTGGATGGCAAACAGGTCTTCGCGACCCGGGTCAACCAGCGTTGCCACGACATCATCAACCACCCGACGCTACCGCTGGCAGTGTTCATCGCCCGCCGCCCCGGCACCGAGAGCTACCTGATCGACCTGCGCGACGGGCGTCTGCTGCAGACCATCGCGTCGCAGCCGAACCGGCACTTCTACGGCCATGCGGTGATCCACAAGGACGGCGACTGGCTGTACACCACCGAGAACGACACCCGCGATCCCGGGCGAGGCCTGCTCGGAGTCTACCGGTTCGAGGGCGAGCGCCTGGTCCACAGTGGCGAGATCCCTACCCACGGTATCGGCCCGCACCAGGTCTCGTGGATGCCCGACGGCGAAACGCTGATCGTCGCCAACGGTGGCATCCGCACCGAAGCCGAGAGCCGGGTGGAGATGAACCTCGACGCCATGGAGCCCAGCCTGGTGTTGATGCGGCGCGACGGCACCCTGCTGAGCAAGGAGACCCTGGCCCAGCAGATGAACAGCGTGCGCCACCTCGGCGTGGCCAGCGACGGCACCATTGTCGCCGGCCAGCAGTTCATGGGCCCCGCCCACGAGTCGTCCGAGCTGCTGGCGATCAAGCGTCCCGGCCAGCCGTTCGTGGCCTTCCCCGTGGCCGAGCAGCAGTTGCAGGCCATGGGGCACTACACCGCCAGCGTTGCGGTGCACAGCGATCTGCGCCTGGTCGCATTGACCGCGCCACGGGGCAACCGCTTCTTCATCTGGGAACTGGACAGCGGCCAGCTGCGCCTGGACGCTCATCTTCCCGACTGCGCTGGCGTTGGCGCGGTCGCCGACGGCTTCGTGGTCACCTCTGGCCAAGGCCGCTGTCGTTTCTATGATTGCCGTCAGAAGGAGCTGACAGCAAAACCCCTGGACCTGCCTGCGGGGCTCTGGGACAACCACCTGCACCTGGTGTAGGGCCGATAGACCCTGTTCGCGGGCAAGCCGCGCTCCTACAAGTTTGCGCTGTAGCCTGTAGGAGCGTGGCTTGCCCGCGAACGGGGCCCGGTAAACCCTCCCCCACACTGACCGGACCTTCGTCTAAACTCACGCCATTGGCTTAGTATCTGCTGACAAATAGCTTCAAGGCGACGCCTGCGTGCGGGAGTTATCGTG
This sequence comes from Pseudomonas vanderleydeniana, assembly GCF_014268755.2. Lineage (NCBI taxonomy): Bacteria > Pseudomonadati > Pseudomonadota > Gammaproteobacteria > Pseudomonadales > Pseudomonadaceae > Pseudomonas > Pseudomonas vanderleydeniana. Next base: position 1,597,907 of record NZ_CP077093.1, on the reverse strand, counting down.
CAAGGCGGCAGTTCGACCTTCCGTTAGCCTCGTCTCCAAGGAACTGGAATATGCTGCGTCGCCGCATGCTGATCATGTTGGGTCTCGTCCTCCTGGCCGTGCTGGCACTCGCCGGCTACAAGGCTTTCTCGATCTACAGGCAGATCCAGGTCTACTCCGCACCCAAGCCCGCCATCCAGGTTCCAGCCGTCACCGCGAGCGCCAGGCCCTGGCAGGAGCGGCTGCCCACGGTCGGCACGCTCAAGGCCCTGCAGGGCGTCGACTTGAGCCTGGAGGTCGCCGGTACGGTCAAAGCCCTGCAATTTGAATCCGGGCAGAAGGTCAAGGCCGGACAACCGCTGCTGCAACTGGACAGCGATGTCGAAAGCGCCCAGCTGGAAACCGCCCAGGCCGACCTCGGGTTGGCGGAACTGGACTACGGGCGCGGCGCCAAGCTGGTAGGCAGCCAGGCGATCTCCAAGGGCGAATTCGACCGACTCTCGGCCGTCCGGCAAAAGGACCGGGCCACGGTCAACCAGCTCAAGGCCGCCCTGGCCAAGAAGAAGATCCTTGCACCGTTCAACGGCACCATCGGCATCCGCCAGGTGGATGTCGGCGACTATCTCGCCAGCGGCACGGTGATCGCCACCCTGCAGGACCTGAGCAGCCTCTACGTCGACTTCTACCTGCCCGAACAGTTCGTGCCCAGGCTGGCGGTCGGACAGCCAGTGCAACTGGGCGTCGCCGCCTATGGCCAGGAAGTCTTCCCGGGCACCCTCAGCGCCATCAACCCGAAGGTCGATGAAACCACCCGCAACGTGCTGGTGCGTGCGACCCTGGCCAATCCCGACGGCAAGCTGCTGCCGGGCATGTTCGCCAACCTCCAGGTGCTGCTGCCGAACCCGCAGCCCTTCGTGGTGATACCGGAAAGCGCCGTTACCTACACCCTCTACGGCAACTCGGTGTATGTCGTGGCCGAGAAGAAGGCCGAAGATGGCAGCGTGCTCAAGGAGCCCGACGGCAAGCCGCAACTGATGGCCGAACGGCGCTTCATCAAGACTGCCGAGCGGCGCGACGGGCTGGTCAAGGTCATCGATGGGCTCAAGGATGGCGAGCAGGTGGTCAGCGGTGGCCAGTTGAAGCTGGACAATGGCGCACACATCGCCATCAGTCCGGACAAGATGGCTCCCACGACGTCCCCAGCCCCCCACGCGAACTGATCAGGGAGTCGATCATGGCCTTTACCGATCCGTTCATCCGCCGTCCGGTGCTGGCCTGCGTGGTCAGCCTGCTGATTCTCCTGCTGGGCTTCCAGGCCTACAGCAAACTGCCCCTGCGCCAGTATCCGCAGATGGAAAACGCCCTGATCACGGTGACCACCGCCTACCCCGGGGCCAACGCCGAAACCATCCAGGGCTACATCACCCAGCCGTTGCAACAGAGCCTGGCGAGTGCCGAAGGCATCGACTACATGACCTCGGTCAGTCGGCAGAACTTCTCGGTGATCTCGATCTATGCACGGATCGGCTCCAACAGCGATCGACTGTTCACCGAGCTGTTGGCCAAGGCCAACGAGGTCAAGAACAAGCTGCCGCAGGACGCCGAGGATCCGGTGCTGAGCAAGGAAGCCGCAGGCGCCTCGGCGCTGATGTACATCAGTTTCTTCAGCGACCAGTTGAGTAACCCGCAGATCACCGACTACCTGTCGCGAGTGATCCAGCCCAAGCTGGCAACCCTGCCCGGCATGGCCGAGGCGGAGATTCTCGGCAACCAGGTATTCGCCATGCGCCTGTGGCTGGACCCGGTGAAGCTGGCCGGCTTCGGCCTCAGTGCCGCAGACGTGACCACTGCGGTGCGCCGCTACAACTTTCTGTCCGCGGCCGGGGAGGTCAAGGGCGAATACGTGGTCACCAGTATCAACGCCAGCACCGAACTGAAGTCCGCCGAAGCCTTCGCGGCGATCCCTCTCAAGACCGCCGGTGATAGCCGGGTGTTGCTCGGCGACGTGGCGCGGGTCGAAATGGGCGCGGAAAACTACGACACCGTCAGCTCCTTCGGCGGTACGCCCTCGGTCTACATCGGCATCAAGGCCACCCCCGGCGCCAACCCGCTGGATGTGATCAAGGAAGTACGCAAGATCATGCCGGAGCTGGAGGCCCAGTTACCGACCAACCTCAAGGCGGAAATCGCCTACGACGCCACGCTGTTCATCCAGGCCTCGATCAACGAGGTGGTCAAGACCCTGTTCGAAGCGGTACTGATCGTCATCGTGGTGGTCTTCCTGTTCCTTGGCGCCCTGCGCTCGGTGGTGATTCCGGTCATCACCATCCCGCTGTCGATGGTCGGCGTGCTGTTCTTCATGCAGTTGATGGGGTATTCGATCAACCTGCTGACCCTGCTGGCGATGGTGCTGGCGATCGGCCTGGTGGTGGACGATGCGATCGTCGTGGTGGAGAACATCCACCGGCATATCGAGGAAGGCAGGAGCCCGCTGGAGGCGGCCCTCGAAGGCGCGCGGGAAATTGCCCTGCCAGTGGTGTCGATGACCATCACCCTCGCGGCAGTCTACGCCCCCATCGGTTTCCTGCAAGGGCTGACCGGCGCCCTGTTCAAGGAATTCGCCCTGACCCTGGCCGGCGCGGTGGTGATTTCCGGCGTGGTCGCCCTGACCCTGTCACCGATGATGTGCGCCCTGCTGCTGCGCCATGATGCCAATGCTTCAGGCCTGGCGCATCGCCTCGACCAACTGTTCGAACGCCTCAAGCGCCGCTACCGCACGCTGCTGCACGGCACCCTTGATACGCGGCCGGTGGTGGTAGTGTTCGCGGTGATCATCCTCGGGCTGATCCCCGTGCTACTGAAATTCACCCAGTCGGAGCTGGCGCCCAACGAGGACCAGGGCATCATCTTCATGATGGCCACCGCCCCGCAGCCGAGCAACCTGAACTACCTGAACAAGTACACCGACGAGTTCATCACCATCTTCAAGGAGTTTCCCGAGTACTACTCGTCGTTCCAGATCAACGGCTTCAATGGCGTGCAGTCGGGGATCGGCGGCTTCCTGCTCAAGCCCTGGAACGAACGCCGGCGCACGCAGATGCAGATCCTGCCCGAGGTCCAGGGCAAGCTGGCGAGCATCGGCGGGCTGCAGGTGTTCGGCTTCAACCTGCCATCGCTGCCCGGCACCGGCGAGAGCCTGCCGTTCCAGTACGTGCTCAATACCCCCAACGACTACACGGCCCTGCTGGACGTCGCCAACCGGATCAAGAAGCGCGCCCTGGAGTCCGGCAAGTTCGCCTTCCTCGACATCGATCTGGCTTTCGACAAGCCCGAGGTGGTGGTGGATATCGATCGTGGCAAGGCGGCGCAGATGGGGGTGTCGATGCAGGACCTGGGGGCGACCCTGGCGACGCTGCTCGGTGAAGCCGAAATCAACCGTTTTACCCTCGAGGGTCGCAGCTACAAGGTGATCGCCCAGGTGGAACGGGCCTACCGCGACAACCCGGACTGGCTGAACAACTACTACGTGAAGAACAGCGAGGGCAAGCTGTTGCCCCTGTCGACACTGATCACGGTATCCGACCGCGCCCGCCCCCGGCAGTTGAACCAGTTCCAGCAACTGAACTCGGCGATTGTTTCCGGGGTGCCTATCGTCAGCATGGGAGACGCCATCGAGACCATTCGCCAGATTGCCGCCGAAGAGGCGCCAACGGGGTTCGCCAGCGACTATGCCGGCTCCTCGCGGCAATTCGTCCAGGAAGGCAACGCGCTGTGGGTGACCTTCGGCCTGGCCCTGGCAATCATCTTCCTGGTACTGGCGGCGCAATTCGAGAGTTTCCGCGACCCGCTGGTGATCCTGGTGACCGTACCGTTGTCGATCTGCGGGGCGCTGCTACCGCTGTTCCTCGGCTGGTCGAGCATGAACATCTATACCCAGGTGGGCCTGGTGACACTGATCGGACTGATCAGCAAGCACGGGATCCTGATCGTCGAGTTCGCCAACCAGTTGCGCCACGAAAGGGGGTTGTCGGCCCGTGAGGCCGTGGAAGAAGCTGCGGCGATCCGCCTGCGGCCAGTGCTGATGACGACGGCGGCGATGGTCTTCGGCATGGTGCCGTTGATCCTGGCCAGCGGTGCGGGGGCGGTCAGTCGTTTCGACATCGGTACGGTGATTGCCACCGGGATGTCGGTGGGCACGCTGTTTACGCTGTTCGTGCTGCCATGCGTCTACAGCCTGCTGGCGAGAAAAGATGCCTGACGCCGCAGCCCAACTGCCATGGAAACAGTTTTTGTAGCCGCAGATAACCGGTGGGAGCCGGATTTATCCGCGAAGAGGCCCTTGAGGCCACTAGAAGCTTCGCGGATAAACCGGGGCGCCGGGCCACCGGCTCCCACCGTCTTGCGTACGCCGTCATATTCCCACCAGGGCCTGCTCACTCAGGCCCCGGCAGTCACTGGAACAGCGACTCGCTCGACAAGCCGTTCTTCTCCAGGATCTCGCGCAACCGCTTCAGGCCCTCGACCTGAATCTGCCGTACCCGCTCACGGGTCAGGCCGATCTCCAGGCCAACGTCCTCCAGCGTGCTGCTTTCGTGACCACGCAGGCCGAAGCGGCGCACGACCACCTCACGCTGCTTGTCGGTCAGTTCCGAAAGCCACTGGTCGATGCTCTGGGACAGGTCGTCGTCCTGCAGCAACTCGCAGGGATCGGTTGGCCGGTCATCCGTCAGGGTATCGAGCAGGGTCTTGTCCGAGTCCGGGCCCAGGGAAACGTCCACCGAGGACACCCGCTCGTTCAGGCCAAGCATGCGCTTGACCTCCCCGACCGGTTTTTCCAGCAGGTTGGCGATTTCTTCGGGAGAAGGCTCGTGGTCGAGCTTCTGGGTCAACTCGCGGGCAGCCCGCAAATAGACGTTGAGCTCCTTGACCACGTGGATCGGCAAACGGATGGTCCGGGTCTGATTCATGATCGCCCGTTCGATCGTCTGGCGGATCCACCAGGTGGCATAGGTCGAGAAGCGGAAGCCGCGCTCCGGGTCGAATTTCTCGACCGCCCTGATCAAGCCGAGGTTGCCCTCTTCGATCAGGTCCAGCAACGAAAGTCCCCGATTGACGTAACGTCGGGCAATTTTCACCACCAGGCGCAAGTTGCTTTCGATCATGCGTTTGCGTCCGGCCGGATCGCCGCTTTGCGACAGACGCGCAAAATGGACCTCTTCTTCCGGGGACAGCAAGGGGGAAAAACCGATTTCATTGAGATACAGCTGGGTCGCATCCAGGGCCCGGGTGTAGTCAATGTACTTGTGCTGCTTGAGAGCGGCAGCATTTTTGGTCTTGGCACGAACTGGGGGTGGAGAATTCTCATCCTCCGGCATCATATCCATGACAATGTCGGAGTCCATAAGGAGCACCTCATCGTCGATGTCAAACCCCGGCGCTTCTTTACTGAGAGCCATTGTTATAGTCCTTTGGTGAGTTCGACCTCAGGCTCAAGCGGCGCCTTTATCCCTGGCAACGCTGGAACCTGTTCCCACTACGTCATGAGAACAGGCTGGAAAACGGATCAACGACGGGGCAGGAATTGCAGTGGGTCTACGGGTTTGCCCTGGCGGCGAATCTCAAAGTGCAGTTTCACCCGGTCTGTACCAGTTGATCCCATCTCGGCAATTGTCTGTCCGACTTTGACCTGCTGCCCCTCCCGAACCAACAGCCTGCGGTTATGACCGTAGGCACTGACGTAGGTATCGCTGTGCTTGATGATCACAAGTTCGCCGTAGCCCCGTAGTCCACTCCCGGCGTATACAACTGAACCATCAGACGCAGCTAAAACAGGCTGTCCCAAATCACCGGCGATATCAATACCTTTATTCAAACTACCGTTTGAAGCAAATTTTCCAATCAAAATACCGTTCGCCGGCCAGGCCCAACCCTTCGGTGCGGGTCCTGGTGGAGGGGTTGGCGTGGCCGGCGCAGTGGTTGTCGGAGAAGCTGCCGCAGTGGTGGTGGAAGTTCCACTGGAGTTCGCCGGACGCCGGGTGACGGTGATCTTGCTGGACGAGGAAGAGGACGACGTGGTGGTCGATGTCGCTACGGCCGGTGTTGAATTTGAACGGCTGTCGAAGCGAATCGCCTGACCGACGTGGATGGTGTAGGGCTCCTGGATATTGTTGCGCGCGGCCAGGGCCTTCCAGTCCCAGCCGTAGCGGAAGGCAATCGAGAACAAGGTATCGCCGCGGACAACAACATGCTGCCCGGTGGTGGTCATCGGCCGTTGCGGTGCCGCACTGGCGCCCCCCGTCGCATTGCCATTGCGATCGACGACGCGCACGCCGTTCTTGGGAGCACTGGAGCAACCAGCCAGTAAAGCACTGAGGGCAAGACCGATCATCAGGCGCTGAACGCTTGTTTTACCCATACGCTGCCGAATGACTGTGAGACTCACCCGCCGCTCCCTTCATGTTGTCTGAAATGAATATAGAGTGCCCATAAAAGGCGCTAGTGTGACGCAAGTATAACTGGCCGTTGGAGTTTTACGGACAGTGAAGCGCTATATGCCAGCCGCTTGTACAGTTCTGTAGTGAAACTCGACACACTTTGAACGGGCGCCGCCTGCAAGTTCCGACACTAAGACCGATAACCTTAAACAGAATTCAGCGCACTTGTTGAACAACTGCAAACGGGGTTCAGGCCAATGGCCCGTTAAGCAATGGAACGAAACGGACTGCGCCGAGAACATGCCGGGAAAAGCCATGTTCCTCACGTACGATCAACATCAGTTGCTGGACCTCACCCGAGCCGACCGGAATCACAAGGCGTCCGCCCGGAGCCAGCTGGTCGAGTAACGCCTGTGGTACATCGGTGGCGACCGCGGTGACGATGATGCCGTTGTACGGTGCCAGTGCCGGCCAACCCTCCCAGCCGTCCCCCCAGCGGAACACCACGTTGCGCAGGTTGAGCGCGACCAGGCGCTCCTTGGCGCGATCCTGCAAGACCTTGATCCGCTCGACCGAGAAGACCCGCTCGACCAGTTGCGACAGCACTGCGGTCTGGTAGCCGGAACCGGTCCCGATCTCCAGCACCTTGTCCAGCGGCCCCGCCTCCAGCAGCAGCTCGCTCATGCGGGCCACCATGTACGGCTGGGAAATGGTCTGGTTGTGCCCGATCGGCAGCGCAGTGTCCTCATAGGCCCGGTGGGCCAGGGCCTCGTCGACAAACAGATGGCGCGGCGTACGCCGGATCACTTCCAGCACCTGGGGGTTGGACAACCCTTCCTCATACAACCGCTGGATCAGGCGCTCGCGGGTTCTCTGCGAGGTCATGCCGATCCCGCCACGCAGCAAATCGTTTTCACGCGCCATCAGGCAAGCCCCTCCAGCCAACCACCGAGATTGGCAAAGGCATCGTTGAAGGTACGATCCAACTGCAGCGGGGTGACCGAAACGAAGCCCTGCATCAATGCATGGAAATCCGTGCCAGGCCCACCATCCTCGACATCACCGGCCGCGGCGATCCAGTAGCCGGCCTTGCCGCGCGGATTGAGCTCGCGAATCGGCGCCGCCGCTCGCGCCCGGTGCCCCAGGCGGGTCAGGCGGATACCGCGGATATGCTCCAGCGGCAGGTTCGGCACATTGACATTGAGCACGGTGCGCGGTGGCAGTTGCAGGCCGGCTTCGGCCTCCACCAGCAAGCGGGCGAAATGTGCCGCGCTCGCCAGGTTGTCGACCTGGTGCGAGGCAAGCGAGAAGGCGAACGAGGTCCTGCCGAGGAATCGGCCTTCCAGTGCCGCGCCGACCGTACCGGAATACAGCACGTCATCACCGAGATTGGCCCCCAGGTTGATCCCCGAGACCACCATGTCCGGCTCGTAGCCCAGAAGGCCATTGACCCCCAGGTGCACGCAATCGGTCGGCGTGCCGTTCAGGCTGATGAAGCCGTTGGGCAGGGCGTGCGGGTGCAGCGGACGGTCGAGGGTCAGCGAACTGCTGGTACCACTCCTGTCCTGGTCCGGGGCAATCACCCGGCACTCGGCATGGTCCGCCAGCGCAGCATGGAGCGCAGCGAGACCGGGGGCGAAGACCCCATCGTCGTTGGAAATCAGAATACGCATGAGCTGTCCGTCTGTCCCGCCGGCACCAGATCAACGAGCTCGCGCACCAGAGCGGTGGCGAAGCATCCGGCCGGCAGGACGAATTCCAGTTGCAGAATGTCCAGCGCAGGATAATGCCACGTCAGCCCGCCAATGGGCAGCCGCAGGATGCGACGTTCGTGCTCCATTCCCGCCTTCGCCAGCCACTGGCACAACTGCGCTTCACGCGCGCCGACGGCCTGTTCCAGCTCGAAAGTGGCGCCAGCCGCCGGGGAAGGCCCCTCGCCCCACTGCGGGCCGGTCGGGTGCAGGTCGAGAATCGCCAGGCGCGGGTCGTGGCATTCGGCTTCATTGGCCGGGAAAAAGCTGCGGCTGTCGGTGAAGGCCAGCAGGTCGCCGACCTGAGCACGATTCCAGCTGCCCTCGGCGACACGCGCCGCCAGCACCTGGTTGAACAGATAGCTGCGAGCGGTGGACAGCAGTCGCGAACGCACATTGCGCTGCTCCGGCAGCGCCTGGCGTGCCGCGTAGTCGCGGGCCTCGCCGAGATTGCCGCCCTGGTGGCCGAAACGCTGGCTGCCGAAGTAGTTGGGAATGCCCAGGCGGCGGATCTGCTCGAGGCGCTGCTCGAGACCTTGCCGGTCTGCGGCCAATTGACTCAGACGCAGGGTGAAGCCATTGGCCGAGTGGGCACCGCGCTGCAGCTTGCGCTTGTGGCGGGCACTCTTGAGAATCCGCAGCGTGTCGTTCTGCGCGGCAGTCATGTCCGGATCGGCCTTGCCGGGCAACTGGATACTGAACCATTGCCGCGTCAGGGCCTGGCGATCCTTAAGGCCCGCATAACTGACCGTGCGCAGCGGCACACCAGCGGCCCTGGCCAGGCGACGGGCCGCCTCCTCGGTGTTCAGGCCACGTTTCTCGACCCACAACCACAGGTGCTCGCCGTCCCCGGACAGGGGAATATCGAGGACTTCATCGACCTGGAAGTCTTCCGCAGTCGCCTTGAGCACCGCAGTGCCCAGCGCTTCGCCGTGGGCACGGGGGCCCAGTAGTTCCAGTTCGGTCATGCGCGCAGCAACAAGGCGACGGAATGCACCGCAATACCTTCCTCGCGGCCGGTGAAGCCAAGTTTTTCGGTGGTGGTGGCTTTTACGTTCACTTGGTCCAGCTCAACTTCAAGATCCTCGGCAATCAGCGCCCGCATCGATTCGATGTGCGGGGCCATTTTAGGCGCCTGGGCGACGATGGTGTTGTCGACGTTGCCGACCCGCCAGCCCCGATCCTTGAGCAGGGACATCACGTGACGCAACAGCACGCGGCTGTCGGCGCCCTTGTAGGTCGGGTCGGTGTCGGGAAAATGCTTGCCGATGTCACCCAATGCCGCCGCACCCAGCAGTGCGTCGCTCAGGGCGTGCAGCAGCACATCGCCGTCGGAGTGAGCCAGCAGCCCATGGTGGTGCGCGATCCGCACGCCGCCCAGCGTGATGAAATCGCCTTCGGCGAAACGGTGAACATCATAGCCGTGGCCAATACGCATAAAAAAACGCCCCGATTTAGTCAGGGCGTGATTCTACCTATTTTGTCCGACATTAGGTTCTAGTACGAGAATTAGTCGAGCAACGCTCAGGCAAGGCAAAAACAGGCGACGACCGGCCGGGGTCGCGTCCGACCTGACTGTAGTCAATGAGCATCCGAGCCTGTTTTTAACGCAGCCTGAGCGAGCGCAGACAATTATCGTGCAGAACCTGCGCCAAGAGCTTCAGCGTGATGTTTCAAATGATCGTCGATGAAGCTGGCGATGAAGAAGTAGCTGTGATCGTAGCCCGGCTGCAGGCGCAGGGTCAGCGGGTGCCCGGCCAGCTTGGCCGCCTGCTGCAGGGCTTCGGGCTTGAGCTGGTTGGCCAGGAAGTCGTCGCGATCGCCCTGGTCCACCAGGATCGGCAGCTTCTCGCTGGCTTCGCTGATCAGGGCGCAGGCATCCCATTCGCGCCAGCGCGAACGTTCTTCGCCCAGGTAGCGCGAAAACGCCTTCTGCCCCCACGGGCAATCCATCGGATTGCTGATCGGCGCAAAGGCCGACAACGACTGGTAGCGCCCCGGATTGCGCAAGGCGCATACCAGCGCACCGTGGCCGCCCATCGAATGACCGCTGATCCCGCGCTTGTCGGACGCCGGGAAATGCGCCTCGATCAGCGCCGGCAACTCATTCACTACATAGTCGTGCATCCGGTAGTGGCGAGCCCAGGGCTGCTGGGTAGCGTTCAGGTAGAAACCGGCGCCGAGACCGAAGTCCCAGGCATTCTCGGGATCGCCAGGCACCTCAGGGCCACGCGGGCTGGTATCCGGCGCCACGATGATCAACCCCAGTTGCGCAGCCATGCGCTGGGCGCCGGCCTTGTGCATGAAGTTTTCATCGGTGCAGGTCAGCCCGGACAGCCAGTACAGGACCGGCAGCTTGACGCCCTGCTCGGCCTGCGGTGGCAGATAGACGGCGAACACCATGTCGCAACCGAGCACATCGGAATGGTGTTTATAGCGTTTATGCCAGCCGCCGAAGCTCTTCTGGCAAGAGAGGTTTTCCAGGGACATAAGCACAACTCCGTACTGCAAGGGGCGGCCGACGGCCAGCGTGGTCACCCCCTGCCAGGTAATCAGAAGTGGATGACGGTACGGATGCTCTTGCCTTCGTGCATCAGGTCGAACGCCTTGTTGATGTCCTCCAGGCCCATGGTGTGGGTGATGAAGGTATCCAGCGGGATTTCACCCGTCTGCGCCATGTCGACATAGCTCGGCAGCTCGCTGCGACCGCGTACGCCACCGAAGGCCGAACCGCGCCAGACGCGGCCGGTCACCAGTTGGAACGGACGGGTGGCGATTTCCTGGCCAGCACCGGCCACGCCGATGATCACCGACTCGCCCCAGCCCTTGTGGCAGCACTCCAGCGCCGCACGCATCAGTTGCACGTTGCCGATGCACTCGAAGGAGAAGTCCACGCCTCCGTCGGTCATGTCGACGATGACTTCCTGGATCGGACGGTCGAAATCCTTCGGGTTGACGCAATCGGTCGCACCCAGCTGGCGAGCGATCTCGAACTTGGCCGGGTTGATGTCGATGGCGATGATGCGAGCGGCCTTGGCCTTCACCGCACCGATCACCGCCGACAGGCCGATGCCGCCCAGGCCGAAGATCGCCACGGTATCACCGGCCTTGACCTTGGCGGTGTTGAGCACCGCACCGATCCCGGTGGTGACGCCACAGCCCAGCAGGCAGACCTTCTCCAGCGGCGCGTCCTTGGCGATCTTGGCGACGGAGATTTCCGGCAAGACGGTGTATTCGGAGAAGGTCGAGGTGCCCATGTAGTGGAAAATCGTCTCACCCTTGTAGGAGAAACGCGAAGTGCCGTCCGGCATCAGACCCTTGCCCTGGGTCGCCCGGATCGCCTGGCAGAGGTTGGTCTTGCCCGACAGGCAGAATTTGCACTTGCCGCATTCCGGGGTGTACAGCGGGATGACGTGGTCGCCAACGGCTACCGAGGTCACGCCCTCGCCAATGGCTTCGACAATCGCACCACCCTCATGACCGAGGATCGACGGGAAGATACCTTCCGGGTCCGCGCCGGACAGGGTGTAGGCGTCGGTGTGGCAGACGCCGGTGGCCACGACACGCAACAGCACTTCGCCGGCCTTGGGCATGGCGACATCGACTTCGACGATTTCCAGAGGCTTCTTCGCCTCGAAGGCAACGGCAGCACGTGACTTGATCATCCAGCAACTCCTGAAAGTGAATGGCAAAGATCACAGTGTAAATCATCGACTATTGGTGAATAATCCAGCCAAAAGCAAAACATTATTGCCACACAGGGATAATCCAATGAGTGATAACGGCTGGGAAGGGATAGACGAATTCGTCGCCGTGGCCGAATGCAGCCAGTTCACCGCGGCGGCGGAACGCCTGGGCGCCTCCTCTTCGCATATCAGCCGGCAGATCGCCCGGCTGGAGGAACGCCTGCAAACCCGCCTGCTCTATCGCAGTACCCGGCGCGTCACCCTGACCGAGGCCGGGCAAACCTTCCTGCAACATTGCCAACGCCTGCAGGACGGCCGCGAGGAAGCCCTGCGGGCGGTAGGCGACCTGACCAGCGAACCCAAGGGCATGCTGCGCATGACTTGCGCCGTGGCCTATGGCGAGCGCTTCATCGTGCCGCTGGTGACCACGTTCATGGGGTTGTACCCGCAGTTGCGGGTGGATATCGAGCTGAGCAACCGCACTCTGGACCTGGTGCACGAGGGCCTCGACCTGGCCATCCGGCTGGGCCGCCTGCAAGACTCAAGACTGGTGGCGACCCGGCTGGCGCCACGGCGGATGTACCTGTGCGCCTCCCCTTCCTACCTGGAGCGCTATGGCCGCCCCCACAGCCTGTCGGAACTGAGCCGGCACAACTGCCTGGTTGGCAGCTCGGATATCTGGCAACTGGCGCAGGAAGGGCGCGAGTTTTCCCAGCGGGTCCAGGGCAACTGGCGCTGCAACAGCGGCCAGGCGGTGCTCGATGCGGCGTTGCAGGGGGTCGGGCTGTGCCAGTTGCCGGACTACTACGTGTTGGAGCATTTGCACAACGGCACGCTGATTTCCCTGCTCGAAGCCCATCAACCGCCCAATACTGCAGTGTGGGCGCTGTATCCACAGCAGCGGCACCTGTCGCCGAAGGTGCGCAAGCTGGTGGATTATCTCCGGGAGGGGTTGGCAAAGCGGCCGGAGTACAAGGCCTGACGCCAGATCTGTGTTGCCGGTCGTGGCCTCTTCGCGGATGAATCCGGCTCCCACAGTTTGCGTCGATCACAAGATATGTGTTCGGCACGGTACCTTGTGGGAGCCGGCGGTCCGGCGCCCCGGTTCATCCGCGAAGAGGCACGTGCGTCAGCGGCGATTGGCCCAGCGCAGGCGCAGCCACTCCAGGTCTTCGGGACGAGTGACCTTGATATTGTCCGAACGGCCCTCGACCAGGCGCGGCGCCTGGCCGGCCCACTCCATTGCCGAGGCTTCGTCGGTGATGGTCGCCTCGGCCACCAGGCTGTCGGCCAGGGCCCGGTGCAGGGCGCCCAGGCGGAACATCTGCGGCGTGTAGGCCTGCCAGATCAGCGCCCGGTCGACGGTTTCCAGCACCCGCCCCTGCTTGTCGACACGCTTGAGCGTATCCCTCGCCGGTACGGCCAGCAGGCCACCTACCGGATCGTTCGCCAGCTCGGCGAGCAGGTGGTCGAGGTCGTCACGGGACAGGTTCGGTCGGGCCGCGTCATGCACCAGTACCCAGTCGTCTTCCGCCGCGCCCAGGGCATGCAGGTGCAACAATGCGTTGAGTACCGAGTCGGCACGTTCGGCGCCACCGTCGACGCGACGGATGCGCGAATCACCGGCACAGGCCAGGGCCGGCCAGTAGGGATCATCGGGCGCCAGGCTCAGCACCAGCCCCTTGAGGCCAGGATGATCGAGAAAACAGCCAAGGCTGTGTTCGAGAATGGTTCGTCCGCCCAGTTGCAGGTACTGCTTGGGACGGTCGGCTGCCATACGGGCACCCACACCCGCGGCAGGAATCACGGCCCAGAAGGCCGGTAGCGAGGAGTCAGTCATTGTGCCAACTGATAAAGGGTTTCGCCGTCCTTGACCATGCCCAGCTCATGGCGAGCACGTTCTTCAACGGTCTCCATGCCTTTCTTCAGTTCAAGAACTTCTGCATCGAGGACGCGATTACGCTCCAGCAGGCGTTCGTTCTCGGCATGCTGCTCGGCAATCTGTTGGGTCAGGTCGGCTACCTGCGCCAGGCTCCCGTTACCCACCCAGAGGCGGTACTGCAGGCCAGCCAGCAGCAAGAGCAGGACAAGGAACAACCAGTAGGGACTGCGCATCGAATTTCGTTTACCCAGTGAAAAAGACAGCCAAGCCGACGTCCATATACCAACAGCCCAAGCCTGGGTATACCCGGGCTTGGGCTTGTCAGCCATCAGATTAGTTGCGAAAAAACCGCTATAGCGACTTTTCCGACACAATCCGGTGTCTTTTTACCATCTACTGCTTAACCGCGAAACTCGGAACGACCGTTGTATTTCGCCTTGGCACCCAATTGCTCTTCGATACGCAGCAGTTGGTTGTACTTGGAAACGCGGTCGGAGCGGCACAACGAGCCAGTCTTGATCTGGCCGGCAGCGGTACCCACGGCCAGGTCGGCGATGGTCGAATCTTCGGTTTCACCGGAACGGTGCGAGATCACCGCGGTGTAGCCGGCAGCCTTGGCCATCTGGATCGCTTCCAGGGTTTCGGTCAGGGAGCCGATCTGGTTGAACTTGATCAGGATGGAGTTGGCGATCTTCTTGTCGATGCCTTCCTTCAGGATCTTGGTGTTGGTCACGAACAGGTCGTCGCCCACCAGCTGGGTTTTCTCGCCGATCTTGTCGGTGAGGATTTTCCAGCCAGCCCAGTCGGACTCGTCCAGGCCGTCTTCGATCGAGATGATCGGATAGCGCTGGGTCAGGCCCTTCAGGTATTCGGCGAAACCTTCAGCGGTGAACACCTGGCCTTCGCCGGACAGGTTGTACTTGCCGTCTTCGAAGAATTCGCTGGCGGCGCAGTCCAGGGCCAGGGTCACGTCGGTGCCCAGGGTGTAGCCGGCGTTGGCAACGGCTTCGGAGATGACTTTCAGGGCATCTTCGTTGGACGCCAGGTTTGGCGCGAAACCACCTTCGTCACCGACCGCGGTGCTCAGGCCACGGGCCTTCAGCACGGCTTTGAGGTGATGGAAAATCTCGGTGCCCATGCGCAGGCCCTCGGAGAAGGACTTGGCGCCAACCGGCTGGACCATGAATTCCTGGATGTCGACGTTGTTGTCGGCGTGTTCGCCACCGTTGATGATGTTCATCATCGGAACCGGCATCGAGTAGACGCCTGGAGTACCGTTCAGGTTGGCAATGTGCGCGTACAGCGGCAGGTCCTGGTCCTGTGCGGCAGCCTTGGCTGCGGCCAGGGAGACTGCGAGGATGGCGTTGGCGCCCAGGTTGGCCTTGTTCTCGGTACCGTCCAGGGCAATCATCGCGTGGTCCAGAGCCTTCTGGTCGGCAGGGTCCTTGCCCAGCAGCAGCTCACGGATCGGGCCGTTGATGTTGGCAACAGCCTTCAGAACGCCCTTGCCCAGGTAGCGGCTCTTGTCGCCATCACGCAGCTCGAGCGCTTCACGCGAGCCGGTGGAAGCACCGGACGGAGCGCAGGCGCTGCCGATGATGCCGTTGTCCAGAAGCACGTCCGCTTCCACAGTGGGGTTGCCACGGGAGTCGAGAACTTCACGACCTTTGATGTCGACGATTTTTGCCATTGTTGTAAACACTCCAAAGTTGACGAAAACGACGCAGCTGAAGGGAATCTAGTTCGCCGGCAAGCGTATGAAAATTGGCAGCCTTGCAGACGAAAAGGCTCTGAACCTTGGTCCAGAGCCCTGAATCGTGCGGTACTTTACCGGAGATTTGCCGATTAAGCGGTTTCTATCGTCGGAAAACTCTTAATCAACTCATCCAGTGCCTTGAGCTGGCTCAGGAACGGCTCCAGTTTGTCCAGGCGCAGGGCGCAAGGACCGTCGCACTTGGCGTTGTCCGGATCCGGATGCGCCTCGAGGAACAACCCCGCCAGGCCCTGGCTCATGCCAGCCTTGGCCAGGTCGGTGACCTGGGCGCGGCGACCACCGGCCGAATCGGCGCGACCACCCGGCATCTGCAGGGCATGGGTCACGTCGAAGAACACCGGGTACTCGAACTGCTTCATGATGCCGAAGCCGAGCATGTCCACCACCAGGTTGTTGTAGCCGAAGCTCGAACCCCGCTCGCAGAGGATCAGTTGGTCGTTACCGGCTTCCACGCACTTGTTCAGGATGTGCTTCATTTCCTGGGGCGCGAGGAACTGGGCTTTCTTGATGTTGATCACCGCCCCGGTCTTGGCCATGGCGACCACCAGGTCGGTCTGGCGCGACAGGAAGGCCGGCAACTGGATGATGTCGCAGACCTCGGCGGCCACGGCGGCCTGGGCCGGCTCGTGGACGTCGGTGATGATCGGTACGCCGAAGGCTTGCTTGATGTCCTGGAAGATCCGCATGCCCTCTTCCAGGCCGGGGCCACGGAAAGAGGTCACGGAGGAACGGTTGGCCTTGTCGAAGCTGGCCTTGAACACGTAGGGGATACCGAGTTTCTCGGTAACCTTCACGTATTCCTCGCAGACCTGCATCGCCATTTCACGGCTTTCCAGCACGTTCATGCCACCGAACAGCACCATCGGCTTGTCGTTGGCGATCTCGATGTCGCCGACGCGAATGATCTTCTGGGCCATCAGTCTTACGCCTTCTTCTGGTGTTGGGCCAGGGCCGCCTTGACGAAGCCACTGAACAGCGGATGACCGTCACGCGGGGTCGAGGTGAACTCGGGGTGGAACTGGCAGGCGACGAACCATGGGTGATCCGGCACCTCGACCACTTCGACCAGCGCGCCATCGCCGGAACGACCGGAGATTTTCAGGCCGGCTTCCATGATCTGCGGCAGCAGCTTGTTGTTCACTTCGTAGCGGTGACGGTGACGCTCGACGATCACGTCCTTGGCGTAGCAGTCGTGTACCTTGGAGCCCGGCTCCAGCAGGCAGTCCTGGGCGCCCAGGCGCATGGTGCCACCCAGGTCGGAGGCTTCGGTACGGGTCTCGACCGCGCCGGTGGCGTCTTCCCACTCGGTGATCAGGCCGACGACGGCGTGGGCGCTGGTACGGTCGAACTCGGTGGAGTTGGCGTCCTTCCAGCCCAGTACGTTACGGGCGAACTCGATGACCGCCACCTGCATGCCCAGGCAGATACCCAGGTACGGGACCTTGTTCTCGCGAGCGTACTGGACGGCGGTGATCTTGCCTTCCACGCCGCGCAGGCCGAAGCCGCCCGGAACCAGGATCGCGTCGACGCCTTCGAGCAGGCCGGTGCCCTGGTTCTCGATGTCCTCGGAATCGATGTAGCGCAGGTTGACCTTGGTACGGTTGGTGATGCCGGCGTGACTCATCGCCTCGATCAGCGACTTGTAGGCGTCCAGCAGCTCCATGTACTTGCCGACCATGGCGATGGTGACTTCGTGCTCCGGGTTGAGCTTGGCATCGACGACCTTTTCCCACTCGGACAGGTCGGCACCGTTGCATTGCAGGCCGAAACGCTCGACGACGAAGTCATCCAGGCCCTGGGCGTGCAGCACGGCCGGGATCTTGTAGATGGTGTCGACGTCTTCCAGGGAAATCACCGCACGCTCTTCGACGTTGGTGAACAGCGCGATCTTGCGACGCGAGGACACGTCCACCGGATGGTCGGAACGGCAGATCAGCACGTCGGGCTGCAGGCCGATGGAGCGCAGCTCCTTCACCGAGTGCTGGGTCGGCTTGGTCTTGGTCTCGCCAGCGGTGGCGATGTACGGCACCAGGGTCAGGTGCATCAGCATCGCGCGCTTGGAGCCGACTTCGACGCGCAGCTGGCGGATGGCTTCCAGGAACGGCTGCGACTCGATGTCGCCCACGGTACCGCCGATTTCCACCAGGGCCACGTCGGCATCGCCGGCACCCTTGATGATGCGACGCTTGATTTCGTCGGTGATGTGCGGGATCACCTGGATGGTCGCACCCAGGTAGTCACCACGGCGCTCCTTGCGCAGTACGTGCTCGTACACGCGGCCGGTGGTGAAGTTGTTGTTCTGGGTCATGGTGGTGCGGATGAACCGCTCGTAGTGACCCAGGTCCAGGTCGGTCTCGGCGCCATCGTGGGTGACGAACACTTCACCGTGCTGGAACGGGCTCATGGTGCCCGGATCGACGTTGATGTACGGATCCAGCTTGAGCATGGTGACTTTCAGCCCCCGCGCCTCCAGGATGGCCGCCAATGAAGCCGAGGCAATGCCTTTCCCCAATGAAGAAACAACACCGCCCGTGACGAATATATAGCGCGTCATGAAAAACCCTAGAAGTCTGCGTTAAAGCGGTCCGAGCCGCCCGGGAAAGCGAAGGAAGGCCGAAGCCCCCGATCACCAGCATTAATCACAGTGCATCTTTCAAAAAAACCGCCGCGTTGGGACAGACCGGAAGTGAAAACACCGGTACGTTGCTCGCTACACATTTTTTGGAATCGCCCAGCAAAGACTGCTTGGTAATCGGCAACTCCTGTCATTCAGGCGAATCAACAGAAGTTGTATCAAGAAGGGAGCGTAGTCTACCGGAAAGCGGCTTTCAGCTCAAACCTTGATCGCTCGAAGGTGGCTGCCATTGCAAATGCCAGTCGCCGAATGCCCGCCCGTCGAGCCCGGCCAGGTTGGCCACGGCCAGCAACTGTCCATCCCGATAGAGCAGCGGCAAACGGCCGCGGACGAACCAGGGCACCCCGCTTTCGTTGAGCAGGCGCTTGAGATCACGATGCCCGCGATCCGGCAGGTGCAACACCTCGCCACCCTGGCGATAACGCACCTGCAGCGGTCCCGGCGGCGCGTCACCGACGATCAGCAGCTCGCCGTTGTCCGGCAATTCCAGGCCGCGCCGGGGGTCACGCCAGTCAATATCCGCCACCGGCTGGCGCAACCAGGAACCACTCAGCCACCAGAGGTGCTCGTCGGCCCGGCGCAACTCGCCTTCGGCCAGGCGCCATTTGGGCCGGGCATCGTGACCGGCATCGCGCAGGTCCTCCCAACCGGCCCAGTGGTCGCTGTCCGGCAGTTGCGTCAGCGGTTCCAGCCAATGCCGCAGCAGGTTGCGCTGACGGGCAGCGGACAGTCCGGCGAGCGCGTCCAGGGCCAGCGACGGCATGCCCAGCCAGTCATAACGGGAATGCGCCCGGGCGTTATCCAGGTCGATCTCGGCCAGTTCATCCAGCAGTTCCTGGGCCTCGCGCAGGTGCGCTGCACTGCGCACCATGCTGCCGACCGCGTGCGGCCAACGCTCGACCAGGCCCGGGAACACCCGATGGCGCAGGTAGTTGCGAGAGAACTGCTGGTCGGCATTGGACGGATCCTCGATCCAGTTCAAGCCGTGTTCGCGAGCGTATTGCTCCAGCTGCGCCCGGGAGACATCGAGCAGCGGCCGGACCAGATAGCCCCCGCCCACCTCGCGCTCGCCCGGCATCGCCGCCAGGCCACGTACACCGGCACCACGCAACAGGCGAAACAGCAGCGTTTCCGCCTGGTCGTCACGGTGCTGGGCAGTGAGCAGGACGTCGTTCAACTGGGTCACGCCGGCAAATGCCAGATAGCGCGCATCCCTCGCCGCCCGTTCGAGACTGGCCCCCAGCTGGATGCTCACCCGCACCACCTGCAACGGCACGCCCAGCGAGTCGCAGATGGCCTGGCAATGCTCTGGCCAGCTGTCCGCAGCGATCTGCAAGCCATGATGGATATGCAGGGCCTGGAGCTCGGGCAGCGATTCGGTCTTGCCCAGGCGGGCCAGCAAATGCAGGAGGACGGTGGAATCGAGGCCGCCGGAGAAGGCCAGTCGCCAGGTGGAGGCACTGCGCCAGGGGGCCAGGGCTTGAAGAAGTCGGTCAGGAAGAGCAAGAGTACGCTGAGTCATGGATTCGGTCGCTCCGCCTCCTGCTGTGGTCAACCTGAGCCGGGACTCTGTGGGGCCGACGGGCTGGCGATCAGGCCTTTCGGCCTGGCAGCGCCTCTTCGGGCGCTATCGCCAGCAAACCGGCTCCCACAGAAAAGATCAGGTCATTCAGAGACCATAGCTCATCAGACGCTCATAGCGACGGGCCAGCAGTGCTTCGTTGTCGAATTTCTTCAGCATCGCCAGCTGCGAGCTGAGTTCGGCACGAATCAGGGCGGAAGCCGCCACCGGGTCGCGGTGCGCGCCGCCCAGGGGCTCGGCGATGACCTTGTCGACGATGCCCAGGCCTTTCAGGCGTTCGGCAGTGATGCCCATGGCTTCGGCGGCATCGGCAGCCTTTTCGGCGGTTTTCCACAGGATCGAGGCGCAGCCTTCCGGCGAGATCACCGCGTAGGTCGAATATTGCAACATGTTCAACTGGTCGCAGACACCGATCGCCAGCGCCCCACCGGAACCACCTTCACCAATGACGGTGGCGATGATC
This sequence comes from Pseudomonas vanderleydeniana, assembly GCF_014268755.2. Lineage (NCBI taxonomy): Bacteria > Pseudomonadati > Pseudomonadota > Gammaproteobacteria > Pseudomonadales > Pseudomonadaceae > Pseudomonas > Pseudomonas vanderleydeniana. The sequence continues at coordinate 1,577,721 of NZ_CP077093.1, read as the reverse complement.
GGGGTCTTCAGGCGCGACATGACGCGCAGGTTCCAGGCGATCGCCTCGCTCTGGTTGCGCTCTTCGGCGTCGATCCCCGGGTAGGCGCCCGGCGTGTCGATGAAGGTCAGGATCGGCATCTTGAAGCGTTCGGCCATTTCCATCAGGCGGCAGGCCTTGCGGTAGCCTTCCGGACGCGGCATGCCGAAGTTGCGGCGCACCTTCTCGCGCACTTCACGACCTTTCTGGTGGCCGATGACCATCACCGGCTGGTCGTCCAGGCGGGCGATACCGCCAACGATCGCGGCATCGTCGGCAAAGTGCCGGTCGCCGTGCAGCTCATCGAACTCGGTGAAGATGTGTTCGATGTAGTCCAGGGTGTAGGGACGACGCGGGTGACGCGCCAGACGAGCAATCTGCCAGCTGGTCAGTTTGCCGAAAATATCTTCTGTCAGCGTGCTGCTCTTTTCCTGCAGTCGGGAGATCTCATCGCCGATGTTCAGCGAGTTGTCGTTACCGACCAAGCGCAGTTCTTCGATCTTGGCTTGCAGGTCAGCGATCGGCTGTTCGAAATCAAGAAAATTCGGGTTCATAAGCGTCCGTCTTGGGTCGAGCACAGTGGTGTTTACACAGCCTGGCCGGCCGGTTGATCTGTATCGCGCACTACCTTAAGGGATATGGCGCGCTCAGGTCGAGATTAAAAGTAAGTTCAAGGTCGGGGCGCCTCCAGGGGACGCCACCACCTCAACGGTATTGGAGAAAGACGTTGTCTCGTCCCAACTGGTCACGCAATGCCTGAATCAGGCCATCTGCCGGGTCGATCTTCCAGCCGTCGCCGAGTTGCAACAGTGCCTTCGCATCGGGACCGGTGTACTCCATGGTGATCGGGCAGGCACCCCGGTACTGCTTGAGCAGGTCGCCCAGCCAGCGTAGCTCATTGACCTTGAGCGCGGCGCCCTGGACCTTCAGGCGCAGGCTCTCGGCCAGGTTGGTCCGGGCGTCCTCCATGCTCATCACGCGCTTGACCCGCAGGCGCAGGCCACCGGAGAAGTCGTCGTTGCTGACTTCGCCTTCGACCACCACCATCGCATCGGTCTGCAACAGCGACTGGGCCGACATGAAGGCATCGGCGAACAGCGAGGCCTCGATCCGCGCCGAGCGGTCGTCGAGGGTGATGAAGCCCATCTTGTCGCCCTTCTTGTTCTTCATCACGCGCAAGGCAATGATCATCCCGGCGACGGTCTGGGTATCGCGCGCCGGCTTCAGGTCGATGATGCGCTGGCGGGCGAAGCGACGGATCTCGCCTTCGTACTCGTCGATCGGGTGACCGGTCAGGTACAGGCCCAGGGTGTCCTTTTCGCCACGCAGGCGATCCTTCAGGGTCAGTTCGCGAGCGTTGCGATGGCTGCCATAGACATCGGCATCCTCTTCGACGAACAACCCGCCGAACAGGTCCGCATGACCGCTGTCAGCGGTGCGGGCAGTCTGCTCGGCCGCCTTGATCGCTTCTTCCAGGGCCGACAACAGCACCGCGCGATTGCGGTCGATGTTGGCCTGGTAGGCCTTGATTTCGTCGTGGAAGTACGGCCCCAGGCGATCCAGGGCGCCACTGCGGATCAGCGCGTCCAGGGTTCGCTTGTTGATGCGCTTGAGGTCGACGCGGTCGCAGAAGTCGAACAGGTCCTTGAACGGACCACCCTCGGTGCGCGCCTCGACGATAGCTTCCACCGGCCCCTCGCCGACCCCCTTGATCGCGCCCAGGCCATAGACGATGCGCCCATCGTCGTTGACCGTGAACTTGAAGTCGGAGTTGTTCACGTCCGGCGAATCGAGACGCAGCTTCATGCTGCGCACTTCCTCGATCAGGATCACCACCTTGTCGGTGTTGTGCATATCCGCCGAGAGTACGGCGGCCATGAACGGCGCCGGGTAGTGGGTCTTGAGCCAGGCGGTCTGGTACGAAACCAGGCCGTAGGCGGCCGAGTGCGACTTGTTGAAGCCGTAGCCGGCGAATTTTTCCACCAGGTCGAAGATGTTCCCCGCCAGGTCGCCATCAATGCCGTTGTTGGCGCAGCCCTCGATGAAGCCGCCGCGCTGCTTGGCCATTTCCTCGGGTTTCTTCTTACCCATCGCCCGACGCAGCATGTCCGCGCCACCAAGGGTGTAACCGGCCATCACCTGGGCGATCTGCATCACCTGCTCCTGGTACAGGATGATGCCGTAGGTCGGTGCCAGTACGGGCTGAAGGCCCTCGTACTGGTAGTCCGGATGCGGGTAGGCCAGCTCGGCGCGGCCGTGCTTGCGGTTGATGAAGTCGTCCACCATGCCCGATTGCAGCGGGCCCGGACGGAACAGGGCCACCAGTGCGATGAGGTCTTCCAGGCAGTCGGGCTTGAGCTTCTTGATCAGCTCCTTCATGCCGCGCGATTCAAGCTGGAACACCGCCGTGGTCTCGGCCTTCTGCAGCAGCTCGTAGGTCTTCCTGTCATCGAGCGGAATGAAGTCGATGTTGACGTCGGGCAGGTTGTTCTTGGCCTGCTCGCGATTGATGGTCTCCATCGCCCACTTGATGATGGTCAGGGTCCGCAGGCCGAGGAAGTCGAACTTCACCAGGCCCGCCGCCTCGACGTCGTCCTTGTCGAACTGGGTCACCAGGCCGCCGCCCTCCTCATCACAGGCGATCGGCGAGAAATCGGTGAGCTTGGTCGGCGCGATCACCACGCCACCGGCGTGTTTGCCGGTACCACGGGTGACACCCTCGAGCTTGAGGGCCATCTCCCAGATTTCCCGACCGTCCTCGTCGACCTTGAGGAAGTCGCGCAGGATCTCTTCCTGCTCGTAGGCTTTCTCCAGGGTCATGCCGACTTCGAAGGGGATCATCTTCGACAGGCGGTCGGCCAGGCCATAGGACTTGCCCTGGACCCGCGCCACATCGCGCACCACCGCCTTGGCGGCCATGGTACCGAAGGTGATGATCTGGCTCACCGCGTTGCGTCCGTAGGCCTCGGCCACGTAGTCGATCACCCGGTCACGGCCATCCATGCAGAAGTCGACGTCGAAGTCGGGCATGGAAATACGTTCCGGGTTGAGGAAACGTTCGAACAGCAGGTCGTAGGCCAGCGGGTCGAGGTCGGTGATCTTCAACACGTAGGCGACCAGGGAACCGGCACCCGAGCCCCGGCCCGGGCCGACCGGCACGCCGTTGTTCTTGGCCCACTTGATGAAGTCCATAACGATCAGGAAGTAGCCGGGGAAACCCATCTGGATGATGATGTCCAGCTCGAACTTCAGGCGATCCAGGTAGAGCTGGCGCTTTTCCTCGTAGTTGGGCGTGGTGTCCTTGGGCCAGAGCACCGCCAGGCGCTCTTCCAGGCCTTCATGGGAAACGTGGCGCAGGTAGTCGTCGATCCCCATGCCGTTGGGCGTCGGGAAGTCGGGGAGGAAGTACTTGCCCAACTGCACCGTGATATTGCAGCGCTTGGCAATCTCCACGGTGTTTTCCAGCGCCTCGGGCAGGTCGCTGAACAGCTCGGCCATTTCCTCGGCGCTCTTGAGGTACTGCTGGTCGCTGTAGTTGCGCGAGCGGCGCGGATCATCCAGGGCCCGACCCTCACCGATGCACACGCGGGTCTCGTGGGCATCGAAGTCTTCCTGCTTGATGAAGCGCACGTCGTTGGTCGCCACCAGCGGCGCACCGATCCGGTCGGCCAGGGCCACGGCGGCATGCAGGTGCTCTTCGTCGTTGAGGCGGTTGGTGCGCTGCACTTCCATGTAGAAGCGATCCGGGAAGATCGCCATCCACTCCAGCGCCAAGGCCTCGGCCACTTCCGGGTTGCCGCCGACCAGGGCCATGCCGATCTCGCCCTCCTTGGCCGCCGACAGCATGATCACGCCTTCGGCGGCCTCGGCCACCCATTCGCGCTCGATGATGATCAGGCCATTGCGCTGGCCATCGGTGTAGCCGCGGGAGATCAACTCGGTGAGGTTGCGATAGCCCTGCGCGTTCATCGCCAGCAGGCTGATGCGGCTCAGCGGTGCCTCGGGGTCCTTGTTCGACAGCCACAGGTCGGCACCGCAGATCGGCTTGATGCCGCCGCCCATGGCGGTCTTGTAGAACTTGACCAGGGAACACATGTTGCTCTGGTCGGTCACCGCCACGGCGGGCATGCCCATGCCGTTCAGGGCCTTGACCAGCGGCTTGATCCGGACCAGACCGTCGACCAGGGAGAACTCGGTGTGCAGGCGTAGATGAACGAATGAAGCCGGCATAGTGATCCTGTCCAAATCTTTGAAAACAACAAGGCCCGGAATTGTACCGGGCCTTGGCTAAAACATCAGCAGACTAACGTCCCTCGCGGGCTTCCCAGGCGAGCCGCACGGGGGCGAACGAACGCCGGTGAATGGGCGTCGGCCCCAGGCGGCCCAGGGCTTCCAGGTGCACGGGGGTCGGATAGCCCTTGTGCCCACCGATACCGTAACCGGGATAGATTTCTTCGAAAGCAGCCATTTCACGATCACGACTGACCTTGGCCAGGATCGAGGCCGCCGCAATCGCAGGCACCTTGCTATCGCCCTTGACCACCGCCTCGGCCGGCATCACCAGCTTGGGGCAACGGTTGCCGTCGATCATCGCCAGCCTCGGCTGGATGTGCAGCCCCTCCACTGCCCGCTGCATGGCCAGCATGGTGGCGTGAAGGATATTCAGCTCGTCGATTTCCTCGACCTCGGCCCGGGCAATGCACCAGCTCAGGGCCTTTTCCTGAATTTCATCAAACAGCTTTTCGCGGCGGGCCTCGGTGAGCTTTTTCGAGTCATTGAGCCCAAGGATCGGGCGACTGGGATCGAGGATCACCGCGGCCGTCACCACCGCCCCGCAGAGCGGGCCGCGACCGACCTCATCGACTCCGGCTACCAAAGCTCCGGCATCGGCCACCAGGGAAAAATCCAGTCCCATCTGCATGTTGGTCTTACTCATACGGGTTTTGCGATCAACGCCAGCACCGCGTCGGCGGCCTGGTTCGAAGCATCCAGACGCAGGGTCCGATGGATCTCGTCGAAACTGCGGGTCTGCTCCTCGCCCCCCTCGATCAACGGCGACAGGGTGTTCGCCAGCGCCTCGGGCGTAGCGTCATCCTGCAGCAGCTCGGGTACCAGCAGGCGTTGGGCCAGCAGGTTGGGCAAGGAAATGTAGGGGCTTTTCACCAGGCGCTTGAGAATCCAGAAGGTCAGCGCCGCGAGGCGATAGGCGACCACCATGGGCCGCTTGTACAGCAGCGCCTCCAGGGTCGCGGTACCGGATGCGATCAGCACCGCATCGCAAGCGGCCAGGGCCTTGTGCGACTGGCCGTCGAGCAGGGTCAACGGCAGGTCGCGCCCGACCAGCAAGGCCTCGACCTGGGTACGCCGCTGCGCACTGGCACAGGGCATGACAAAGCGGATGCCAGGGTGCATCGCGCGCAGGCGCTCGGCGGTATCGAGGAACAGTGCGCCGAGGCGACCGACCTCTCCGCCACGGCTACCGGGCATCAATGCCACCAGCGGACCGTCCGGCAAGCCGAGCTCGGCGCGAGCCGCCGCACGATCGGCCTGCAGCGGGATGGTATCGGCCAGGGGATGCCCGACAAAACGTACCGGCACGCCCTTCTCTTCGTAGAAACGCGCCTCGAACGGCAGCAGCGTCAGCATCAGGTCGCAACCTTCGCGGATCTTCAGGACCCGTTTCTGGCGCCAGGCCCATACGGAGGGGCTGACGTAGTGTACGGTCTTGATCCCGGCACGACGCAACTGGAGCTCGATGTTGAGGGTGAAGTCCGGCGCATCGATACCGATGAATACGTCCGGTTTCTCGGCAATCAGTCTCTGGACCAGGTCCTTGCGTCGCTTGAGCAGCTCACGCAGGCGACCCAATACCTCGACCAGCCCCATCACCGACAACCGCTCCATCGGGAACTCGGAGACCAGACCTTCGGCCTCCATCAACGGCCCGCCGACACCGATGAACTCGACGTCGGGATGACGCACCTTGATTGCACGCATGAGGCCGGAGCCGAGAATGTCGCCAGATGCCTCGCCGGCGACCAGCGCAATACGCAGACCGGCCATGATCAGCGGGTGATACCGCGGGTCGAGGACTGGATCGACTCGAGAAACACCGCGACCTCGGGGTACTGGGCGGCTGGCTCGACCAGTTCGGCGATCGCCTGCTCCACGGTCAGGCCCTGGCGATAGACCACCTTGTAGGCCCGGCGCAGTGCATGGATCGCTTCCTCGCTGAAACCGCGACGGCGCATGCCCTCGAAGTTCATGCTGCGGGCTTCGGCCGGGTTGCCGAACACCGTGACATAGGCAGGAACGTCCTTGCCGATGGCGGTCCCCATCCCGGAAAAGCTGTGGGCACCGATATGGCAGAACTGATGCACCAGGGTATAGCCGGAAAGGATCGCCCAGTCGTCGACGTGCACGTGTCCGGCCAGCGCGGTGTTGTTGACCAGGATGCAGTGGTTGCCAATCACGCTGTCATGGCCGATATGGGCATAGGCCATGATCAGGTTATGGTCGCCCAGCGTGGTTTCCGCGCGGTCCTGGATGGTGCCACGGTGAATCGTCACGCCTTCACGAATGACGTTGTGGTCGCCGATCACCAGGCGAGTCGCCTCGCCCTTGTATTTCAGATCAGGTGTGTCTTCGCCTACCGAGGAAAACTGGTAGATGCGGTTGTGCTTGCCGATCCGGGTCGGGCCCTTGAGGATCACATGCGGCCCGATGACTGTCCCCTCGCCGATTTCCACACCTGCGCCAATGATCGACCAGGGGCCGACCTCGACGCCCTCGGCCAGGACGGCCGTGGGATCGATGATTGCACGAGGGTCAATCAGACTCATACTTCCTGTTCCGCACAGATGATCTCGGCGGAGCACACAGGCTTGCCATCCACCGAAGCCTGGCACTCGAACTTCCAGAGCTTGCGCTTGCAGCTGATGAAGGTCGCCTCGAGGATCAGTTGGTCACCTGGCTTGACCGGCTGGCGGAAGCGCAGCTTGTCGGAGCCAACGAAATAGTAGAGGGTGCCGTCGGCAGGCTTCGCCCCGAGCATCTTGAAGCCCAGGATACCGGCAGCCTGTGCCATGGCTTCGATGATCAGCACGCCCGGCATGATCGGATGCGCCGGGAAGTGACCATTGAAAAATGGCTCGTTGATGCTGACATTCTTGTAGGCACGAATGCTCTTGGCCTCGACATCCAGTTCCTCCACCCGGTCCACCAGCAGGAACGGGTAACGGTGAGGCAGGTATTCGCGAATCTCGTTGATGTCCATCATTTCGTGGGGAAGCCTGTAGTAAAGATGGGGAGCCCACCCTGGCCGGGTCGGCTCCTCTAGCAAATCAAGGAGGCAGTCGTGTGACTACTTGATATGGAAATGGTATCAGCCTTCAGATGAAGCGTCCGCGTCCGGGGTCACGTTCCCGACACGTTTTTCCAACTGCCGCAGCCGCCGCGACATGTCGTCGAGCTGGCGAATGCGTGCCGCGCTCTTGCGCCACTCGGCTGCCGGCTGCATGGCTGTACCGGAAGAGTAGGCACCCGGTTCGGTAATCGAGTGGGTAACCATGGTCATGCCGGTCAGGAACACGTTATCGCAAATCTCGATATGCCCCACCAGTCCGACACCGCCGGCGAGCATGCAATGCTTGCCGATCTTGGTGCTGCCGGAGATGCCACAGCAGGCGGCCATGGCAGTGTGATCACCCACCTGGACGTTATGGGCAATCTGGATCTGGTTGTCGAGTTTGACGCCATTCCCAAGGATCGTATCGGCCAATGCACCACGATCGATGGCGGTATTCACGCCGATCTCGACATCGTCGCCGACCAGCACACCACCGATCTGGGCAATCTTGTTCCAGACACCCTTCTCGTTGGCGAAACCAAAGCCTTCACCACCGAGCACCGCGCCCGACTGGATGACCACCCGCTTGCCGATACGCACGTCGTGATACAGCGTCACCCGTGGCGCCAGCCAGCCACCCTCGCCGATCTCGCAACGCGCACCGATGAAGCAGTGGGCACCGACGGTGACACCCGCACCGATACGCGCACCGCTCTCGATCACCACGAAGGCGGCAATGCTTGCCGTCGGGTCGACGACCGCATCCTCGGCCACCACGGCGCTCGGGTGAATCCCGGGAGCGGCCTTGGGTTTCGGATCGAACAGATGCGAGATTCGCGCATAAGCCAGGTAGGGGTCGGCCACCACCAGCGCATCACCGGCATAACCTTCGGCATCGGCGGCCTTGAGCAGAACGGCGCCTGCCTGGCTATCGACGAGGTATTTGCGGTACTGGGGGTTTGCCAGGAAGCTCAATTGAGCTGGGCCGGCCTCCTGCAAGGTGGCCAGCCCAGTGATTTCCTTCTCCTCGGAGCCACGCAGGGTGGCACCGAGGATCTCGGCCAGTTGGCCGAGCTTGATAGTCGCAGTCATGGATTACTTCAGCTGGTTCATGCGCTCGATCACCTGACGGGTGATGTCGTACTGAGGCTTGACATCGATCACCGCGCCACGCTCGAACACCAGGTCGTAGGCACCTTTCTTAATGACTTCTTCCACGGCGCTGTCCAGCTTAGGCTTCAGTTGCTTGAGCATTTCACGGTCGGCAACGGCCTTGGCTTCGTTCAGTTCCTTGGACTGGAACTGGAAGTCACGGGCCTTTTGCTTGAATTCAAGTTCCAGACGCTCGCGCTCGCCCTGTTGCATCTTGTCGCCACCGGCCACCAGACGATCCTGGATACCCTTGGCGCTGCTTTCCAGGGTCTTGAGCTTGGTCAGTTGCGGACCGAATTTTTTCTCGGCGTCCACGGCGTATTTCTTGGCCGCATCGGACTCCAGCAGGGCCATCTGATAGTTCAGCACGGCGATTTTCATTTCGGCAAAGGCCGGGGTCGCTACCAGGACGCTTGCCAGCAGCACCAGTTGGGTCAACTTACGCACGATAAACTCCTACAAAATCCATTGTCATTATCTGGGGGCAGAGCCTTAGAAGGTCTGACCGAGGGAGAACTGGAACACCTGAGTTTCGGCGTTGTCCGGTTTCTTGACCGGCATCGCCAGGGCAAAACTCAACGGACCCAGCGCTGTAACCCAGGTCACACCCACGCCCACGGAGCTGGCCAGGTTGCTGAAACTGACGTCGTTGCACTGTGTCTGCGACAACGTACCGTTGGTGTTCTTGACCTGCTCGCACTTGGAGTCGAACACGTTACCCACGTCCCAGAACAGCGAGGTACGCAGGGAGCGCTGGTCCTTGACGAACGGCAGCGGGAACATCAGCTCGGCACCGCCCTGGATCAGCACGTTGCCACCGAATGGCAGCGGGTCGGTATCCGAGTCGGCGATAGTGCCCACGTTACCAGTTACCCCTACACCACGGCTTGGTGTACCACGTGGGCCCAGGGTACTGTCCTTGAAGCCACGGACCGAGTTGAAACCACCGGCATAGTAGTTCTCATAGAACGGCAGGCCGTTGGTGGAGCCAAAACCGTCGCCATACCCCAGCTCCGTGTGGAAGCGCATGGTATAGGTATCGGTCAGCGGCGCGAACACCTGGCCGCGGTAGTCAAGCTTGTAGAAGGACAAGTCGCTGCCCGGCGTGGTGGTTTCCAGGGTCAGGCTCTGGGAATGACCACGGGTTGCCAGTACGCCCTTGTTCAGGGTCGATTCCGACCAACCGGCCGACGCCTTGAAGTTCAGGTAGTTGCTGCCGTTCTCGTTGACGAAGTTGAAGATCTCGTCGACGGTGTACAGGCCGGTCTTGATCTTGTCCTGCTGGGCGGTCAGGCCGAAGGTCAGACGGGACGTCTCGCTGATCGGGTAGCCCACGCTCACACCGGCACCCAGGCTGTCCACCGCATAGCTGGCTACGTTGACGTCGAGGTCCTTGTAGTCGGTGGTGCGGTAGAACACGTTGTAGCCCAGGCTGACACCGTCTGCGGTCCAGTAGGGGTCAACGTAGCCGAAGTTGTAGCGGCTCTGGTATTCGCTGCGGGTCAGACCGATGCTGACCTTGTTACCGGTACCGAGGAAGTTGTTCTGGGTGATCGAACCACCGAGGATCAGACCGGCGCTCTGGGCGAAACCGACGCTGGCGGTGATCGAACCGGAAGCCTGCTCTTCCACGGCGTAGTTCACGTCGACCTGGTCGTCGACACCCGGCACGGCCGGTGTCTCGACGTTGACTTCCTTGAAGAAGCCCAGGCGCTCCAGGCGGGTCTTGGACTGGTCGATCAGGTAGGTCGAAGCCCAGCCACCTTCCATCTGGCGCATCTCGCGACGCAGCACTTCGTCCTCGGACTTGGTGTTGCCACGGAAGTTGATGCGGTTGACGTAGGCACGCTTGCCCGGGTCGACCACGAAGGTGATGTCGACGGTGTGGTCATCATCGTGCGGAGTCGGTACGCCGTTGACGTTGGCGAAGGTGTAGCCATCGTTACCCAGGCGGCGGGTGATCAGCTCGGAGGTGGTGGTCATCAGCTTGCGCGAGAACACCTGGCCCGGCTCGACCAGCAACAGGGACTTGACCTGGTCCTCAGGCACTTTCAGGTCACCGCTGAGTTTGACGTCGCGGACCTTGTACTTCTGGCCTTCGGTGATGTTGACGGTGATATAGACGCTTTTCTTGTCCGGGGTGATCGATACCTGGGTCGAGGCGATATCCATGTTGATATAGCCGCGGTCCAGGTAGTAGGAACGCAGGCGCTCCAGGTCACCGGAGAGTTTTTCACGCGCATACTTGTCGTCGTTCTTGAAGAACGACAACCAGTTGGTGGTCTTGAGTTCGAACAGGTCGATCAGGTCGTCGTCCGGGAATACCGTGTTGCCCACCACGTTGATGTGCTGGATCGCGGCAACGGTGCCTTCATTGATCTTGATCTTCAGGCCGACGCGGTTACGTGGTTGCGGTACCACTTCGGTCTCGACCTCGGCCGAGTAGCGGCCCTGGGCAACGTACTGGCGCTGCAGTTCGTTACGTACACCTTCGAGGGTCGCACGCTGGAAGATCTCGCCTTCGGCCAGGCCGGACTGCTTCAGGCCCTTCATCAGGTCGTCGGTCGAAATCGCCTTGTTGCCTTCGATATCGATGCTGGCCACCGAAGGTCGCTCGACGACCGTGATGACCAGGACGTTACCTTCGCGCCCCAGCTGGATATCCTGGAAGAAACCGGTTTTGAACAGCGCACGGGTGGACTCCACCAGGCGACGGTCATCCGCTTGATCCCCGACGTTCAACGGTAGCGCACCGAACACGCTACCAGCGGACACCCGCTGGAGGCCGTTGACACGGATATCGGAGATAGTGAAGGACTCGGCGTGAACTTCGGCGATCATCAATACGGTGAGAACCGCAGTTAGCAGCAGACGTTTCATGAAGTCCTTTCTTATTCCAACTGGCAATAAACAAACTGCCGCAAAATGCGGCAGATTCGCAATTTTTAGCGACGCGTTACAGTCGACCCAGATCGTTGACCAGGGCAAGCAGCATGACCCCGACCACCAAACTGATACCGATCTGTACCCCCCAACCTTGTACTCGTTCCGACAAGGGGCGACCACGTGCCCACTCGATCAGATAAAACAGCAAATGTCCCCCATCCAGTACCGGGATGGGCAACAGATTCAGAACACCCAGGCTGATGCTCAGATAAGCCAGGAAATTCAGGAAATCAGCGACGCCCGACTGGGCTGAAGCGCCCGCCACTTTAGCAATGGTTATCGGTCCGCTCAAGTTTTTTACCGAGAGCTCGCCGAACAGCATTTTCTTCAGGGAATCCAGGGTCAGGACGCTCATGGTCCACGTACGCCTGGCCCCTTCACCGATCGCTGCCACAGGCCCGTAGCTGACTTCGCGGAGCATCTGCGGCGGCCAATCCGCCGCCTTGACACCCGCGCCCAGGTAACCGGTGGCAGCCTTGCCTTCACCACGGGATGCCAGGGTTACAGGGACGTCGATTTGAGCACCATCACGCTCGACATGCAGCACAATCTTGGTATCAGGACGCACACGTACCCAGTCGACCACCTGCTGCCAGTCGCTGACCGCGTCACCATTCAACGACAGCAGGCGATCACCGGTCTTCAGGCCAGCAGCCTGGGCCGGGCCTTTCGGATCCAGCTCGGCGAGCAAGGGTGGCAGGGCCGGGCGCCAGGGGCGGATACCCAGGGACTTGATCGGATCCGGCTCGTCGGCACCTTGCAACCAGCGGTCGAGGGCCAGCTCACGGGGAGAGTCGACGCTCGAGCCTGCCTCACGGACCTGCAAGCGCAGCGTACCGCTCTCACCCAGGCGACGGACGAGCTGCAGGTTGACCGCCGACCAGCCGGAGGTCGGCTCACCATCGATCGAAACAATTTCCTGACCAGCGGCCAGGCCGGCCTTCTCGGCGATACTGCCGCTCTCGACAGCGCCGATGACCGGACGCACCTGCTGGCTGCCGAGCATGGCCAGCACCCAGAAGAAGGTAATGGCCAAGAGGAAGTTGGCAATCGGACCGGCGGCCACGATAGCGATGCGCTGGCGCACCGACTTGCGGTTGAACGCCTGGTCCAGCTCGTGCGGCGCGACAGGCGCCTCGCGCTCGTCGAGCATCTTCACGTAGCCACCCAGCGGAATCGCGGCGACGACGAACTCGGTACCCCGGCGATCATGCCAACGCAGCAGCGGCGTACCGAATCCCACGGAAAAACGCAGCACCTTGACGCCGCAGCGGCGCGCCACCCAGAAGTGACCGAATTCATGGAAAGTGACCAACACTCCCAGTGCTACCAGGGTGCCGACAATCATATAGAGTGCGCTCATCTACTTTCTCCGCAATCCTATCAAGTGCCGCATCGCACGAGCGCCCAGCCAGACTCAGCGCCCGTTACGACTCAACCATTGCTCGGTCAATGCCCGTGCCTTGGCATCTGCTGCGAATACCGCGTCGAGTTCATCGACCGCAACAACAGCTTCACGGCTCAACACATCCTCGATGATACTCGCGATCTCGGGGTAGCGGATGCGCCGTTCGAGAAACGCGGCAACCGCCACCTCGTTGGCCGCATTGAGCATCGCCGGCGCGCTACCGCCCGCCTCTGCCGCCGCCCGCGCCAGGCGCAGGCAGGGGAAACGCTGCTCATCCGGGGCCTGGAAGTCCAGCCGGGCCACGGCAAACAGGTCCAATGGCGCCACACCCGAGTCGATACGCTCCGGCCAGGCCAGGGCGTTGGAAATCGGCGTACGCATGTCGGGATTACCCAGCTGGGCAAGTACCGAACCATCGACATAATCAACCAGGGAGTGAATCACACTCTGCGGATGAATCACCACCTCGACCTGGTCGGGCCGCGCATCGAACAACCAGCAGGCCTCGATCAACTCCAGGCCCTTGTTCATCATGCTGGCCGAGTCGACCGAAATCTTGCGCCCCATCGACCAGTTGGGATGGGCACAGGCTTGCTCAGGCGTAACATGCTCCAGTTCAGCCAGGGGCGTCTGCCGGAACGGACCACCAGAGGCTGTCAGCAGAATCCGCCGAACCCCTACCGCACCGAGACCGCGGGCAAAATCGCCCGGCAGGCACTGGAAGATCGCGTTGTGCTCGCTGTCGATCGGCAGCAGCACCGAACCGCTCTTGCGCACCGCCTGCATGAACAACGCGCCGGTCATCACCAGCGCTTCCTTGTTTGCCAGCAGGATCTTCTTGCCCTTCTCGACCGCCGCCAGGGTTGGCCGCAGACCCGCCGCGCCGACGATCGCCGCCATCACGGCATCGACCTCGGGATGCGAAGCAACCTGGCACAGGCCCTCCTCCCCGAGCAGAACCTCGGTCGACAGGCCGGCAGCACGCAGATCCGCCTGCAGGCCGCGAGCGGCGAGCTCGTCCGGCACCACGGCGAAACGCGGGCGATGGCGGACACACAAGGCCAACAGCTCGGCCAGGCGAGTGAAGCCACTCAGGGCGAATGCCTGGTAACGCTCCGGATGCCGGGCAATCACATCCAGGGTGCTCAAGCCGATGGAGCCGGTCGCCCCCAGCACGGTAACCTGTTCCGGGCGGCTCACGATGCGGCAATCCACAGCAGGACGGCAAACATGGGGATCGCAGCCGTCAGGCTGTCGATGCGATCAAGCACGCCACCATGTCCCGGCAGCAGGTTGCTGCTGTCCTTGATCCCCGACTGACGCTTGAACATGCTTTCGGTCAGGTCACCGATCACCGAAACGAAGACGATGATTGCCGCGCCCATCAGGCTCGCCAGGATCTGCCCGAAACCCCAGCCGGAAACCAGGCCGAACACCGCGGTGATCGCCAGGCTCAGCAACAGGCCGCCGTAGACACCCTCCCAGCTCTTGCCAGGGCTCACGGCCGGCGCCAGCTTGCGCTTGCCAAAGGCCTTGCCGGAAAAATAGGCACCGATGTCAGCCCCCCAGACCAGGATCATCACCGCCATGATCAGCAGGTTACCCTGGCCCGAGGCGTGCTGCTTGATCTCGATCAACCCTTGCCAGGCCGGCAGCAGGATCAGGAAGCCGATCACCAGCTTGCTCGCGGCACTCGACCATTGCGCACTGGACTGCGGATAAGTCAGCACCAGGTAGGTCGCCAGACCCCACCACAACACCGACGCACCCAGCACCCAGGGCGCCAGGTTCGGCAGGATGTACATGAAGAACAGCAACACCGCGACCAGCGCGGCATATGCCACCCGGGCCGGCTGCGCGTCGAAACCGGCCAAGCGCGCCCACTCCCAGGCCCCGAGGGTCACGACCACGCCGATGAACAGCGCAAACCCGGAGCCCGAGAGCAGGAAGAAACCGCACAGGGCGATCGGCAGGAGGATAAGTGCCGTGATGATGCGTTGCTTGAGCATTAAACCCGGGCCCCAGCTTCGACCTGCTCGCTCGTTTTACCAAAGCGACGCTGGCGGGAAGCGAAATCAGCCAGCGCATTGCGCATGGCATCGTGTTTGAAGTCCGGCCAGAACAGGTCGGAGAAATACAGCTCGGCATACGCCAGCTGCCACAGCAGGAAGTTGCTGATCCGATGCTCGCCACCGGTGCGAATGCACAGGTCCGGCAACGGCAGGTCGCCAGTGGCCAGGCACGTCTGCAGCAGGTCCGGCGTGATGTCATCGGGACGCAGATGTCCGGCTTGCACTTCACGAGCCAGACGCTGGGCCGCCTGGGCGATATCCCACTGCCCACCGTAGTTGGCGGCGATCTGCAGAATGAAGCGATTGCTGCCCGCCGTCGCAGCTTCCGCCTCGCGCATCGCCGCCTGGAGTTCAGGATGGAAGCGCGAGCGGTCACCGATGATCCGCAGGCTGATGTTGTTGTCGTTGAGGCGCTTGGCCTCACGCCGCAAGGCCTTGAAGAACAGGTCCATCAAGGCGCTGACTTCGTCGGCGGGGCGCTGCCAGTTCTCGCTGGAGAAGGCGAACAGGGTCAGTACCTCGACCCCCGCCTCGGCACACACTTCGATCACCGCCCGCACCGCATCGACACCGGCCTTGTGGCCGGCGACGCCAGGCAAGAAACGCTTCTTGGCCCAGCGATTGTTGCCATCCATGATGATCGCGACGTGGCGCGGCACCGAGGATGGCACAGCCTGCTTGGTCTTTTCCATTGAAGGTGTCCTGACCCTTATACGGCCATCAGGTCCTTTTCTTTTTCTTCGGTAGCCTTGGCGATCTGGGCTTCGAATTCCTTGATCAGCTTGTCGATTTCAGCACCGGCGCGGCGCTCTTCGTCTTCGCTGATTTCCTTGTCCTTGGCCAGTTTCTTCAGATCACCCAGGACGTCACGGCGAATGTTGCGTACGGCAACCCGCGCATCTTCGGCTGCGGCGCGCGCCTGCTTGGTGAAGCCCTTGCGGGTTTCCTCGGTCAGCGGAGCCATCTTGATCAGCAACAACTCGCCCAGGTTGGTCGGGTTGAGGTTCAGGCCGGCACTACCGATGGCCTTGTCGATGGCACCCAGCATGTTGCGCTCGAACGGCACGACCTGCAGGGTCTGGTTGTCCTTCACGGTGACGTTGGCCACACCGGTCAGCGGGGTGTCGGCACCGTAGTAAGGCACCATCACGCTGCCCAGGATGCTCGGGTGAGCCTTGCCGGTGCGAATCTGGCCAAATGCGTGGGCCAGAGACTCCAGGGACTTCTGCATGCGCACCTGAGCGTCTTTCTTGAGTTCGTTGATCATTGTACGCCTTCCTCGACCAGGGTTCCTTCAGCGCCGCCATGTACGATGTTCAGCAGGGCGCCAGGCTTGTTCATGTTAAATACGCGCAACGGCATCTTGTGATCGCGGCACAGGCAGATAGCGGTCAGATCCATGACACCCAGCTTGCGATCCAGCACCTCGTCATAGGTCAGATGATCGAACTTCTCGGCATGCGGGTCCTTGAACGGATCTGCGGTATAGACGCCATCGACCTTGGTTGCCTTGAGCACCACGTCGGCATCGATTTCGATCGCACGCAGGCAGGCTGCCGAATCCGTGGTAAAGAACGGATTACCGGTACCCGCCGCGAAAATCACCACTTCCTTGGAATTGAGGTGACGCATGGCCTTGCGGCGATCGTAGTGATCGGTCACACCGACCATGGAAATGGCCGACATCACGATGGCCGAGATATTCGCACGTTCCAGCGCATCGCGCATCGCCAATGCGTTCATCACGGTCGCGAGCATGCCCATGTGGTCGCCGGTCACCCGATCCATGCCGGCAGCACTCAGTGCGGAACCGCGGAACAGGTTGCCGCCGCCGATCACCAGGCCGACCTGCACACCGATTCCGACCAGTTGACCGACTTCCAGCGCCATGCGATCCAGGACCTTCGGATCGATCCCGAACTCTTCCGAGCCCATCAGGGCCTCGCCGCTAAGCTTGAGTAGAATGCGTTTATAGCGAGCTTGATAACCACTGCCCTGCTGAGCCATTGCGAATCTCTCCTGCGGCGTTATAAAAAATCTTGCGAGCTGTTTTGCAGCCTGCGCTAACTCTAGCTTGGCGCTGCTACAGCGCCATCAGAACACAGCTTTGTAAGCCGGTTCCGACGAGAGAAAGAGAAACCCCTCCTCCCATTTGAAAAGAGGCTGCGCGCGTGAGCGGGCAGCCTCTTCGGGGCGACAGACGGGTCTGTCTTACTGCTTGGCGGCAGCTACCTGGGCAGCAACTTCTTCAGCGAAGTTGTCAACCGGCTTCTCGATGCCTTCGCCAACCTTGAAGTAGGTGAAGGAAACGATTTCAGCGCCGGCTTTCTTGGCCAGTTCGCCAACCTTGACTTCCGGGTTCATGACGAAAGCCTGCTCAACCAGCGAGGCTTCGGCCAGGAACTTCGAGATACGACCCTTGATCATGTTCTCGACGATGTTTTCTGGCTTGCCAGCGATCTTGTCGGCGTTCAGTTGCAGGAAGACGCCCTTCTCGCGCTCGATGGCTTCGGCCGATACTTCCGACGGCAGCAGGAACTCTGGGTTCGAAGCTGCAACGTGCATGGCGATGTTCTTGGCCAGCTCGACGTCGCCGCCTTTCAGAACGACGGTTGCACCGATCTTGTTACCGTGCAGGTAGGCGCCGACAACGTCACCCTCGACACGCACCAGGCGACGGATGTTGACGTTTTCGCCGCACTTGGCAACCAGCGCTTCACGAGCAGCTTCACGCGAGGCGATCAGCGGAGCAGCGTCGGTCAGCTTCTGGGCAAAGGCTTCTTCCAGGCTTTCGCTGACGAAGTTCTTGAAGTCGTCCTGCAGGGCCAGGAAGTCGGTCTGCGAGTTCACTTCCAGCAGGACCGCAGCCTTGCCGTCGGTCTTGACGGCGATAGCGCCTTCAGCAGCGACGTTGCCAGCTTTCTTGGCGGCCTTGATGGCGCCCGAGGCACGCATGTCGTCAATGGCTTTTTCGATGTCGCCGCCGGCCTTTTCCAGGGCCTTCTTGCAATCCATCATGCCTTCGCCAGTACGCTCACGCAGTTCTTTGACCAGAGCCGCAGTAATTGCTGCCATTTCAAAATTCCTCTTGGATAGGTTTTCAACCATTCCACCCGATCGAACGGGCGTTCAATTCTTCCCGAATCACCCTTGTTAGCAGCTGCACATTACAGACGCTGTAGCGGCGCATCCAACAAACGGTTTTCGAGGTGGCAAAAAGGGGGCCAAGCCCCCTTTTTGCTTACTGAGTCAACGCCAGGGCGTCAATTACTCAGCTGCAGCCTGAGTTTCTTCAACGAAGACTTCAGTGCCGCCAGCAACGTTGTTGCGGCCACGGATAACGGCGTCAGCCATCGAACCCATGTACAGCTGGATGGCGCGGATGGCGTCATCGTTGCCTGGGATGATGTAGTCAACGCCTTCAGGGCTGCTGTTGGTATCGACTACGCCGATGACCGGGATGCCCAGCTTGTTGGCTTCGGTGATCGCGATGCGCTCGTGATCAACGTCGATGACGAACAGTGCGTCAGGCAGGCCGCCCATGTCCTTGATACCGCCCAGGGAACGATCCAGTTTTTCCAGATCGCGAGTGCGCATCAGCGCCTCTTTCTTGGTCAGCTTGGCGAAGGTACCGTCTTCGGCTTGCACTTCGAGGTCACGCAGACGCTTGATGGAAGCACGGATGGTCTTGAAGTTGGTCAGCATGCCGCCCAACCAGCGGTGATCGACGTACGGCGAACCGCAACGTACTGCTTCTTCAGCAACGATCTTGCCAGCGGAACGCTTGGTGCCGACGAACAGAATCTTGTTTTTGCCCTGAGCCAGGCGCTCTACGAACGCCAGAGCGTCGTTGAACATAGGCAGGGTTTTTTCAAGGTTGATGATGTGGATCTTGTTGCGCGCGCCGAAAATGTACTTGCCCATTTTCGGATTCCAGTAACGGGTTTGGTGACCGAAGTGCACACCGGCCTTCAGCATATCGCGCATGTTGACTTGGGACATGATAGTTCCTTGATAAGTCGGGTTTGGCCTCCACGTATCCCAATGACCAACCGATCGGCATGAAGCCGAAGGCACCCAGGTCATCGTGTCGACACGTGTGTGGATTTAGGCTTTTCGGGGCTATCCCCGGAAAGCGGCGCATTTTATACCACAAGAGCACTGAAAACGGAACCCGGAATCGCATATCCCGCCAGTAGCTTTTGCGCAGCCCTTGGATTCGCGCCAGAATGCCCCATGCTAATAGAGAGAAGCGATGCCCGGACGTCATGATTTGCTCCGTCCGTCTGTTAGAATCGCATTTTTCAGGGTTCCGGAATGCAGCACTCCGTAAGCGGATGTTGCCGCCGTCGCCCTTTTTCCGTGTTTACCTGCGCCTGAGCGCATAGAGAGCCCGTATGACCGTCACCCTCAAGACTCCCGAGGACATCGCAAAAATGCGTATCGCCGGGAAACTGGCCGCCGATGTACTGGAAATGATCGGTGAGCACGTCAAGCCCGGCGTCACGACCGAGGAGCTGGACCGCATCTGCCACGACTATATCGTCAACGTGCAGCAGGCCATCCCCGCCCCGCTCAACTATAAAGGCTTCCCCAAGTCGATCTGCACCTCGATCAACCACGTGGTCTGCCACGGCATCCCGGGCGACAAGCCACTCAAGGATGGCGACACTCTGAACATCGACGTGACGGTGATCAAGGATGGCTACCACGGCGATACCAGCAAGATGTTCCACGTCGGTACCGTACCGGTCTGGGCCGAACGCCTGTCCCAGGTGACCCAGGAGTGCATGTACAAGGCGATCGAGATCGTCAAGCCCGGCTGCCGCCTCGGCGACATCGGCGAAATCATCCAGAAGCATGCGGAAAAGAACGGCTTCTCGGTGGTTCGCGAGTTCTGTGGCCACGGCATCGGCAAGGTGTTCCACGAGGAGCCGCAGATCCTGCACTACGGCCGCGCCGGCACCGGCATGGAACTCAAGGCCGGCATGACCTTCACCATCGAGCCGATGATCAACCAGGGCAAGGCCGACACCAAGGTGCTGGGCGACGGCTGGACCGCGATCACCAAGGACCGCAAGCTCTCGGCCCAGTGGGAACACACCCTGCTGGTCACCGAAACCGGCTATGAGATCTTCACCCTGCGCAGCGACGACACCATCCCGCGCACCTCCGCCTGACCCATAAAGGAAATCCGAACGATGCCGCAGGTGGACCCCGAACTCTTCGACCGTGGTCAGTTCCAGGCGGAACTGGCACTCAAGGCCAGCCCCATAGCGGCATTCAAGAAAGTCATCCGTCGGGCCCACGAGGTTCTCGACGAACGCTTTCGCAGCGGGCGCGACATCCGTCGACTGATCGAGGATCGCGCCTGGTTCGTCGACAACATCCTGCAACAGGCCTGGGACCAGTTCGCCTGGAGCGAAGACGCCGACATCGCCCTGGTGGCAGTCGGCGGCTACGGTCGCGGCGAACTGCATCCCTACTCGGACATCGACCTGCTGATCCTGCTCGACAGCGCCGATCACGAGATCTTTCGCGATTCCATCGAACGCTTCCTGACCCTGCTGTGGGACATCGGCCTGGAAGTCGGGCAGAGCGTTCGCTCGGTGCAGGAATGTGCCGATGAAGCGCGAGCCGACCTGACCGTCATCACCAACCTGATGGAAAGCCGCACCATCGCCGGCCCCGAGCACCTGCGCGAGCGCATGCTGGACGTCACCAGCACCGCCCACATGTGGCCGAGCAAGGACTTCTTCCTGGCCAAGCACGCCGAACAGAAGGCGCGCCACCACAAGTACAACGACACCGAATACAACCTGGAACCCAACGTCAAGGGTTCCCCCGGTGGCTTGCGCGACATCCAGACGATTCTCTGGGTCGCCCGCCGCCAGTACGGCACCCTGAACCTGCGGGCACTGGCCGGCGAAGGCTTCCTGGTGGAAAGCGAGAACGCCCTGCTGGCCTCTTCCCAGGAGTTTCTCTGGAAGGTCCGCTATGCGTTGCACATGCTCGCGGGCCGCGCCGAGGACCGCCTGCTGTTCGACCACCAGCGCAGCATCGCCGGACTCCTGGGGTTCCAGGGCGACGACGCCAAGCAGGCCGTCGAGAACTTCATGCAACAGTACTACCGGGTGGTCATGAGCATTGCCCAGCTCAGCGAACTGATCATCCAGCACTTCGCCGAAGTCATCCTCGCACCGGAAGACGAAGCGCCGCCGCAACCGCTGAACTCGCGCTTCCAGTTGCATGATGGCTACATCGAGGCGAGCAACCCGAACGTGTTCCGCCGCACCCCGTTCGCCATGCTGGAAATCTTCGTGCTGATGGCCCAGCAGCCGGAAATCAAGGGCGTGCGCGCCGACACCATCCGCCTGCTGCGCGAACATCGCCACCTGATCGACGACGACTTCCGCAACGATATCCGCAACACCAGCCTGTTCATCGAACTGTTCAAGTGCAAGATCGGCATCCACCGTAACCTGCGCCGGATGAACCGCTACGGCATCCTCGGGCGCTACCTGCCGGAGTTCGGTGACATCGTCGGGCAGATGCAGCACGACCTGTTCCACATCTATACCGTCGACGCGCACACGCTCAACCTGATCAAGCACCTGCGCAAGCTGCAGTACACACAGGTTTCCGAGAAATTCCCGCTGGCCGCCAAGCTCATGGCCAAGCTGCCCAAGCCCGAGCTGATCTACATGGCCGGGCTCTACCACGACATCGGCAAGGGCCGCCATGGCGACCACTCGGAACTCGGTGCGGTCGACGCCGAGGCCTTCTGCAAGCGCCACCAGCTACCGGCCTGGGACAGCCGCCTGATCGTCTGGCTGGTGCAGAACCACCTGGTGATGTCGACCACGGCGCAACGCAAGGACCTGTCCGATCCGCAGGTGATCCACGATTTCGCGCAGATCGTCGGCGACAACGTGTACCTGGACTATCTCTACGTCCTCACCGTGGCCGACATCAACGCGACCAACCCGACGCTGTGGAACTCCTGGCGCGCCAGCCTGCTGCGCCAGCTCTACACCGAAACCAAGCGCGCGCTGCGCCGCGGCCTGGAGAATCCGGTGGACCGCGAGGAACAGATCCGCCAGACGCAGAGCGCGGCCCTGGATATCCTGGTCCGTACCGGCACCGACCCGGACGATGTCGAGCAGCTCTGGGCCCAACTGGGCGACGACTACTTCCTGCGCCATACCGCCGCCGATGTCGCCTGGCACAGCGATGCGATCCTCCAGCAGCCGGCCGACGGCGGCCCGCTGGTGCTGATCAAGGAAACCACCCAGCGCGAGTTCGAGGGCGGCACGCAGATCTTCATCTACGCCCCGGACCAGCACGACTTCTTCGCCGTGACCGTGGCCGCGATGGACCAGCTCAACCTGAACATCCATGACGCGCGGATCATTACCTCGAGCAGCCAGTTCACCCTCGACACCTATATCGTGCTGGACACCGACGGCGGCTCCATCGGCGACAACCCCAAGCGGGTCAAGCAGATCCGCGAGGGCCTGGCCGAAGCCCTGCGCAATCCGGACGACTACCCGACCATCATCCAGCGCCGGGTGCCACGCCAGCTCAAGCACTTCGCCTTTGCCCCGCAGGTGACCATCCACAACGATGCCCAGCGCCCGGTGACCGTGCTCGAACTGAGCGCCCCGGACCGCCCCGGCCTGCTGGCACGGGTTGGAAAGATTTTCCTGGAGTTCGACCTGTCGCTGCAGAACGCGAAGATCGCCACCCTGGGCGAGCGGGTGGAAGACGTGTTCTTCATTACCGACGCACAGAACCAGCCACTGTCCGACCCGCAGTTGTGCAGTCGCCTGCAGGACGCCATCGTCGAGCAATTGAGCGTCAACTCCGAAGCGACCATCGAGCTGACCCGCCTGAGCATCTAGCGGCCAGCCATGAACCTGATTTTGATTGAGAGCCGTACCCGATGAACAACGCGTTGAACCAGCTGCAACCCTACCCGTTCGAGAAACTGCGCGCCCTGCTCGGTGGCATCCAGCCCAATGCGGACAAGCGCCCGATCGCGCTGTCCATCGGCGAACCCAAGCACCGCTCGCCCAGCTTCGTCGCCGAAGCCCTGGCGAGCAACCTCGACCAGATGGCGGTTTACCCGACCACCCTGGGTATCCCGGCCCTGCGCGAGGCGATCGGCGCCTGGTGCGAACGTCGCTTCAATGTACCGGGCGGCTGGATCGACCCGGCGCGCAACGTACTGCCGGTCAACGGCACCCGCGAAGCCCTGTTCGCCTTCACCCAGACCGTGGTCAACCGTGGCGATGACGCCCTGGTGGTCAGCCCGAACCCCTTCTACCAGATCTACGAAGGCGCAGCCTTCCTGGCCGGGGCCAAGCCACACTACCTGCCGTGCCTGACCGACAATGGCTTCAACCCGGACTTCGATGCGGTCCCGGTCGAGATCTGGCAGCGCTGCCAGATCCTCTTCCTCTGCTCGCCAGGCAACCCGACCGGCGCGCTGATTCCCCAGGCAACCCTGGAGAAGCTGATCGCCCTGGCCGATGAACACGACTTCGTGATCGCCGCCGACGAGTGCTACAGCGAACTGTACTTTGACGAACAGACCCCGCCGCCCGGCCTGCTCAATGCCTGCGTGGCCCTGGGCCGCAAGGACTTCAAGCGCTGCGTGGTGTTCCACAGCCTGTCCAAGCGCTCCAACCTGCCCGGCCTGCGCTCCGGCTTCGTTGCCGGCGATGCCGAGATCCTCAAGGCCTTCCTGCTCTACCGCACCTACCACGGTTGTGCGATGCCGGTGCAGACCCAACTGGCCAGCGTCGCGGCCTGGAACGACGAGGTCCATGTGCGTGCCAACCGTGCGCTGTATCGCGAGAAATTCGATGCGGTACTGGAGATCCTCGCACCGGTCATGGACGTGCAGCGGCCGGATGGCAGCTTCTACCTGTGGCCGAACGTACAGGGTGACGATGCCGAGTTCTGTCGCGACCTGTTCGCCGAGGAACACGTGACCGTGGTGCCAGGCTCCTACCTGTCCCGCGAGGTCGATGGCGTCAACCCGGGTGCCGGCCGGGTGCGCATGGCCCTGGTCGCACCACTGGCCGAGTGCGTCGAGGCAGCACAGCGGATTCGGGCCTTCATCGAACGCCGCAAGCCGTAATCCCGCTCTCCCCCTGGCAAGGACCTGTGTGTTGAGCGGGCCCGTGTGGCGAGCGGGCTTGCCCGCGCTCGACCGCAAAGTGGTCGTCAAACCACGCGGAGCGGTTCACCCGGCATTACGGAGCGTCCGGCTTTGGGGGGGCTTTGCCCCCTGACGCGGGCAAGCCCGCTCGCCACAAGTGTCAGCCACTACCAGGGCTACTTCACCTGCCCCAGATTGGCCTCGCTCAGGTCCAGTTCTCCCAGCACCTCACGCAGTGCATCATCGCCGATCTGGTGATGGCGCCGCAGACTATAGAGCTCCAGGCGCTGCGCTCGTAGCGCCTTCAACCGCAGCCGGCGCTCCAGCAGGTCCATCTGGAAGGCCAGGGCCTGGGCCTCGGCGGAATCGTTGAACACCTCCAACTGATGCCGATACTCGGACATGAGCCGCGCCTTCAGCTCGGCAGCCAACGCCGCCTGGGCGGCGTCCGCGGCGCCCGCCGGCTCGACCACTTCCTCGACCTCCAGGGCACGGATCGCCGCCTCGGCCGTGCGCCGCCATGCCTCGCGCACCTCGTGGCGACGGGCATCGTCCGGGCTCTGGGCGACGTCGCGCAGCAGCCACGGCAAGGTGATACAGGCGGCCACCAGCGATAGCAGGATCACCCCGGCCGCGATGAAGATCAGCAGGTCACGCTCGGGAAAATCCGTGCCCGGAGCAATCAGCAACGGCACCGACATCACACCCGCCAGGGTCACCGCTCCGCGCACCCCACCCACCGTCAACAGCCAGCACGAACGCGCCTTGGGCATCGAGGTCAATTCGCTCTTGCCGCGCCAGCGCCGCAGCAGCACCGATAGCCGCCAGATGCTCTGCACCCAGACATAACGCAACACCACCAGCACCAGGAAGATCGCCAGCACATCCAGGCAGCGATACAACAAGGTCGGCCATAGCGAGGTTTCATGACTGGCCACCGCCTTGACGATGTCCGGCAGTTGCAGCCCCAGCAGCAGGAAGATCAGGCCGTTGAAGGCAAACTCCAGGAGCGACCAGACGCTGCGGTTGAGCAGCCGGGTGCTGGTCTGCCGTGGCAACAGGTCGAGCCAGCTCTGCATCATCCCCGCCGCGACAGCCGAGAGGATGCCCGAAACACCCAGGCGCTCGGCCAGGACATAGGCGGCGAACGGCAACAGCAGCATGAACACCACGTGGGTCGCCGGATCGTCCCAACCCCGGGCAATCATCCAGGCACGCATGCGTCCGATCAGCCAGCTCAACACCACCCCAGTGGCCAGGCCGCCCACGGCCACCAACAGGAAGGTCAGGCTCGCATCGGCGAGGGAGAACACCCCGGTCACGGCCGCCGCCAGGGCGAACTTGAAGGTCACCAGACCCGAAGCGTCGTTCATCAACGCTTCACCCTGCAGCATATGCATCAATGGCGTGGGCAGGCGGTTCTGGGCAATCGCCGAGACGGCCACCGCGTCCGTCGGCGACAACACCGCGGCCAGGGCAAAGGCCACCGGCAACGGGATGGTCGGCAACAGCCAATGAATGAAATAGCCGGCACCGACCACGGTGAACAACACCAGCCCGACCGCCAGCGTCAATACTGGACCGCGCAATCGCCAGAACTCGCGCTTGGGGATACGCCAACCATCGGAAAACAGCAGCGGTGGCAGGAACATGAAGAGAAACAACTCAGGGTCCAGGGCGACGTGCAGGCCGAGGGTCGGCCAGGCCAGCGCCGCACCGGCGGCGATCTGCACCAGGGGCAGTGGCAGCGGGATCACCCGCGCCAGCAAACGCGAGACGCCGACCAGCATCAGCAGAATGAGGACGGTGTAAGCGGTTTGCATAAGGCGACTTCCCAATCGTTCAACAACCTATCCGGCAACACTCAGCCGCCAAAGTGCCATATTAACCGCTTAATCTGCCGCGCGGGCGTTGCACCAAGGTCGCAAGGGACAATCTCACGAAACAAACGGGCAGGTGCGGGTTGGCCCCGAACCGACTCGGCCATGGCATAATTACCGACTGTTCATCTCGCACATCTGCAAAAGGGGGCAATTCCCGTGACCGATACGAGCAACACATTGCGCCTTTTCGGAATCAAGGCCTGCGACACCATGAAAAAGGCTCGCACCTGGCTGGAAGAACACGCGATAACCTACGATTTCCATGACTACAAGACCGCCGGCATCGACCGCGAGAACCTGACCCGCTGGTGCAACGAGCACGGCTGGGAAGTGGTACTCAACCGGGCTGGCACCACCTTCCGCAAGCTCGACGACGCCAGCAAGGCCGATCTCGACCAGGCGAAGGCGATCGAGCTGATGCTCGCCCAACCCTCGATGATCAAGCGCCCGGTGCTCGATCTCGGCAACCGAACCCTGATTGGCTTCAAGCCAGATAGCTACGCGGCGGCCCTCAACTGAGCCAGAGTGCTCAAGGCCCCCACTCAATTTCGCAAGAGGTAACTGCATGTCCACCAATCTGTTCAGCCTGGGCTTCGGTGTCGGTACCCAGAATCGTCAAGGTGCCTGGCTGGAAGTGTTCTACGCACAGCCGCTGATCCAGCCGTCGGCCGCACTGGTCGCGGCAGTCGCGCCGGTCCTGGGCTACACCGGCGGCAACCAGGCGATCAGCTTCACCCCGGCGCAAGCCTCGCAACTGGCCGAAGCCCTCAAGGGCATCGACGCCGCGCAAGCCGCCCTGCTGACCCGCCTGGCCGAAAGCCACAAGCCGCTGGTCGCCACCCTGCTGGCCGAAGACGCACAACTGAGCTCGACTCCCGAGGCCTACCTCAAGCTGCACCTGCTGTCCCACCGCCTGGTCAAGCCGCACGGCCTGAGCCTGGCCGGCGTATTCCCGCTGCTGCCGAACGTGGCCTGGACCAGCCAGGGCGCGATCGACCTGGCCGAACTGGCCGAGCACCAGCTCGAAGCCCGCCTGCGTGGCGAGCTGCTGGAAGTGTTCTCGGTGGACAAGTTCCCGAAAATGACCGACTACGTGGTACCGAGCGGCGTCCGTATCGCAGACAGCGCGCGCATTCGCCTGGGCGCCTACATCGGCGAAGGTACCACCGTGATGCACGAAGGCTTCGTCAACTTCAACGCCGGCACCGAAGGTCCGGGCATGATCGAAGGCCGTGTCTCGGCTGGCGTATTCGTTGGCAAGGGCTCCGACCTGGGCGGCGGCTGCTCGACCATGGGTACCCTGTCGGGTGGTGGCAACATCGTGATCAAGGTCGGCGAAGGCTGCCTGATCGGCGCGAACGCCGGTATCGGCATTCCGCTGGGCGACCGCAACACCGTCGAGTCGGGCCTGTACGTCACCGCCGGCACCAAGGTCGCATTGCTCGACGAAAACAACCAGCTGGTCAAGGTGGTCAAGGCCCGCGACCTGGCTGGCCAACCGGACCTGCTGTTCCGTCGCAACTCGGAAACCGGCGCCGTGGAGTGCAAGACCCACAAGTCGGCGATCGAGCTGAACGAAGCGCTGCACGCACACAACTGATAGCGCCCCTCCCCTGTGGGAGCCGGCTTGCTGGCGATAGCCGTATCCCGGTTGTCAGAGAGACTGACTGCCGGACCGCTTTCGCGGGCAAGCCCCGCTCCTGCAAGGAGCCGCTCAACGCCGTACCTTGTAGGAGCAGGGCTTACCCGCGAAGAGGTCCTGACGATCGCCTCGATCACCGCAGGCAAACCGCGCTCCCACCACCAGGGCCCACACCATGCTGATACCCTCTCCCTGGCGCACCGACTTCCCGGCGATCGCTGCCCTGCAACGGCAGGACCAGACCTACCTGGACAGCGCCGCCACCACACAGAAACCACAAGCGCTGCTCGATGCCCTGACGCATTACTACGCCAATGGTGCGGCCAACGTGCACCGTGCCCAGCACCTGCCCGGCGCCCATGCGACCCAGGCCTTCGAGGACAGCCGGTTGAAGATCGGCCAATGGCTGGGTGCCAGCGACAGCGGCCAGGTCATCTTCACCCACGGCGCCACGTCGGCGTTGAATCTCCTGGCCTACGGCCTGGAACACCTTTTCCAGCAGGGCGACGAGCTGGTCATCAGCGCCCTGGAACACCACGCCAACCTGTTGCCGTGGCAACAACTGGCAAAACGGCGCGGGCTCAAGCTGGTGGTCCTGCCGATCAATGCCGCCGGCCTGATCGACCTCGACGCCGCGCTCAACCTGATCGGCGAACGCACCCGCCTGCTGGCCGTCAGCCAACTGTCCAACGTGCTCGGCGCCTGGCAACCACTGCCCCAGCTGCTGGCCCGGGCCAAGGCCTGTGGCGCCCTGACGGTCGTCGATGGTGCGCAAGGTGTCGTACACGGCCGCCATGACGTGCAGGCACTGGGCTGCGACTTCTATGTGTTTTCCAGCCACAAGCTCTACGGCCCCGACGGACTGGGCGTGCTCTATGGTCGCAACGAAGCGCTGCGGCAACTGCGCCACTGGCAGTTCGGTGGCGAGATGGTCCAGGACGCCGACTACCAGCACGCCAGCTTCCGCCCTGCTCCACTGGGGTTCGAAGCCGGGACGCCGCCGATCGCCAGCGTGATCGGCCTCGGCGCGACCCTCGACTACCTCGCCGGGCTGGACCAGCCAGCGGTGCTCGCCCACGAAGCGGCGCTGCATGCTCACCTGCTGCAAGGCCTGAACGTGCGCAATGGCGTTCACCTGCTGGGTGAACCGCAACTGGCGCTGGCCAGCTTCACCGTCGAAGGGGTGCACAGTGCCGACCTCGCCCACCTGCTGACCGAACAGGGCATTGCGGTCCGCGCTGGCCACCATTGCGCGATGCCGCTGATGAAACGGCTGGGGCTGACCGGAGCGATCCGTGTGTCGCTGGCGCTGTACAACGACTCCGATGATCTGGAGCGCTTTTTCGAAGCGCTGGACCAGGCCCTGGAGCTGTTGCGATGAGCTTGCCGAACGAAGCTCAGGCGGCCCTGGACAGCTTCCAGGCCGCAGCCGGCTGGGAACAGCGGGCGCGCCTGCTGATGCAGTGGGGCGAACGTCTGCCCGCGCTAGGCGAAGCCGAAAAAATCGAAGCCAACCGGGTGCATGGCTGTGAGAGCCAGGTCTGGTTGACGGGCAGCCTGCAGGACGGCCGGTGGCGATTCAGCGCCAGCAGCGATGCGCGAATGATTCGCGGGCTGGTGGCGTTGCTGCTGGTACGGGTCAATGGCCTGGGTGCCGAGGAGTTGCAGGGACTCGACCTGCCGGACTGGTTCAACCAGCTCGGACTCTCCCGACAGCTGTCGCCGTCGCGCAGCAACGGCCTGAACGCGGTGCTGCAACGGATGCGCGAACTGACCCGCCAGCCCTGAGCGGCACACGGGTTACTGCGGCCTGGCCCGCTCCGACGGCCGCCGCACACCGGCGACGAGCTTGTCCACCGCCTTGGTCGCCGCGACCATGCCGAACGTCGCCGTGACCATCATCACCGCGCCAAAGCCGCCGGCGCAGTCCAGCTTCACGCCATCACCGACAAAACTCTTCTGCAGGCAGATTCCGCCGTCCGGTTTGGGATAACGCAACTGCTCGGAGGAAAACACGCAGGGCACGCTGTAATGGCGATTGACCGTACGTGAGAAGCCATAGTTGCGGCGCAGGGTCGAACGCACCTTGGAGGCCAGCGGATCGTTGAAGGTACGGTTCAGGTCGCAGACCTGGATCTGCGTCGGATCGATCTGCCCGCCTGCACCACCGGTGGTGATGATCTGGATCTTGCGCCGCTTGCACCAGGCGATCAGTGCCGCCTTGGCGTTGACGCTGTCGATGCAGTCGATCACGCAGTCGATTTGCGGGGTGATGTATTCGGCCATGGTCTCGCGGGTGACGAAGTCCGTCACCGCATGCACCCGGCAATCCGGATTGATGCCCTTGAGCCGTTCGGCCATGACGTCGACCTTGGCCCGGCCTACCGTGCTGTCCAGGGCATGCAGCTGGCGGTTGCTGTTGCTGACGCAGACATCGTCCAGGTCGAACAGGGAAATCTCCCCGACGCCGCAACGGGCAATCGCCTCGGCCGCCCAGGAGCCGACCCCGCCCACTCCGACGATGGCCACGTGAGCCGCCTTCAGCCGTTCCAGCCCTTCAATGCCATACAACCGGGCAACGCCGGCAAACCGTGGATCTTCTGCACTCATGACCAATCACCGGAAAAATCGGCGCGCATTATAGGCCGATCGCGGGGCACAGGCACCTTCCGCCTACGAATGGCCGCTGCCAGGCGGAAAATGACAACATCTTCACAAGAAACCAGCTACAAAGACTTCAGGAAAGAACTTAAACCGGTGGCCACTGCCTAAGCTCCGCAGTGTTCTAGCACGAATCCCACGTGTAGGATGCGCGCCGCGCTGTTCAACGTTCTACTTCGGAACCCGAAATATCTATGTCATCGCGTAAATTTGGACTCAACCTGGTGGTGGTGTTGGCAATCGCCGCGCTGTTCACCGGTTTCTGGGCGTTGATCAACCGTCCGGTCTCGGCCCCCAACTGGCCGGAACACATCTCCGGCTTCTCCTACTCACCGTTCCAGCAAGGTCAGTTCCCACAGAAGGACCAGTACCCGACCGACGATGAGATGCGTCGCGACCTGGAGATCATCAGCAAGCTGACCGACAACATCCGCATCTATTCAGTCGACGGCACGTTGCAGGACATCCCCAAGCTGGCCGAGGAATTCGGCCTGCGAGTGACCCTGGGCATCTGGATCAGTCCGGACCAGGAGCGCAACGAACGGGAGATCACCCGCGCCATCGAACTGGCCAACACTTCGCGCAGCGTGGTTCGCGTGGTCGTGGGCAACGAGGCGATCTTCCGCAAGGAGATCACCGCCAAGGAGCTGGGCGTGCTGCTCGATCGGGTACGCGCGGCCGTGAAGGTACCGGTCACCACCTCCGAACAGTGGCACATCTGGGAACACAACCCGGAACTGGCCAAGCACGTCGACCTGATCGCCGCGCACATCCTGCCGTACTGGGAATTCATCCCGATGGAGAAATCCGAACAGTTCGTGCTCGATCGCGCCCGCGAACTCAAGCGCATGTTCCCGAAAAAGCCACTGCTGCTGTCGGAAGTCGGCTGGCCGAGCAACGGCCGCATGCGCGGTGGGGCCGACGCGACCCAGGCCGACCAGGCGATCTACCTGCGGACACTGGTGAACAGGCTTAACCGCCAGGGTTTCAACTATTTCGTGATCGAGGCCTTCGACCAGCCGTGGAAGGCCAGTGACGAAGGTTCCGTGGGCGCCTACTGGGGCGTGTTCAACGCCGCGCGCCAGCAGAAATTCAACTTCGAGGGCCCAGTGGTCGCCATCCCACAATGGCGTGCCCTGGCCGTCGGCTCGGTGGTGCTGGCCATGCTGTCACTGGCGGTCCTGCTGATCGACGGTTCGGCACTGCGCCAACGTGGTCGGACCTTCCTGACCTTCATCACCTTCCTCTGCGGTTCGGTGCTGGTGTGGATCGGCTACGACTACAGCCAGCAGTACAGCACCTGGTTCAGCCTGACCGTCGGTTTCCTGCTTGCCCTCGGCGCACTGGGCGTGTTCATCGTGCTGCTGACCGAGGCCCACGAACTGGCCGAGGCGGTCTGGACCCACAAGCGCCGCCGGGAATTCCTGCCGGTCGAGGGTGATTCGGACTACCGTCCGAAAGTCTCGATCCACGTGCCGTGCTACAACGAGCCGCCGGAGATGGTCAAACAGACCCTCGACGCCCTGGCGGCCCTCGACTATCCGGACTACGAAGTCCTGATCATCGACAACAACACCAAGGACCCGGCCGTCTGGGAGCCGGTGCAGGCCTATTGCGAAACCCTCGGCCCGCGCTTCCGCTTCTTCCACGTCGCACCCCTGGCCGGCTTCAAGGGCGGTGCGCTGAACTACCTGATCCCGCATACCGCCAAGGATGCCGAAGTCATCGCGGTGATCGACTCGGACTACTGCGTCGACCGCAACTGGCTCAAGCACATGGTGCCGCACTTCGCCGATCCGAAGATCGCCATCGTGCAGTCGCCACAGGATTACCGCGACCAGAACGAAAGCACCTTCAAGAAGCTCTGCTACTCCGAATACAAGGGCTTCTTCCATATCGGCATGGTCACCCGCAACGACCGTGACGCAATCATCCAGCACGGCACCATGACCATGACCCGCCGCTCGGTCCTGGAAGAACTGGGCTGGGCCGACTGGTGCATCTGCGAAGACGCCGAGCTGGGCCTGCGCGTGTTCGAGAAAGGCCTGTCGGCCGCCTATCACCACCACAGCTACGGCAAGGGGTTGATGCCCGACACCTTCATCGACTTCAAGAAGCAGCGTTTCCGCTGGGCCTACGGTGCGATCCAGATCATCAAGCGCCACACCGCGAGCCTGCTGCGCGGCAAGGACACCGAGCTGACCCGCGGCCAGCGCTACCACTTCCTCGCCGGCTGGCTGCCGTGGGTGGCCGACGGCATGAACATCTTCTTCACCGTGGGCGCCCTGCTCTGGTCGTCGGCGATGATCATCGTGCCGAACCGGGTCGACCCGCCACTGATGATCTTCGCGATCCCGCCACTGGCGCTGTTCTTCTTCAAGGTCGGCAAGATCCTGTTCCTCTACCGGCGCGCGGTCGGCGTCAACATGAAGGACGCCTTTGCCGCCGCCCTGGCCGGCCTGGCGTTATCGCACACCATCGCCAAGGCGGTGCTGTACGGCTTCTTCACCAGCAGCATTCCGTTTTTCCGCACGCCGAAGAACGCCGACAAGCACGGCTTCTGGGTAGCAATCTCGGAAGCGCGTGAAGAGCTGTTCATCATGCTGCTGTTGTGGGGCGCGGCGCTGGGGATCTACCTGGTACAGGGCCTGCCGGGCAATGACATGCGCTTCTGGGTTGCCATGCTGCTGGTGCAGTCGCTGCCCTACGTGGCCGCGCTGTTCATGGCCTTCGTTTCCTCGCTGCCGAAACCGGCCGAGGAACCCGAGCAATTGCCAGCCGCGTAAATACGCAGGAGCCGGATACCCGAGGCGACGGCTTCGCGGATAAATCCGGCTCCCACAGCCTTTGGTCGCCGTTTTGCTTTAAGATATCCGCCATTTCGAGCGCCTCTATCTTGTGGGGCCGGCTTGCCGGTTCCCATGAAAAACACCGGAGTTTTCCATGACGGCCCACGCCGAGCTTTCGCCGACCCTGCAACTTGCCTGTGATCTGATCCGCCGCCCCTCGGTGACGCCGGTCGACGCCGACTGCCAGAAGCTGATGATGCAGCGCCTGGGCGATGCGGGCTTCCAACTGGAGCCGATGCGCATCGAGGACGTGGACAATTTCTGGGCCACCCACGGTCGCCATGACGGCCCGGTGCTGTGCTTCGCCGGCCATACCGACGTGGTCCCGACCGGTCCGGTCCAGGCCTGGCAGAACGATCCGTTCGATGCACTGATCGACGAACACGGCATGCTCTGCGGACGTGGCGCCGCCGACATGAAGGGCAGCCTCGCGGCCATGGTCGTGGCGGCCGAGCGTTTTGTCGGCGACTACCCGGACCACAAGGGCTCGGTAGCCTTCCTGATCACCAGCGATGAAGAAGGTCCGGCCCATCACGGTACCAAGGCCGTGGTCGAGCGCCTGGCCGCGCGCAAGGAGCGCCTGGACTGGTGCATCGTCGGTGAACCGTCGAGTACCTCGCTGGTTGGCGACGTGGTGAAGAACGGCCGTCGCGGCTCCCTCGGCGCCAAGCTGACCATTCGCGGCGTACAGGGCCACGTGGCCTACCCGCATCTGGCGAAGAACCCGATCCACCTGGCCGCGCCCGCGCTCGCCGAGCTGGCCGCCGAACACTGGGACAACGGCAACGCGTTCTTCCCGCCCACCAGTTTCCAGATCTCCAACGTCAACTCCGGCACCGGTGCGACCAACGTGATCCCCGGCGAGCTGGTGGCACTGTTCAACTTCCGTTTCTCCACCGAATCGACCGTCGAAGGCCTGCAGCAGCGGGTCGCGGCCATCCTCGACAAGCACCAGTTGGACTGGCACGTAGACTGGGCGCTGTCCGGCCTGCCATTCCTGACCGAACCGGGTGCACTGCTCGACGCGGTGTCGTCCAGCATCCGCGAAATCACCGGACGCGAAACCAAGGCCTCGACCAGCGGCGGCACCTCCGATGGGCGCTTCATCGCGACCCTCGGCAGCCAGGTGGTGGAACTCGGCCCGGTCAACGCGACCATTCACCAGGTCAACGAACGGGTCCTGGCCAGTGATCTCGATGTGCTGACCGAAATCTACTACCAGACCCTGATCAAGTTGCTCGCCTGATGCTCACCTGCCCTCTCTGCAGTGCACCGCTGGGCGCGGTCGACAATGGCGTGGCCTGCCCGGCCGGACATCGTTTCGACCGGGCCCGCCAGGGTTACCTGAACCTGCTGCCGGTGCAGCACAAGAACAGTCGTGACCCGGGCGACAACCAGGCCATGGTCGAGGCCCGGCGCGATTTCCTCAACGCCGGGCACTATGCGCCGGTGGCCCGTCGCCTGGCCGAACTGGCGGCCGAGCGCGCACCGCAACGCTGGGTGGATATCGGCTGTGGCGAGGGCTACTACACCGCGCAGATCGCCGAGGCCCTGCCGGCAGCGGATGGCTATGCCCTGGACATTTCCCGTGAAGCGGTGAAAAGAGCCTGCCGCCGCAACCCGCAACTGACCTGGTTGATCGCCAGCATGGCGCGCATTCCCTTGCCGGACGCCAGTTGCCAGTTTCTCGCCAGTGTCTTCAGCCCGCTGGACTGGCAGGAAGCCAAGCGCCTGCTCAGCCCCGGTGGCGGCCTGATGAAGGTCGGGCCAACCAGCGGGCACCTGATGGAGCTGCGCGAGCAGTTGTATGACGAAGTCCGCGAGTACACCGACGACAAGCACCTGGCCCTGGTACCGCAAGGCATGGCGCTGCAGCACAGCGAAGTCCTCGACTTCAAGCTGCGCCTGGAGCAGCCCGCCGATCGCGCCAACCTGCTGGCCATGACCCCGCACGGCTGGCGCGCCAGCGCCGAACGTCGTGCCCGGGTGATCGAACAGGCCGAACCGTTCGAGGTCAGTGTGTCGATGCGCTACGATTACTTCGTTCTGCAATGAGCCCCATGACCCACCTCGCCAACCCCGGTTGGCGACCGCCAGAATCCGCGAATGGATTTTTCAGCAGCCGCAGCGAGGACATCCATGCGCCAGCCTGATATCGAGATTTACCTGAAAGACGCCGACGTCGACCACAAGGCGATTACCGCCTGGCTGAACGAGGCGCTCGGCCCTTGCACCGAGTGGACCCAGAAAGGCCAGACCTGGAAATGCAAGGCTGGTGGCGTACCGGTGACCTGGCTGCCCAAGGCCGTGGGCAAGTGGAACAGCCTCTACCTGGAAAGCGACCAGACCCCTTGGGACGACGATATCGCCTGTGCCCGCGCCGCCTTTGCCGCGCTGCAGGTGGAGGTGCGTTGTGCGCCAGGCAGTTGGGTCGAGGAGGAAGGCGAGGAAAGCGCCGACCGCTGGATTCGCATCAGCGCCGACGGCGAGGAAGAGATTACCTGGCGTACGGCCTGAATCAGACAAAGCCGGCACTGGCCGGATCTACGCTGGCCAGTACTGCCATGGCCGAACCTTGTGGCGAGCGGGCTTGCCCGCGCTGGGGCGCGAAGCGGCCCCAAGCCCGGCAACTGCGCTCTTACAGACGTATCGCTGCCAGCTGATTTACGGCTGCTGTGCAGCCGAGCGCGGGCAAGCCCGCTCGCCACGAGGTTGGCCCCTCACTCACGGTTACAAGCCCACCACGTCCTCGGCCTGCAGGCCCTTCTGGCCTTCCACCACCGCGTACTCGACCTGCTGACCCTCGGTCAGCGAACGATGGCCCTGGCCACGGATCGCACGATAGTGCACGAACACATCCGCCCCACCTTCACGCTGGATGAAGCCGTAGCCCTTGGCATCGTTGAACCACTTCACATTGCCTGTCTCGCGAGTTGCCATGAATCCGTACTCCATTTTTATTATTGAGTGAACCCCGCTCGTAGGGTTCTCCAAGCCTGGTCGCCAGAACTTGGGATGACATTCGCAGGTCATACCGTCGATGGCGAGTACCGGAGTATATGACAGCCCGGAAAACTCTCAATCAATATTACTTCGTTGCGTTTTTGCCGATTTTCGCCAGATACGGCACACTACGCCCCGCCCGAGCAAACGCTCGGTTCACTCCACCTGAAGCAGAAACCGTATGACCCGTTCGCCGTTCCGTCGCCTTGTGTTTGGCACCCTGCGCCGTCTCCTGTACCTGTGGGTGCGCTCGGAGACGATCAACCAGTCGTCCCTGAGCCTAAACCTCGACCGCAGCCGTCCGGTGTTCTACGTCCTGCAATCGCCATCGCTGAGCGACCTGGCGGTGGTCGACCGTGAATGCACCCGCGCCGGCCTGCCACGCCCGGTACTGCCGGTGTCGGTCGGCCCGCTGATGGAACCGGCGGCATTCTTCTACCTCACCCCGGAACCCGACTGGCTGGGCCGTCATGACAAGCGCGGCGCCCCGCCGACACTGACCCGCCTGGTCGATGCCCTGAGCCAGAACCCCGCCGAAGACGCCCAGGTCATCCCGGTCAGCGTGTTCTGGGGCCAGTCGCCGGACAGCGAATCGAGCCCGTGGAAGCTGCTGTTCGCCGACAGTTGGGCGGTCACCGGCCGCTTGCGGCGCCTGCTGAGCATCCTGATCCTCGGCCGCAAGACCCGCGTGCAGTTCTCCGCGCCGATCCACCTGCGCGAACTGGTGGAGCACAACAAGGGCCACGAGCGCACCGTGCGCATGGCCCAACGCATCCTGCGGGTACACTTCCGCAACCTGAAGACCGCGGTGATCGGTCCCGACCTGTCGCACCGGCGCAACCTGGTCAAGGGCCTGGTCAACGAGCCGCAGGTGCGCCAGGCGATCCTCGAACATGCCCAGCGCGAGAACATCCCGGCGGAGAAAGCCAAGGCCCAGGCCCTGCGCTACGGTAACGAAATCGCCTCGGACTACACCTACACCGCGATCCGCTTCCTCGAGGTGGTACTGAGCTGGTTCTGGAACAAGATCTACGACGGCATCCGCGTCAACCATATCGAAAACGTCCAGGCCGTGGCCCAGGGGCACGAGGTGATCTACGTCCCCTGCCATCGCAGCCACATCGACTACCTGCTGCTGTCCTACCTGCTGTTCCGCAACGGCCTGACCCCACCGCACATCGCCGCCGGGATCAACCTGAATATGCCACTGATCGGTAGCTTGCTGCGCCGTGGCGGTGCGTTCTTCATGCGCCGTACCTTCAAGGGCAACCCGCTCTACACGGCGGTGTTCAACGAATACCTGCACACGCTGTTCACCAAGGGTTTCCCGGTGGAGTACTTCGTCGAGGGCGGACGCTCGCGCACCGGGCGCATGCTGCGCCCCAAGACCGGCATGCTCGCCATCACCCTGCGCAGCTTCCTGCGCTCCTCGCGCATGCCGGTCGTATTCGTGCCAGTCTACATCGGCTATGAGCGGGTACTGGAAGGCCGGACCTATCTCGGTGAACTGCGCGGTGCGAGCAAGAAGAAGGAGTCGATCTTCGACATCTTCAAAGTTATCGGTGCACTCAAGCAACGCTTCGGCCAGGTCGCGGTCAACTTCGGCGAGCCGATCAAGCTGGCCGAGTTCCTCGACCAGGAACAACCGGGCTGGCGCGCTCAGGAACTGGGCCCGCAGTTCAAACCGGACTGGCTCAGCGCAACCACCAACCGCCTGGGCGAACGTGTGGCCCGCAATCTCAACGAAGCCGCGGCGATCAACCCGGTGAACCTCGTAGCCCTGGCCCTGCTGTCCACCAGCCGCCTGGCCCTGGACGACCGCGCCCTGGCCCGGGTGCTCGACCTCTACCTGGCCTTGCTGCGCCAGGTGCCGTACTCGCCACACACCACCCTGCCCGAGGGCGATGGCCGCGCGCTGATCCAGCACGTCAAGGACATGGACCTGCTCGCCGAACAGAAGGACGCGCTGGGCAAGATCCTCTACCTGGACGAACAGAACGCGGTACTGATGACCTACTACCGCAACAACGTCCTGCACATCTTCGCCTTGCCGGCGTTGCTGGCGAGCTTCTTCCAGAGTTCGTCGCGCATGAGCCGCGAACAGTTGCTGCGTTATATCCGGGCACTGTACCCGTACCTGCAGTCGGAGCTATTCATCCGCTGGTCGCTGGACGAACTGGACGATGTCGTCGACCAATGGCTCGCCGCCTTCGTCGAGCAGGGCCTGCTGCGCTTCGAGAACGGGGTCTACCTGCGTCCGGCACCGAGTTCACGCCACTTCGTGCTGCTGACCCTGCTGTCGCGAAGCATCGCCCAGACCCTGCAACGCTTCTACATGGCGATTTCGCTGCTGCTCAACAGCGGCCAGCAGAGCATCAGTGCCGAGGAGCTGGAAGACCTGTGCACGGTCATGGCCCAGCGCCTGTCGATCCTGCATGGCCTCAACGCCCCGGAATTCTTCGACAAGAGCCTGTTCCGCCACTTCATCCAGACCCTGCTCGACCTCGACGTCCTGCGGCGCGACGAAGCCGGCAAGCTCAGTTATCACGAGCTGCTCGGCGAACTGGCCGAAGGCGCGGCCAAGCGGGTATTGCCGGCGGAAATCCGCTTGTCGATCCGCCAGGTGACGCTGCACGACACCGGCCCGGAACAAAACACCGACCCCGCCTGAACCTCACCGGCAACCCCAGGCTGGCGACAGCCTGGGGGGCCACGGCCTAGCCCGCCAGAATCAGACAAACGGCCTGGCTGCGACAGACAATTCGGCAAAGCAACAGCGATCTTTCTTCGCCGAATTTACCCGGCAAACACTCGTATAGACTGGATCTTGCGTCGCCTTTGACGCGTTCGATAAGGACATCGAGATGATTGCGAAAAACGTCGTGACCGCTGTTTTCCACTTTCCGCCGGATTACACCATCCCACCCCGGGCGCAAACCCGGATCACCCTGCGCAACCGTGACACGCATGTCGTGCTCGGCACCTGGAGCAGCACCGAGCTGCCGCCACACAGCCCCTGGCGCTTTGCCTTCGAGCTGCAGCAGGACCCGCGCCACAACAGCAGGGTCGAGATCGAGTTCGACATGAGTGTCGATGGCGCCCCGCTGCTGGCCGACATCCGCTACAGCTTCAGGTGGCGACGGGACAACCAGGAAGAAGTCTTTCACCTGAGCCCACCCGGCTACCTGTACCTGAGTGCCGCGCTGGTGCCGCTGATCGGCACCGACGAAAACACCCTGGCCAGCCTGAAGCTGGTCGCCCTCAACGAACCGGGCCTGCCACCCTACATCCTCTGCGAGGAAATCACCCTGCTCAAAGGGGCGATTCCCCGCTACCTGCGCTACGACCCCAGCCGGGTCAAGCCCGGCCAGCTCTATGAAACCCAGGGCAGCTTCGGCAGCCGGCGCAAATTCACCCTGAAACCCATCCCGCGGACCGTCGTGCTGCTGAAGGAAAAGCCGCAGAACCTGACCCTCAGGGCCTGAAGAGCGGAAGTGCCTTCGATCAGCGCTCGCATCGAACCCGCCGGCCAGCTACTGTTGTCATCAGCGGACCGCCCGGCGTTCGTTTGAACGGCCCTTGCCAGGGCCTTGCGCTGCCTGCCGAGTCCGCCCGGTCATTTTTTCATTCTTCGCATAAGGAAGCTTCCCATGCTCCGTCCTTCCCTCCGTCTGGCCAGCCTCTGTGCCGGCCTGCTGATCTCCGCCAATGCCCTGGCCCTGTCGCTGGGCAGCCTGTCCCAGGGCGAAGCCTCGGGCGGGCTCAAGGACGCCCTGGCCCAGGGGGCCGTCGCCGCCGTCACGACGCTCGGCAAGCCGGGCGGCTTCAGCAATAACCCTGAAGTGAAGATCGAACTGCCGGGCAAACTGGGCAAGGTCGCCAGCAAGATGAAACAGTTCGGCATGGGCGCCCAGGTCGACCAGCTGGAAACCAGCATGAACAAGGCCGCCGAGGCAGCCATGCCACAGGCCCAGGCACTGTTGGTGGACGCGGTTAAAAAGATGACCGTGACCGATGCCAAGAGCATTCTCACCGGCGGCAAGGACTCGGCGACCCAGTACCTGGACAAGACCAGCCGCGAGCAGATCCGCGCCAAGTTCCTGCCGATCGTCAAGCAGGCCACCGACCAGGTCGGCCTGGCCCAGCAATACAACTCGTTCGCCGGGCAGGCAGCGACCCTCGGCGTGATTGACGCCAAGAGTGCCAACATTGAAAGCTATGTGACTGAAAAGGCCCTGGACGGCCTGTTCAAGATGATCGCCCAGAAGGAGGAAGGCATCCGCGCCAACCCGGCGGAAGCCGCCACCAGCCTGGCGAAGAAGGTGTTCGGCGCGCTGTAGGGGCCGAATCGGGGGAGCCCGCGAGCTGGCTCCCCCAACGATTTCATCACTCGGCTGCGGTTTTCTTCACCCGGAACCAGCCGGCATACAACGCCGGCAGGAACAGTAGGGTCAAGGCCGTCGCCACGATCAGGCCACCCATGATCGCCACCGCCATCGGTCCGTAGAACACGCTACGCGACAGTGGGATCATCGCCAGCACCGCTGCCAGCGCCGTCAATACGATCGGTCGGAAACGGCGGACCGTCGCCTCGATGATCGCCTGCCACTGCGACATGCCCGCACGGATGTCCTGTTCGATCTGGTCCACCAGGATCACCGAGTTACGCATGATCATCCCCGACAGGGCGATGGTCCCGAGCATCGCCACGAAACCGAACGGCTGGCGGAACACCAGCAGGAACAGCGTGACGCCGATCAGGCCCAACGGCGCGGTGAGGAACACCATCGCCACACGCGAGAAGCTGCGCAATTGCAGCATCAGCAGGGTCAGCACGACCACGATGAACAGCGGTACACCGGCATTCACCGAGGCCTGGCCACGCTCCGAATCTTCCACCGTTCCGCCCACGTCCAGCAGATAGCCATCCGGCAGCTCGGCGCGGATCGAATCCAGGGTCGGCATGATCTGCCTGACCAGGGTCACGGGTTGCTCCTGGCCGTAGATATCGGCGCGAATGGTCACGTTCGGCAGACGGTTACGGTGCCAGATGACGCCTTCCTCGAAGCCGTACTCCAACGTCGCGATCTGCGACAGCGCAACGCTGGCGCCATTGTCGGTGGGCACCGCCAGGCTCGACAGTGCCGACAGCTCGGTACGTTCATGCACGGTGCCGCGCAGGAGAATCTCGATCAGCTCGTTGTCCTCGCGGTACTGGCTGACGGTCGAACCGGTCAGCGAGCTCTGCAGGAAACGCGACAGGTTCGCCGTGCTCACGCCCAGCGCCCGGGCACGGTCCTGGTCGACGTTGAGGTAGACCACCTTGCTCGGCTCTTCCCAATCCAGGTGCACGTTGACCACATGGGGGTTCTCGCGCACCTTGGCCGCCACCTTGCGAGCCAGGGCCCGTACCACCTCGATATGCTCGCCG
This sequence comes from Pseudomonas vanderleydeniana, assembly GCF_014268755.2. Lineage (NCBI taxonomy): Bacteria > Pseudomonadati > Pseudomonadota > Gammaproteobacteria > Pseudomonadales > Pseudomonadaceae > Pseudomonas > Pseudomonas vanderleydeniana. The sequence continues at coordinate 1,536,139 of NZ_CP077093.1, read as the reverse complement.
GTGACCCGGAACTGCACCGGATAACCCACGGGCGGACCGTTCTCCAGGCGCGTGACCCGCGAACGCAGCTCGGGGAACTGCTCGTTGAGGGTTTCGATCAGCCAGGTCCGCAGTTTCTCGCGGTCCTCGATGGTCTTAGCCAACACCACGAACTGGGCAAAGCTGGCCGCCGGCAACTGCTGATCCAGCGGCAGGTAGAAACGCGGTGAGCCGGTACCGACATAGGCCACGTAGTTATCGATGCCGTCATGCCCCTTGAGCAGAGCCTCCAGGCGCTTGACCTGTTCGGCGGTATTGCTCAGCGACGCGCCTTCGGCCAGCTTCAGGTCGACCATCAGTTCCAGTCGCCCGGAGGCCGGGAAGAACTGCTGGGGCACGAAGCGGAACAGCGCCACCGACGCCACGAACAACAGGATGGTCAGCATGATCACCGTCTTGCGTCGCCGCACGCACCACTCCACCAGGCGGCGTACCCGTTGGTAGAACGGCGTGGCATAAGGGTCCGGCTGGTCGGGGCCGTGCTTGGCGGCATGGATCTTCGCCAGGTCCGGCAACAGCTTTTCCCCCAGGTACGGCACGAACATCACCGCCGCGATCCACGACGCCAGCAGGGCGATGGTCACCACCTGGAAGATCGAGCGAGTGTACTCGCCGGTGCCCGACTGTGCGGTGGCGATCGGCAGGAAGCCCGCAGCGGTGATCAGCGTACCGGTCAGCATCGGGAATGCGGTGCTGGTCCAGGCGTAGCTCGCCGCCTTGAGCCGGTCGAAGCCCTGCTCCATCTTGATCGCCATCATTTCCACGGCAATGATCGCGTCGTCCACCAGCAGGCCCAGCGCCAGAACCAGCGCGCCGAGGGAGATCTTGTGCAGGCCGATCCCCAGGTAGTACATAGTGGCAAACGTCATCGCCAGCACCAGCGGGATCGCCAGCGCCACCACCATGCCGGTCCGCACGCCAAGGGAGAAGAAGCTCACCAGCAGCACGATCGCCAGGGCCTCGACCAGCACCTGGACGAACTCGCCGACCCCGGTCTTGACCGCCGCCGGCTGGTCGGAAACCTTGCTCAGGTGCATGCCCGCCGGCAGGCCTTTCTGGATGCGTGCGAACTCGGCCTCCAGCGCCTTGCCCAGCACCAGGATGTCGCCACCGTCGTTCATCGCCACGGCCAGGCCGATGGCGTCTTCACCCATGAAGCGCATGCGCGGTGCCGGTGGATCGTTGAAACCACGACGCACCTCGGCGATATCGCCGATCCGCAGGGTCCGGTCACCGACCCGGATCGGGAAGTTGCGAATCTCGTCGACGCTCTTGAAGTTGCCACTGACCCGCAGCTGCACACGCTCCGTCGGCGTTTCGAAGAAGCCCGAGGTGGAGACCGCATTCTGCTCCTGCAACGCCTGCTGCACCGCCGCCAATGGCACGCCGAGGGTCGCCAGCTTGACGTTCGACAGTTCGATCCAAACCTTTTCGTCCTGCAACCCGAGCAGGTCGACCTTGCCCACGTCCTTGACCCGTTGCAGCTGGATCTGGATACGATCGGCGTAGTCCTTGAGCACCGCGTAGTCGAAGCCGTCGCCGGTCAGCGCGTAGATGTTGCCGAAGGTGGTACCGAACTCATCGTTGAAGAACGGCCCCTGGATATCCGGCGGCAAGGTCTGGCGGATGTCGCCGATCTTCTTGCGAACCTGGTACCAGAGTTCGGGGATCTGGTCCGAGTGCAGTGAATCGCGGGCCATGAAAGTGACCTGGGACTCACCCGGGCGCGAGAACGACATGATCCGCTCGTACTCGCCGGTTTCCATCAGTTTCTTTTCAATGCGCTCGGTGACCTGCCGCGACACTTCCTGGGCCGTAGCCCCGGGCCAGCGCGTCTGGATCACCATGGCCTTGAAGGTGAACGGCGGGTCTTCGCTCTGGCCGAGCCTGGTGTAGGACATCGCTCCGACCATCGCCAGCAGCAGCATCAGGAACAGGACGATCTGGCGATTGCGCAATGCCCATTCGGAAAGGTTGAAACCCATCGGGGACTACTCCTTGGCCGCCAGGTTGACGACACGATTGGAGCGATCCACCGGACGCACCTGTTCACCTTCGTGCAAGACATGCACCCCGGCCGCGACCACCCAGTCGCTGGCGCTGAGACCCTCGAGCACCGGCACGCTTTTCTCGCCGAAGGCGCCGATCCGTACCGGGGTGCGCTTGAGCGTGTTGTCGGGCTGGACTTTCCAGACATAGGCGGCGCCGTTTTCCGCGGTGAGCGCGGACAACGGCACCGACAGCGGCACCGCACCCGCCGCCTGAACGAAGACCCGGGCACTCTGGCCCAGTTCGGCAGGGGTCTTCCCGGCATTGAAGGCGATGCGTGCGGCGAAGGTCCGGGAGCGCGGATCGGCCGCCGGCGACAGCTCGCGGATATGCCCGTTGAAACGCTGGTCCGGCTGGGACCAGAGCTCCACGGCGACCTCCTGGCCGACCTTGAAGCGTCCGAAAGCCTGCTCCGGGAAACTGATCAGCACTTCACGCTCACCGTCAGCTGCCAGGGTGAAGACGGTCTGCCCGGCCGCCACCACCTGGCCCACCTCGACCTGGCGCTTGGCGATCACCCCATCCTGCGACGCCCGCAGGACCGCATAGCCGGCCTGGTTGCTGGAGACATCGAACTCCGCCTTGATCTGCTTCAGGCGAGCTTCACCGGCACGGTAGGCATTTTCCGCATTGTCGTATTGCGAACGGCTGACCATCTGCCGGTCCAGCAGGGTCTTGTAGCGATCGCGCTCGGAGCGCACCAGGTTCAGGTTCGCCTCGGCGGCCGCAACCTGGGCCCGGGTGGCCTCCAGTTGCAGGCGCACGTCCTGCGGGTCAAGCTCCGCCAGCGGCTGGTTGGCCTTGACCCGTTGCCCCTCCTCGACCAGGCGTCGGGCCACCTTGCCACCGATGCGAAACGCCAGTTCGGGCTCGAAACGGGCGCGCACCTCGCCGGGATAACTGTCCATGGCCTGGGCCGACAACTGCGGCTGAACCACCATGGCCGGACGCACGGTGACCTGGGCGGCTTCTTCATGGCCACAGCCCACGAGGAAAAACGCTAGACTGGCGGGTAACGCAAGGGGCAGGACATAGCGGAACATGGTGGAGACCCTTCGCTAAAGAGTGCTTGAAATAATTATACTGGTCAGTATGGTATTTATACCAAACTGACCAGTCCAGTATTAAAGTGGAAAATGTCTGACAATCTTTCTGTGCCCAGCGGCCCCGGTCGCCCCAAGGACCTGGCAAAACGCCAGGCCATTCTTGAAGCGGCGAAAGATCTGTTCCTGAGTAATGGATACGCCAGCACCAGCATGGACGCGGTAGCAGCAGCGGCAGGTGTTTCAAAGCTGACGGTCTACAGCCACTTCAACGACAAGGAGACCCTGTTCTCCGCCGCGGTGGTTGCCAAGTGCGAGGCGCAGTTACCCGAACTGCTCTTCGCCCTGCCCGAGGGCGTGCCGGTCGAAACGGTACTGCTCAATATCGCCCGGGGTTTCAATCTGCTGATCAACAGCGAGGAATCGGTGAACCTGCACCGCCTGATCATGGCGCTGGGCAGCCAGGACCCCAAGCTGTCGCAGATTTTCTTCGAGGCCGGCCCGCAGCGGATGCTGACCGAGATGGAGCGCCTGCTGACCAGGGTTCATCAGAGTGGCGCCCTGGTCATCGACAAGCCGAATCGCGCCGCCGAGCACTTTTTCTGCCTGCTCAAGGGCGCGGCGAACTTCCGCCTGCTGTATGGCTGCGGCGAGCCGCTGAATGCCGAAGACAGCGAGGCGCATGTGCGCGAGGTGGTGGGGCTGTTCATGCGGGCCTATCGACCCTGAGCCATCTCGCGCAGAACACCTGTTTCCCGTGGCGAGCGGGCTTGCCCGCGTTGGGCTGCAAGGCAGCCCCAAAGCCTGGCACCGCGTGCTACCAGATCAGCCGGGGTTGCTGATTTTGGGGCTGCTGTGCAGCCCAGCGCGGGCAAGCCCGCTCACCACCGGTGTATTTCGCCTTCAGACGCCAGGTTTGAGTGCCTTCTTCGCCTCAATGTCGCCTTCCAGTCCATGGTTGGGCCTGGGCCCTTCGATGCACGGAGCCTTTGTTCATGCAGGCCTATCGGCCCTGAGCCATCTAACGCGGAACACCTGTATTCTGTGGCGAGCGGGCTTGCCCGCGTTGGGCTGCAAGGCAGCCCCAAAGCCTGGCACCGCGTGCTACCAGATCAGCCGGGTTTGCTGATTGGGGGCTGCTGTGCAGCCCAGCGCGGGCAAGCCCGCTCACCACCGGTGTATTTCGCCTTCAGACGCCGGGCTTGAGTGCCTTCTTCGGATAGATGTCGTAGCGACTCGACTTGCCTTCCAGTCCATGGCTGGGCTTGGGCCCTTCGATGCAAGGAGCCTTGCGCGGGCGCTTGACCACCACTCGGTGGGTCGCCAGCGCCAGGGCTGCCTCGAGCAGCGCCGGAGCGTCCGGATCATCCCCGACCAACGGCCGGAACAGACGCATTTCCTTCTTCACCAGGGCGGTTTTCTCACGGTGGGGGAACATCGGGTCGAGGTAGATGACCTGTGGCGGCTCTCCTTCCCAGTTGCGCATCACCTCGATGGAGTTGCCCTTGAGCAGCTGCATGCGTGACACGATCGGCGCCACCTCCGGATTATCCAGGCCACGGGCCAGGCCGTCCTCCAGCAAGGCACCGATCAGCGGCTGGCGCTCGACCAGGCTCATCTCGCAACCCAGGCTCGCCAGCACGAAGGCGTCCTTGCCCAGGCCCGCAGTGGCATCCAGCACCCGCGGACGCACGCCCTGCTGGATACCGACCGCCTTGGCGATCATCTGGCCGCTACCACCACCGTACAGGCGTCGATGCGCCGCGCCGCCCTCGACGAAGTCCACCCGCACCGGCCCCGGCGCATCCGGACCCAGCTGCTGCAGTTGCAGGCCTTGCCCGGACACCTGCAGGGCGAACTCCGCCGCAGGCTCCTGCAAGGGCAGTTGCAGGCGCTGGGCCCATGCTTGCGCCTGGGATTCAAGCCCTTCGGCCAAGGCTTCGACTCGGATCCGCACGGCCGTTTGCTGCTCACTCATGAAAAACACGCTCAAAAATTTAATGATCGGCAAAAACGGCCGATAACAGAATGATTCGGCATTTTGCCAGAGCTGGGGCCACGACCGAGAGCCATGTCAGACATTCAGCGCACATCCATAGGTTATCTGTCGCCCGTCGGCGATTACGGCCTGCGAAACTCCCAGGCACTGAGTGGCGTCAGCCACCTGTGGCAGGACTTTTTCGCCCGGGCGATGGCCGAGCAGGTGGGAGATGCGCCGAAACAGGCAGTGGCCGAGCTGCCGGTCGATGGTCCGATCGAACCGACCGCAGGCGCCGAGACACTGGCGCAGATCGTCGAGCAGTTGCACTGCGAAATCACCGACAACCCGGTGCGGCCACCGGAACCGCTGTTCCTGCCGATCGCCGAATTCGAACTCGACCTGCTGAAAAAACCGGCCCCGCCCTACCCCGACGACGAAATCATCGCCCAGCAGCGCCAACAGGATTTCGAGAGCGAATGGGTTCGCCCGATCGTACTCACGGCCGGCCAGCCCCAACCCTCGCCTGGCCCGGCACCGCAAAAACGCCCGCTGCACCTACCGATTGCCGAGCTCGAACTCGACCTGCTGCCGAAGCCGGCGCTGCCCTACGACGAACAGACCCTGGTCAAGCAACAGCAGGCCCTGGACTACGACCAGAACTGGGCGCGCCCGCTGGTGGCGCACAACCTGCGCCTGGCGGCCTGAACCGCCATCGCCCACTTCAGCCCTTGAACATCTGGTTGATCCTGCCGAACGGCATGGCCTGTTCGGCAAAACCGAAGGTGCCCTGCCCGCGGATCTCCTGCGCCGCCTGGTAGAACGCCCCGTACGCCGCCCGCGCCAGCACCGAACCGACGCTGATACGCTTGACCCCCAATGCCCCCAGGTCCGCCACCGACAACGCTATGCCACCGGACATCAGCACATTGACCGGCTTGGGCGCTACCGCCTTGACGATCGCGCGAATTTCCTCGGCCGTGCTCAGATCGGGGGCGTAAAGCACGTCGGCCCCGGCCTCGGCAAACGCCTGCAGGCGGCGGATGGTGTCATCCAGATCCCGCCGCCCGACCAGAAAGTTCTCCGCCCGAGCGGTCAGGGTGAAATCAAACGGCAGGCTGCGCGCCGCCGCCACCGCCGCCTCGACCCGCTCGACCGCCAGCGCAAAGGGGTAGATCGGCTCTTCGGGATTGCCCGTGGCATCCTCGATGGAACCGCCAACCAGGCCGACCTCGGCCGCCATCAGAATGGTCTGGGCGCACCCTTCGGGGCTGTCGGCGTAGCCGTTCTCCAGGTCCGCCGCCACCGGCAACGTCGTGGCCCTGGCAATCAGTCGGGCGTTCTCCAGGGCATCGGCCCGGCTGACCGCACCCTCGGCGTCCGGACGCCCCAGGGAAAAGGCCAGCCCGGCACTGGTCGTGGCCAGGGCTTCGAAGCCCAGCGCCGCCAGCATCTTCGCCGAACCGGCATCCCAGGGATTAGGCATCACGAAGGCCCCGGCACGCTCGTGCAGGGCCTTGAAAGCTTGGGCTCGAAGGGTTTGCGCATCCATGGGAGCAACTCCTGGCAGAAGAAACGGGAAGCGTCAGAGCAGACCGAGTTGCTCCGCAGCGGGCTCTCTGTATAGCTCAGGCAGGGCTGGCAGGCCAGGCAAACGTTCCTGCAGGCGCTCATGAAAGCGCTGCGCCAGTTTCGGCGCCAACAGGTTGTCCGAGGTGTGCAGGAAGATATAGGGCGTGCGCCCTTCCTCGATCCAGACGGCCACCTTCTCGACCCAGGGCGTCAGGAAGGACTCGTTCGCCGCCAGTTCCGGGTGACCGATGAAGCGAACCTGCGGGAACTGGGTGAAGGCGGCCGGACGGGGCGGCACCCTGGGTTTCTTCGATTGGGCATGCAGCACCGCCGGCTCGGTCGAGGTGCAACTGAACAGCGCCCGCGGATCGAGACAGATACGCTCCACCCCACGATCGAGCAACAGGCGATTGAGCATCCGCTCGGCATCGCCTTTGGCAAAGAACTCCGGATGGCGGACCTCGATGGCCAGCGGCTGCTGCAGATCATCGATGAAACCGGCCAGTTCGCTCAACCGTTGCGGCGCGAAACTCGCCGGCAATTGCAGCCATAGCGGCGATACCCGCGCGCCCAAAGGCTTGAGCAATTGCAGGAATTCCTCGGCCGCTGGCAGTTGCGCGCGCAAGTCGCCACCATGGCTGATGTCCCGGGGAAATTTGGCCGTGAAGCGGAAATGTCCTGGCATGGTCTGCGCCCAGCGTTCCACCGTGCTCGGCGCCGGCCGGGCGTAGAACGTGGTATTGCCTTCGACAGCGTTGAAGACCTGGCTGTAGAGGACGAGAAAGTCCGTCGGACGGGCGTTTTCCGGATACAGGAACTCGCGCCAGGCGTTTTCACTCCAGGACGGACAACCCAGGTAGTAGGGAATAACGGAATCGGTCATGCCACCGATTAGATCAGATATGCAGGTCCAGACCCAACACTTCCATGTCCCACTCGACGAAACCGGCGGTGGTCAGGTAGCTGGCCAGCGCGGTAGCGACGCTCCGGCTCATGGAACGGTGGAAGATCATGTCCTGCGGACGGGCCGGCAGGTTGGCCAGGCGCTCACCGGCAGCCTCGGCACGGGCAGCGACCTCGGAGAGGTCATCGCTGTCGCCGCTCAGCAGTTCCTCATCGGCATCCAGCACCACGCCGCCCTTGCGGGGCTTGCGCTTGATGGAATAGGACTGTGAGGAAACGCCGTCTATACGCATTGGTGGCATGCTCGGTATCGATGATGGCAATTTAGCAGTACTTGCCGTACGTGGCTATTGTCCAAGTGATAACCAGACCACATAACCAATAAAAGGTTTTCACACAACGCCGCCTGCGTGTGCAAAACATGACGTACGGCACATTTTTGACTGCTACGAGCGACATCCCGAGCGCCCGGCTTCAAGCTTCAGTGTAGCTTGAAAAATTTACCCTGGCTTCAGCGGGCCTTGGGGGTGGCGACCTTGTCACGCAGGTAGACCGGCTGGGCTTGGTCGGCCACGATGGCTTCACCGCGCGCCCAGGCAAAACGCGCCAGGGCCAGCAGGTCCTGGGCATCGGGCAGCATGCCGGCATCCTGGCCGCTCAGTGCGACCTTGATCCGCTCGCCATAGCCCCAGCCGGTCCCCGCACCGAACCAGGAGCCAACGGCCCCCTCCGGCAACGCCGCGACTTCCGGTGGCAATACGGCCTCGAGACCGGCCAGGCGCATCTCGCCGGCCTCTTCGCGATAGCAGCCCCAATACACCTCATCCATCCGCGCATCGATGGCCGCCGCAACCTGGCGGGCACCCTGCTCGCGCAATGCCCGTTGGGCCAGCACTGCCAGGTTGGACACCGGCAGCACCGGACGATCCAGGGCGAACGCCAGGCCCTGGACCACGCCGATGGCGATTCGCACGCCGGTAAAGGCACCCGGCCCACGTCCGAAGGCGATGGCATCCAACGCCGACAGGCCGATCCCGGCATCCGCCAGCAACTGCTGGATCATCGGCAGCAGCTTCTGCGCATGCAGGCGTGGGATCACCTCATAGTGGCTCGTCACCTTGCCGTCGTGCAGCAAGGCAACGGAGCAAGCTTCAGTCGCGGTGTCCAGGGCCAGCAAGGTGCTCATCGATGTTTCCGTCAGGTCAGAATGAAAAAGTTCGACAGTATAAACAACAACAGCCCGCAAGCGGGCTGTTGTAGAGAGGCAATGCGATGATCAGTTCAGCGCTTCGAGCACCTTGCCGGTGATCGCTTCAACCGAACCGACGCCAGCGATGTGGCTGTACTTCGGCTTGCCCTGGGCAGCCGACAGCTTCTGGTAGAAGTCCACCAGCGGCTTGGTCTGGGAGTGATAGACCGACAGGCGGTGACGAACGGTTTCCTCGGTGTCGTCCTTGCGCTGAACCAGGTCTTCGCCGGTCACGTCGTCCTTGCCTTCAGCCTTTGGCGGGTTGTAGACGACGTGGTACACGCGACCGGAAGCTTCGTGGACGCGACGGCCGGCAATACGCTGGACGATCTCTTCGTCGTCGACGGCGATCTCGACCACGTGGTCCAGCTCGACACCGGCCTGCACCAGGGCTTCAGCCTGGGGAATGGTGCGCGGGAAGCCGTCGAACAGGAAGCCCTTGGCGCAGTCGGCCTGGGCAATACGGTCCTTGACCAGCGCGATGATCAGGTCATCGGACACCAGGCCACCGGCATCCATGATGCCCTTGGCCTTGACGCCCAGCTCGGTGCCGGCCTTGACCGCGGCACGCAGCATGTCGCCAGTGGAGATTTGCGGGATGCCGAATTTCTCGGTGATGAACTTAGCCTGAGTACCTTTACCGGCCCCGGGAGCTCCCAGCAGAATGACGCGCATCGATGTGCTCCTCAATTTTTTATTTAGAAACGCTCGGATTCGCCTCTTGGGGCCAATCTCAACATATAGGGTAACAGCCGCCCAAACGGCCAAGGGCTGATCAAGATACACAGCCGACCGACCCCACACAAGCCGCCCAAAGTCGCAAGGAGTCGAGCCGACGCGACGGCACAAACCTGCTACCGCGGGTCGCAACCCGACCACAAAGTATCGAGCAGCCGGGTACGGCCATGCCTGACCGGACGGTCGTACCCACCCCTGCGCCTGCCGCTCGACCGCCCCACGACCTCAGCCGGTATTGCGCAGCCCTGCGGCGATACCCGCCACGGACACCAGCAAAGCCTGTTCCAGAGGGCTGTCCTGGGCACTTTCCTGGCGTCGCGTACGTGCCAGCAATTCGGCCTGCAACAGATGCAGCGGGTCCAGGTAGGTATTGCGCAGGCGAATGAACTCCAGGGTCTCGGGACTGTGGGCGAGCAGTTGCGACTGGCCGGTCAATCCCAGTACCACCGAGCACGCCTGCGACAATAGGTCGCGTAAGTGCGCACCCAGCGGCAGCAGCTCCGCCTCCACCAGGCGCTCGTCGTAGGATCGGGCGATATCGCTGTCGGCCTTGGCCAGGACCATCTCCAGCATGTCGATACGGGTGCGGAAGAACGGCCACTGCTCGCGCATCTGCTCGAGCAGCTTGCCCTGCCCGCGCTCCAGCGCATGGCGCAGGGCCGTCTCCCAGCCAAGCCAGGCCGGCAGCATCAACCGCGTCTGGGTCCAGCCGAAGATCCACGGAATCGCCCGCAGGCTTTCTATCCCACCCGCGCGGCGCTTGGCCGGCCGGCTGCCCAGCGGCAGGCGCCCGAGCTCCTGTTCCGGGGTCGACTGGCGGAAGTACTCGACGAACTGCGGGTTGTCGCGTACCTCGGCACGGTAGGCGCGCACGCCGTCCACCGCCAGTTCGTCCATCAGCTTGCGCCAGGCCGGTTGCGGCAACGGCGGCGGCAGCAAGGTGGCCTCGAGCACGGCCGCCAGGTACAGGTTGAGGTTCTGCTCGGCGATGTCCGGCAGGCCGAACTTGAAGCGGATCATCTCGCCCTGCTCGGTGGTGCGGAAACGCCCTGCCACCGAGCCTGGCGGCTGCGACAGGATCGCCGCGTGAGCCGGGCCACCGCCACGGCCGACGGTACCGCCACGACCGTGAAACAGCAGCAGCTCGACCTGTTGTTCGCGGCAGATCTCCACCAGCCGCTCCTGGGCACGGTACTGGGCCCAGGCCGCCGCCGTGGTACCGGCATCCTTGGCCGAGTCGGAATAGCCGATCATCACTTCCTGCGGCCCCTGCAGGCGTGAGCGATAACCGGGCAGCAACAGCAGGCGCTCCATCACCGGCCCGGCATTGTCCAGGTCGGCCAGGGTCTCGAACAGCGGCACCACGCGCATCGGCCGCAGCACCCCACACTCCTTGAGCAACAGCTGCACCACCAGCACATCGGACGCCGCGCCAGCCATGGAGATGACATAGGAACCGAGGGAGGCCGCCGGCGCCGCAGCGATCTCGCGGCAGGTCGCCAGCACCTCGGCGGTGTCCGCCGACGGCTTGAAGCAGGCAGGCAACAGCGGTCGACGGTTGCCCTGTTCGCGAATCAGGAAGGTCAGCCGGGCATCCTCATCCCAATCTTCATAACGCCCCAGGCCCAGGTAGTCGGTGATTTCGCTCATGGCCGCGGCATGCCGCGAGGAATCCTGGCGCACGTCCAGGCGGACCAGGAACAGGCCGAAGGTCACCGCCCGCCGCAGGCAGTCGAGCAATGGCCCGTCGGCAATCACGCCCATGCCGCACTCATGCAGGGACTGGTAGCACAGTTGCAACGGCCCCAGCAGTTCGTGATTGTGCTGCAGGACCTGCTCCGAAGCCGGCTGCGTCGACGCCAGCGAGTCATGCGCCCACTGCCGGGTTGCGCGCAACCGCTCGCGCAACTGCTTGAGCACCGCGCGATAGGGCTCGGCGCTGTTGCCGGCCTGGGCCCGCAGGGCTTCGCTGGCATGCTGCATCGACAGCTCAGCGGCCAGGTGATCGACATCGCGCAGGTACAGGTCGGCGGCCATCCAGCGCGCCAGCAGCAAGACTTCACGGGTCACCCTGGCCGTGACATTGGGGTTGCCGTCACGGTCGCCGCCCATCCAGGAAGCGAAGCGGATCGGCGCCGCCTCCAGCGGCAGATGCAGGCCGGTGGCGGCATGCAGGGCCTCGTCGGCCTTGCGCAGGTAATTCGGAATCGCCTGCCAGAGCGAATGCTCGATCACCGCAAAACCCCACTTGGCCTCATCCACCGGGGTCGGCCGGGTGCGGCGAATCTCCTCGGTGTGCCAGGCTTCGGCAATCAGTCGCTGCAGGCGCTGGCGGATCTGTTCGCGTTCGGCGCCGGTCAGGTCGCGATGGTCCTGCAACGCCAGTTGCGCGGCGATCGCGTCATATTTCTGGATCAGAGTGCGCCGCGCCACTTCGGTTGGGTGAGCCGTCAGCACCAACTCGATATCCAGGCGGGCCAGTTGCCGCGCCAGTGAGTCGTGATCATGGCCTTCAGCCTGCAGGCGGGCGAGCAGCTCCGGCAGGGCACGCGCCTCGAACGGTGCCGGCTGGGACTCGTCACGCCGGTGGATCAGCTGGTACTGCTCGGCGATGTTCGCCAGGTTGAGGAACTGGTTGAACGCCCGGACCACCGGCAGCAACTCGTCGTCACCGAGATCGTCGAGGCTGGCACTCAGCTCGGTACTGGCCGCATCGCTGCGATCGGCCTTGGCGCTCTTGCGAATACGCTCGATCTTGTCGAGGAACTCATCACCGTGCTGGTCACGGATGGTATTGCCCAGCAACTCACCCAGCAGGTGAACGTCTTCACGCAAACGCACATCGATATCTGACATCGGCAGGCTCTCCGGCGGACTTTGGGACGCTTCCCTGCTCCCAAGAGTGCACCACGGCGCCAAGTGCTTACAAGCCGGCAAAGCGATCACGACAAACGGAAAATTCCCAGTCGAACCTCACCGCCAACAGCTAGTCTGATGAGTGAGCAGCCCCCACCCGGGACTGATGGCCGGCCCGGCGCAGCCGCCAGCACGGTCACTCCTCCATCCCCGCCACCAGCGGGCGCCAATCGAGGTCGTTATGAAAATCCGTGAGCTGGCCCAGTACTGGGAAGAGAATGCCAAGGGTCGCCTGACCGACACCGGCTACGCCGTTCATCTGGACATGGAGGCCGCTGCCCGCCTTGCCGCAATCACCGAGATGTACCCCAAGCGCAGCCCCGAGGAGTTGCTCGGTGAACTGATCGGCGCCGCCCTGGAGGAACTCGAGGCGAGTTTCCCCTATGTCCAGGGCCAGCATGTGGTCGCCACCGACGAGGAAGGTGATCCGCTGTACGAAGACGTCGGGGCGACCCCGCGGTTCCTCACGCTGTCACGTCGCCATCTGCATAACCTGTCCTCCGGGACCGACGGATCCAAGCACTGACACACCCCCATCCTTTTCCTGCAAGCCGCGTTATTCCTGGCTCCCAGCTGAGCCGGGAATACCGCTGCGCCACGCAGAAGTTCAGTTTTTCGGCATTGACCGATCAGTCAGCATTTTTTTTGGGCGATTAGCCATCTCTGCTGAACTATTCAAAAAAGCCTCGGGTCACAGCCAGTAGCCATCACCGGAACAGCTGCTGTGATTCATGCCCGGCCAACACCGCGGGACCTGCGCTGAACCCTTCTGGACCGTGATGGGGATTGATGTTTTTCAGGAGCTATCCAATGGAGTTGAAGACCATGAAAACCAGCACAGTCACATCCTCGTTCCACCACCTGCGCGGGCTGAAACTGGCCGCCCTGGCACTGGGGACCAGCTTCATCCTGGCCGGCTGTGCCGGCAATCCGCCCAGCGAGCAATATGCGGTGACCCAGTCTGCCGTCAACAGCGCGGTCAGCGCCGGTGGCACCGAGTACGCTGCCGTGGAAATGAAATCGGCCCAGGACAAGCTCAAGCAGGCCGAACTGGCCATGCATGACAAGAAGTACGACGACGCCCGTCGCCTGGCCGAACAGGCCGAATGGGATGCCCGCGTCGCCGAACGCAAGGCCCAGGCCGCCAAGGCCGAGCTTGCCGTGAAGGATGCCCAGAAAGGCGTTCAGGAACTGCGTCAGGAGAGCCAGCGCCCCATCGTGCAGCCGGCGCAATAAGCCCTCCCGCAGCCTGAAGTTTCAACGGACAGAATAAAGGACGAACATTATGCGCAATCAACTGATGATCCCCGCCCTCCTGGCTCTGAGTGTCGGCCTGGCCGCCTGCTCCACGCCGCCCAACGCCAACCTGGAACAGGCTCGTACCAACTTCTCCGGCCTGCAGGCCAACCCGCAGGCGAGCAAGGTGGCAGCCCTGGAAACCAAGGACGCCAGCGACTACCTGGACAAGGCGGACAAGGCCTACCAGAACCGCGAGGATGAAAAGACCGTCGACCAGTTGGCCTACCTGACCAACCAGCGCGTCGAAGTCGCCAAGCAGACCATTGCCCTGCGCACTGCCGAAGCCAACCTGAAGAACGCCGCCGCGCAACGGGCCCAGGCCCGCCTGGACGCCCGCGATGCGCAGATCAAGCAGTTGCAGGACAGCCTCAACGCCAAGCAGACCGACCGCGGCACCCTGGTGACCTTCGGCGACGTGCTGTTCGCCACCAACAAGGCCGACCTCAAGTCCAACGGCCTGGTCAACGTCAACAAGCTGGCGCAGTTCCTCCAGCAGAACCCGGACCGCAAGGTGATCGTCGAGGGCTACACCGACAGCACCGGCACCGCCGCCTACAACCAGAGCCTGTCCGAACGCCGTGCGGCTTCGGTCCAGGTGGCCCTGATCAAGATGGGCGTCGACCCGACCCGCATCGTCACCCAGGGCTATGGCAAGGAGTATCCGGTCGCGGATAACGGCAGCGTCTCCGGCCGGGCGATGAACCGTCGCGTGGAAGTGACCATCTCCAACGACAACCAGCCCGTCGCGCCACGCTCCTCGGTCAGCAGCAACTACTGATCGTTCGCAGCGCCAATGAAAAGCCCCGCCTGATCCGATCAGGCGGGGCTTTTTCACATTCATGCGCCAACCGGCAGCTTACTGCTCCAGCTTGGGCGTCTCCTGGCCCATGCAGCGCACCGCCTGCTTCTTGTCGTTGACCAGCACGCCGGTCAAGCCCTTCTGCTCGGTGTCGAACAGCACCAGCACGCCATCGATGCACTGCGCCACCTGGTTGGCCGGTGTCAGCGAGACCTTGTAGTCCTCCCCCGGGATGGTCTTGAGCATGGTGAACTGGTTGAGCTCCAACGCATCCTCCGGCTTGGCGAAATGCAGGTAGCCGTAGTACCACAGGCAGCCCACGGTGCCGATGATGCTGCAGATACCGGTGATGATCAGGGGAATGGCGTTGCGTTCTTCGGTCATTGCGGGCTCTCTGGGTCAACAGTCGAATTCGGGGCAGCGGGATAATTGGGGATCTCGCCCAGACGGCGCAGGCCGTCGAAATGTTGCGGGTCCTCGAGGTAGCGCAGCATCACCTGGCGCCAGGTCGGATCGGCGAAGGTCTGCACATGCCCGCCGCGGGTCAGTTGTAGCACTCTGGGTGGCGGCGCGGCCTGATACAGGACAATACCGTTGTTCATCGGCACCAATGGATCGTCGATGCTCTGGAAGATCAGCTTGGGCACGCCGGCCAGTTGCGGCATGGCATGGATCGCGCTGTCGCCATCCGGCACCAGCCAGGACAGTGGCACCTGGAACGGCCAGGTCAGCCAGGAACTGCCCAGGGCGAATCGCCCCACCGCACGATAGCTGGCAGGCACGCCATCGAGCACCAGTGCCTTGAGACGCGGCTGGTAGCCGGGGTGCTCGACCAGGTAATGCACCGCCATCGCCCCGCCCAGGCTCTGGCCCAGCAGCACCAGCGGCTTGCCCTGGACTTCCGGCGCTCGCTCCAGCCACTGGAAAGCCGCCTCGATGTCCTGGTAGACCGCCGGCAGGCTCGGCTCGCCCTCGGACACGCCATAGCCGCGGTAGTCGACCAGCAGCACCTGGTAGCCCTGCTCCGGCAACCACCAGCTGCCGCCCAGGTGCATGGACAGGTTGCCGCCATTGCCGTGCAGGTGCAGCACCGTGCCCTTGACCGGCACTCCGGCCTTGGCCGGCAGCCACCAGGCGCGCAGGCGGGTGCCGTCGGCGGTGGTCAGGGTGACGTCGCGGTAGGCCAGGTGCGCCTTGTCCGGGGTGAACGGCAGGCCGGGTTCAGGGTAGAACAGCAGCGAGCTGCAGCCATTGAGGGCCAGGAGCAGGCAAAGGATGCCGAGGGTTCTCATCCGGTTGAAACCTCACGGAATTCAGTGGCCACGACACCGCCGGTGCAGGAGCGAGGCTTGCCCGCGAAAGCGTCAGTCAAGTCGCCCCATGTCTCCAGGGACGACCTCTTCGCGGGCAAGCCCTGCTCCTACAGGGACGGCGTAAAGTCATGGATCAGAGGATATTGGAGTAGTCCGCCTCGATCCGGTCCAGGCTCAGGTGATTGAGGAAGTTGCTGAAGCACATCCAGGCCGACAGCGCGTTCATGTCGCGGAACTGCTCCGGCAGGTATTTCGGCGGTGCCACCAGGCCCTCGTCCACCAACTGGCGCAGGGTGCGCATGTCTTCCAGGGTGGTCTTGCCGCAGAACAGCAGCGGCACCTGTTCCAGCTTGCCCTTGCGCACGGCCAGCTGGATGTAGTTGTAGACCATGATGAACCCCTTCAGGTACGACAGGTCCTTGGTGAACGGCAGCCCATTCGGCACCGAACCGCGGAACACCCGGCTGGCGTTGCCATAGCTCTCGGCCATTTCGAAGCCCTGCTCGCGGAAGAACTCGAACACCTGGAGGAAGTCCGCGCCCTGCTCGACCATGTCGATGGCGCGAGTGCGGTTGGTCAGCTTGCGCAGGCGACTCGGATAGGACGCGAAGGTGATGATTTCCATCAGGATCGCCAGGCCTTCCTGGGTCACCGTCGACGAGGGCGGGCCCTTGGACAGGAAGGTGCAAATCGGCTGGTTCAGGCCATTGAGCGTGGTACCGACGTGCACCAGCCCCTCGTGCACCTCCAGCGCCCGCACATCCCGCGAGTTGAACAGCGCATCGGCGCGGATCTTGATGTAGTCGGCTCCCGCCGCCGCATCGGCGACGATACCGTCGGACTCGAACACCCGGATGGTTTCCTCGGCCTCGCCGAACACCTTGTTCAGCCGCCGCTGCAGCATGTCGACGGCATCCTTGGCCGTCAGGGTCTTGGGTTCGTCCTTGAGGTCGCCACGACCGTCGATATTGTTCAGGTAGTCGGACAGCATCAGGCCGAGGTCGGCCAGGGTCGGGTCACCGGCGTGGAAGGCGTCGGAAGCAGCGCCGTAGAGCTCCTGGGAGATCAGTCCGAAATCCGGGGTACCACGCGCTTCGAGCATGCGCACCACCATGCGGTACTCCTTGCACATGCGCCGCATGATCTGCCCGACCGGGCTGAACTGGCCGAGCTGACGGGTGATATCGCGCTCGATGTTCTGCAGTTCGAGCTTGACCGCGCCGGAGTCGAACGACAGTGGCCGCGACGTGTAGTAGTCACGATCCACCGCCGGCATTTCCTTGCCCTTGGCCTTGAGAAAGCCCTTGCGGATGTTCTCGTCCCACTTCACCGCATCGAGCACGCGAATCGGTGTCTGCGCCAGCACAATGCGGTCGGACAGGCTGCGTATCGTCTGCTGGTACTCGTCCAAGAAAAACTCCTGATCGTTGCTGCGGTGAATGGCCGCGCCCACTAGCTTAGACGGAGGCCAGCACCAGGTGCATGTAACGGGTGAGAATCCCGAGTCGATCCTGCTCGCTCTCGGGCTCAGCCTCGTCAAGAAGGCCCTGATATTCCATCCGTCCGATAATCGCCGTCAACACTTTGGCATCCTGCTCCGGCTGCCTGGAGCCCAGCACCTGGAAGAACTGGCAGGAGCCACGCAGGAGAATCTGCTGGTGCGCGCGCACCAGCTGCGCCAGGCGCGGGTTGAGCAGCGCCTCCTGGCGAAACGCCTGCTCGGCCATCAGGTACTCGCGCCGGTTGTGCAACTGACGCTGGACATAGTCGGCGGTCAACCGGGCGATTTCATCGGCCAGTTGCGCCCGCGAGGCCGGGCTGCCATCACCGTAGGCGACCATCTCGCGCAGCAGGCCTTCGTTGTTCTCCCACAGCTTGGCCATGTAGGCCGCGCTGCGTTCGACGTATTGGGCAAAGGTATCGGTCAGCAGGTCATCGATATCCTTGAAATAGTAGGTGGTGGCCGACAACGGCACACCCGCCTCGGCAGCCACCGCACGGTGGCGCACGCCGCGGACGCCGTCACGCACGACGATCCGCATGGCTGCATTGAGAATGTCCTGTCGCCGTTGCTCACTGCCCTGTCGGCTGGCCTTGCGTCCCTGGTACTGAACGCTTTCAGCCAACGCGCTGGCTACACCAGCAGCCCCTTCTTGAGCCATTGCACGGTCCACTACAGGTATTCCTCTCTTGTAATAATCTGAAACATCAGTACCAACAGCCCATAAAAAAGCCGCCTTGCGAGGGCGGCTTTTTCAACGACGATCTTATGCTTGCGGCCGCATGTGCGGGAACAGGATGACGTCGCGGATCGACGGCGCGTTGGTCAGCAGCATCACCAGGCGGTCGATACCGATCCCTTCACCCGCCGTCGGCGGCATGCCGTACTCCAGGGCGCGGACGAAGTCGGCGTCGTAGTGCATGGCTTCGTCATCACCGGCATCCTTCTCCGCCACCTGGGCCTTGAAGCGCTCGGCCTGATCCTCGGCGTCGTTGAGCTCCGAGTAGGCGTTGGCGATTTCGCGGCCACCGATGAACAGCTCGAAGCGGTCGGTGACGTTCGGGTTCTTGTCGTTGCGACGAGCCAGCGGCGAGACTTCGAACGGGTACTCGGTAATGAAGTGCGGCTGCTCCAGCTTGTGCTCGACCAGTTCTTCGAAAATCATCACCTGCAGCTTGCCCAGGCCTTCGTGGCCGAGCACCTTGGCGCCAGCCTTCCTGGCGATTTCGCGGGCCTTGTCGACGTCCAGCAGGTCGGCTTCGGTCAGTTCCGGGTTGTACTTGAGGATCGAGTCGAACACCGACAGGCGCGCGAACGGCTCGCCGAAGTGGAACACCTTGTCGCCGTACGGCACGTCGGTGCTGCCCAGAACGGCCTGGGCCAGTTCACGGAACAGTTCTTCGGTCAGATCCATGTTGTCTTCGTAATCGGCGTAGGCCTGGTAGAACTCGAGCATGGTGAACTCGGGGTTGTGCCGGGTCGAAACACCTTCGTTACGGAAGTTGCGGTTGATCTCGAACACCCGCTCGAAGCCACCGACCACCAGGCGCTTGAGGTACAGCTCGGGCGCGATGCGCAGGTACATGCCCATGTCCAGCGCGTTGTGGTGGGTTTCGAACGGCTTGGCCGCGGCACCGCCCGGAATGGTCTGCAGCATCGGCGTTTCCACTTCCATGAAGTCGCGCTTCATCATGAAGCTGCGGATGTGGGCGATGACTTGCGAGCGCACGCGGAAGGTCTGGCGGGTTTCCTCGTTGACGATCAGGTCGACGTAGCGCTGGCGATAGCGCTGCTCGGTGTCGGTCAGGCCGTGGTGCTTGTCCGGCAGCGGGCGCAGCGACTTGGTCAGCAGGCGCACGTCGGTCATTTCGACGTACAGGTCGCCCTTGCCGGAACGGGCCAGGGTGCCCTCGGCGCTGATAATGTCACCCAGGTCCCAGGTCTTCACCGCCGCCAGGGTCTCTTCCGAGAGGGTCTTGCGGTTGACGTAGACCTGGATGCGCCCGGACATGTCCTGGATCACCATGAACGAGCCACGGTTGAGCATGATGCGACCGGCAACCTTGACCGGGATCGCCGCCTCTGCCAGCTCTTCCTTGGTCTTGTCGGCGTACTGTTTCTGCAGGTCTTCACAGTAGGCGTCGCGACGGAAGTCGTTGGGGAAGGCATTGCCCTTGGTGCGCTCGGCGGCAAGCTTTTCCTTGCGCAGGGCGATCAGGGTGTTTTCTTCCTGTTGCAGGGCTTGCGGGTCGAGTTGTTGGTCGCTCATGTCTTTAAATTTTCCATCACAGGTTCGTTGCCCCCGGCCTGCGGCCGGGGATCGCCAGCAAGCCGGCTCCCACAGTAGCGTCTTACAGCCCCTGCTTGAGGCTGGCTACCAGGTATTCATCGATGTCGCCGTCCAGCACCTTGTCGCAGTCGCTGCGTTCGATGTTGGTCCGCAGGTCCTTGATCCGCGAGGCATCAAGCACGTAGGAACGGATCTGGTGCCCCCAGCCGATATCCGACTTGGAGTCTTCCAGGGCCTGGGAAGCGGCGTTGCGCTTCTGTATTTCCTGCTCGTACAGGCGCGCCCGCAACATCTTCATCGCGGTGTCCTTGTTCGCGTGCTGGGAACGCTCGTTCTGGCAACTGACCACGGTGTTGGTCGGCACGTGGGTGATACGGACCGCCGAGTCGGTGGTGTTGACGTGCTGACCACCGGCACCGGAGGAGCGATAGGTATCGATCCGCAGGTCCGCCGGGTTGATGTCGATTTCGATGTTGTCATCGATTTCCGGCGAGACGAACACCGCGGAGAACGAGGTGTGGCGACGGTTGCCGGAGTCGAACGGGCTCTTGCGCACCAGGCGGTGCACGCCGATTTCGGTGCGCAGCCAGCCAAAGGCGTACTCGCCCTTGATATGCACGGTCGCGCCCTTGATCCCGGCGACTTCGCCGGCGGACAGCTCCATGATGGTCGCGTCGAAACCGCGCTTGTCGGCCCAGCGCAGGTACAT
This sequence comes from Pseudomonas vanderleydeniana, assembly GCF_014268755.2. Taxonomy (NCBI): domain Bacteria; kingdom Pseudomonadati; phylum Pseudomonadota; class Gammaproteobacteria; order Pseudomonadales; family Pseudomonadaceae; genus Pseudomonas; species Pseudomonas vanderleydeniana. The sequence continues at coordinate 1,515,741 of NZ_CP077093.1, read as the reverse complement.
GCGCAGCAGGATGTTGGCCCAGTCCTGGGCCTCGGTGCCCCCGGAACCGGCCTGGATGTCCAGGTAGGCGTGGTTCTGGTCCATCTCGCCGCTGAACATCCGGCGGAATTCCAGCTTCTCGAGGATTTCGCGCAAGCGCTCGACCTCGGCGGCGACATCGTCGACCGCACCCTGGTCTTCCTCGGCGGCAGCCATTTCCAGCAGGTCGCCGGCATCGCTCAGGCCGCTGGACATCTCGTCCAGGGTCTCGACGATCTGGGCCAGGGTGGCACGCTCGCGGCCCAGGTTCTGGGCGTACTCGGGGTTGCTCCAGACGCTTGGGTCTTCGAGCTCGCGGTTGACTTCGATCAGGCGCTCATGCTTTTGATCGTAGTCAAAGATACCCCCGAATAGTTTCGGAGCGCTCGGACAGGTCCTTGATACTGTTAAGGATCGGGTTGATTTCCATGGCGGGCAGCACTCGTCGGTGAACTTTTGAAAGCCGGCGAGTATAACGCAATTGTCACCGTCCCGGCAGCCCGCTTGGCGGGGCAAAGCCCGCCATCACGCCAATCCACCGCGGTCCGGCTCACTGCTGGCCGATACCCACCTGGTTGCGCCCGTTGTGCTTGGCCAGGTACAGCCCCTTGTCGGCGGCCAGGATCAGTTCCCGGCAGTGGCTGCCCTGCTGCGGGACCATGGTCGACAGGCCAATGCTGATGGTCAGCACCGAACCCTCGCTCGGCATCCGGTGCGGGATTTTCAGGCCTGCCACGCTCTGACGCAGTTTCTCCGCCACCAGCCGTGCACCACCGTGCGAGGTGTTGGGCAATACCAGCGAAAACTCCTCGCCACCGTAGCGCGCCGGCAGGTCCGAAGGCCGGCTGCTGGCCTCGCGAATCGCCCCGGCGACCTGGCGCAAGGCCTCGTCGCCCTCAAGGTGGCCGAAGCTGTCGTTATAGGACTTGAAGTAATCGACATCGATCATCAGCAGCGACAACTGCGTCTGCTCGCGCTGGGCCCGCCGCCATTCCAGCTCCAGGTACTCGTCGAAATGCCGGCGGTTGGACAGCCCGGTCAGGCCATCGGAGTTCATCAACCGCTGCAACACCAGGTTGGTGTCGAGCAACTGCTGCTGGCTCAGGCGCAAGGCGCGATAGGCGGCATCGCGCTGCAGCAGCATCATGTACGAGCGCGAGTGATAGCGGATCCGCGCCACCAGCTCGATGGAGTCCGGCAGCTTGACCAGGTAGTCGTTGGCCCCGGCGGCGAACGCCGCGCTCTTGATCAGCGGGTCTTCCTTGGTCGACAGCACGATGATCGGGATGTCCTTGGTCGCCGGGTGATTGCGGTATTCCCGCACCAGGGTCAGGCCATCCAGGCCCGGCATCACCAGGTCCTGCAGGATCACCGTCGGCTTGATCCGAATCGCATGGGCGATAGCCTGGTGGGGGTCGGCACAGAAATGAAAGTCGATGTTCGTTTCCGTGGCGAGTCCCCGGCGCACCGCCTCGCCGATCATGGCCTGGTCATCGACCAGCAGCACCATCGCGGCGTTTTCATCGGCGGGTTTGAACTCCTCCAGCTCTAAATCATTCATGCGTGGTCACCTGATTCACTGCATTCAAGCCATGCGTGCCGGTAATGAGGCTCATGTTGGAAATACCTCCAGCAAACGTGGCGCGATCCTGTTCAGTGAGCGAATCTCCACCGCGGCATCGATGGCGGCTGCCGCCTTGGGCATCCCGTATACCGCGCTGCTGTCCTGATCCTGGGCGATCGTCAGATAGCCTCGCTCACGCATCAACTTCAATCCCTGGGCGCCATCGCGCCCCATGCCGGTGAGCAGTACCCCCACCGCGTCACCCTGCCAATAGTTGGCGACACTTTCAAAGAACACATCGATCGATGGACGATAGATTTCATTCACCGGTTCGGCGGTGTAGGTCAGCGTACCGTTCTGCAGCAGGCGGATATGGTGGTTGGTCCCCGCCAGCAGCACCGTGCCGTTCTGCGGCGGCTCGCCGTCACGGGCCAGGCGTACCGGCAAGCCGCAGGAGCTGCCCAGCCATTCGGCCATGCCGGCGGCGAACACCTGGTCCACATGCTGGACCAGCACGATCGCTGCGGGGAAATTCGCCGGCAGCCCCTTGAGCAGGCTTTCCAGGGCCGCCGGACCGCCCGCCGAAGAACCGATGGCCACCAGCTTCTGGCGGTTTCCGCCATTTTCACTTGGGCCCGAAACACTGCGGACACGGCTGCCACGCTGGCCGATCAGCCAACTGATGTTGAGGATCTTGCGCAGCAGCGGAGCGGCGGCCTCACGGGGATTCCCCCCGCCAATGGCCGGCGTATCGACCACATCCAGCGCGCCATGGCCCATGGCCTCGAATACCCGGTGCACGTTCTGCTGGCGGTCGACGGTGACGATGACGATCGCACAGGGCGACTCGGCCATGATCCGTCGCGTGGCCTCCACGCCATCCATGACCGGCATGATCAGGTCCATCAGGATCAGGTCCGGCGTGTTCTCGGCGCACTGCTTCACCGCGTCGGCGCCGTTGTTCGCCACCCAGATCACCTGGTGCGCCGGCTCGAGCGCCAGGGCACGACGCAAGGCCTCGACGGCCATCGGCATGTCGTTGACGATCGCAATCTTCATCCCTGGGCGCCTCCTATCAGTTCCATTACCGCATCGAGCAGGGCGTCGTCATGAAAACTGGCCTTGGCCAGATAATAGTCGGCGCCGGCATCCAGTCCACGTCGACGGTCTTCCTCGCGATCCTTGTAGGACACCACCATGACCGGCAGGGACTGCAGGCGGCTGTCGCGACGCAACAGGGTGACCAGCTCGATACCGTCCATGCGCGGCATGTCGATATCGGTGATCAGCAGGTCGAAATCCTCGGCGCGCAGGACGTTCCAGCCATCCATGCCGTCCACCGCGACCGACACATCGTAGCCACGGTTGACCAGCAGCTTGCGTTCCAGCTCGCGTACCGTCAGCGAGTCGTCGACCACCAGCACGCGCTTGCGCGCCACTTCACTGGCCTGGCGATTGCGCCGGTCGATACGTTCCAGGCGACCGGTATTGAGCAGTTTGTCCACCGAGCGCAGCATGTCCTCGACATCGACGATCAGCGCCACCGAACCATCGTCGAGCAGCGCCCCGGCGGAAATGTCCTGGACCTTGCCCAGGCGTGGGTCGAGCGGCAGCACCACCAGGGTCCGCTCGCCGATGAAACGTTCGACCGCCAGCCCGTAGACCGCATCCCGTTCGCGGATCACCACGACCTTGAGGGTATCGCCCACACTCTCGCTGGCCGGCCGTTGCAACAACTGGCTGGCCGCAACCAGGCCGGCATGGCGGCCTTCGTGCCAGAAATGCTGGCGACCTTCCAACTGCACGATGTCTTGCGTCGGCAGGTCGAGCATCCGCTCGATATGCGCCAGCGGGAAGGCATAGGCCTCACCGCCGACCTCGACCACCAGGCTGCGCACCACCGACAGGGTCAGCGGCACTTCCAGGTGGAAACGACTGCCCTGCCCGGCCACCTGCTCCAGCACGACCGCGCCGTGCAGTTGCCGGACCATGTGCTGCACCGCATCCAGCCCGACACCGCGCCCGGACACTTCGGTGACCTTGTCACGCAGGCTGAAACCGGGCAGGAACAGGAAAGTCAGCAGTTCCTCCTCACTGAGTTGCGCGGCGGTTTCGGCCGGCGACAACTTGCGCTCGACGATACTGCGGCGCAGGCGCTCGAGGTCGACACCCCCGCCATCGTCCTGCAGTTGCAGCACCAGCAACCCGGCCTGGTGCGAGGCACGCAGGCGGATCAGCCCCTCGGCGGGCTTGCCGGCCAATACACGCTGCTCCGGGCTCTCGATACCGTGATCGACCGCATTGCGCAGCAGGTGGGTCAGCGGTGCCTCGAGTTTCTCCAGGACATCGCGGTCGACCTGGGTCTTCTCGCCCTCGATTTCCAGGCGCACCTGCTTGCCCAGGCTGCGACCGAGGTCACGGACCATCCGCGCCTGCCCACCCAGGACATCGGCGAAAGGCCGCATGCGACAGGCCAGGGCCGTGTCATAGAGGACCTGGGCCCGCTGGCCGGCCTGCCAGCCGAATTCATCAAGCTCGGCAATCTGAGCGGTCAGCATCTGCTGCGACTCGGCCAACTGGCGCCGGGCGTCAGCCAGGGCTTGCTCGGCCTCCAGACTCAGGCCCAGGTGTTTCAACTGGTCGCCCAGGCTGTCCAGCGCGCGCTGGCTGTTGCCCTGCAGGCGCCTCAGGCGTTGCAGGCCGGCCAGGTAGGGCTTGAGCCGCTGGGTTTCCACCAGGGACTTGCTCGACAGATCGAGCAGGCTGTTAAGGCGTTCGGCCGTGACCCGCAACACCCGCTCGCCGCCTTCGCCGGTGCTGCGTTTACCCGGCTGCACCGCAGGTTCGGGCTCGACCGCAGCCGCAACCGGTTCGGGCATGGGCTCGGCAGCCACAACAGGCAGGCTCGGCGCCGGTTCCACGGTCGACGCGGGCGGTGACGCGGGCGGGGCGACACGCGCACTCAGGGCCGAAGGATCGAGCAGCGTTTTCATCAACAGCAGATAGGCTTCGACATCCACCGGCCCAACGTTGGCGCTGCCCGGCGTGGCAATGCGCATGAGCATGTCGGTGCCCTGCAGCAAGGCGTCGATATGCTCGGGTTGCAGGAACAGCCGGCCCTCCTGGGCGCTGACCAGGCAATCCTCCATCACGTGCGCCACGCTCACCCCGGCATCGACGCCAACGATGCGCGCCGCGCCCTTGAGCGAGTGGGCCGCGCGCATGCAGGCCTCGAGTTGGTCGGCCTGGGTCGGGTTGCGCTCCAGCGCCAGCAGGCCGGCACTGAGCACCTGGGTCTGGGCCTCGGCCTCCAGGCTGAACAGCTCGAGCAACGACGAGTCGCGCATTTGATCGGGGGTCATGTCAGGCTCCGTGTCACGGCCGACAGCAATTGCTCTTCATCCAGCCAGCGCAGGCTGCGCCCCCTGAACGACAGCACGCCCCGGGTGTACTTGGCGCTGGCCTGCGGGCCTGCGGCGGACGCGCCATCGAGCAGGCGCTGGTCGATCGCGTGAATACCATCCACCTCGTCCACCGGCACCACCACCGGGCCGCCCTGGGCGGCAATGATCAGCATGCGTGGCATGACCCGTGCACCGGCGGTGCCGGTGAGCGTGGCATCCAGCCCCAGCAGCTCCACCAGCGACAGGCAGGCCACCAGCGCGCCACGCACGTTGGCCACGCCCAGCAGTGCTCGCGAGCGCTGGTGCGGCAATGAATGAATCGCACGCAATGGAGCGATCTCCACCAGGCAACGGGTCGCCAGGCCCAGCCACTCCTCGCCCAGACGGAACATCAGCAGGGAGCGGGTGGCGATCTCCTCGCCCTCCTGTGCCACCACCTGCTCACGACTTTCCTGGCGCAAGGTATAGCGGTCCAGCAGGCGGGTGGCGGCGGCGGAGTACACCGCGCAGTTGCGGCAGTGGATATGGTCCGCCAGCAACGGACAGGACTTGTCACCGTGAATACCGATACGGTTCCAGCAGTCGTCGATGGCCTCGGCATCTTCATGGGTCAGGTTCAAGGCTGTCAGGCCGCTCATCGTTTACGCTCACTGTCAGCCGCGCGCCCACTGCGGGCCGCGCGGTCCTGCAATCGTCGGGCACCCGCCAGATCCCCCTGGGCGGCCAGCAGGGCCGCCAGTTGCGCCAGCGCTTCAGGGTGCTGCGGCTCCAGGTACAACGCCTTGCGATAGAAACCCTGGGCCTCCTGCACGCTGCCGGCCACGTCGCTCAGCAGGCCAAGCCAGTAGAACACCTGGGCCACCGGTTCGTATTGGCGCAGGAAACTGTCACAGGCCTGGCGGGCCTCGCTGCTGCGCCCCTCGTTGGCCAGTTCGGCAATGCGCGCCAACAGGCTTGCGGCATCGCCGGACGGTGCAACCGGCCTGGCGGTAGGCGCCGGCGGCGGCGCGGGTGCCAGCACCGGACGCTGTGGCGCCCTCGGCGCGGCTACCGGGCTCGGCGGGGCGCGAACCGGCAGCGGTGGCGGCACGAAGGGCGAGGTAAACACGGCGGCGGTGGCCGCGGCCGCCTCCACCTCGTCCGGCGAGTGGCGACGAAAGGCGAACGACTGCGGTATACCAATGGAACGCATGCCCATCCGCCCCAGCAGGTTACCCTCGGCCGGGCCGATGAACAGCACACCGTCGACATGGGTCAGGCGCTTGAGAATCTCGAAGACCTGCTGCTGGGTCGGCAGGTCGAAATAGATCAGCAGGTTGCGGCAGAACACGAAGTCATAGACCTCGCCGCCCAGCAACCCGGGTTCCAGCAGATTGCCGGTGCGCAGTCGCACCTGCTCGCGCACCCGTTCGTTGACCTGGTGTCCCTCGTCGAGTGCCGTGAAATGCCGCTCGCGAAAGCCGATGTCCTCGCCGCGGAACGAGTTCTTGCCATAGATTGCACGCCGGGCCCGCTCGACCGACGCCGGGCTGACGTCCAGGCCATCGACCTTGAACTGGTGCGGTTCCAGGCCCGCATCCAGCAGGGCCATGGCAATCGAATAGGGTTCCTCGCCAGTGGAGCACGGCAGGCTGAGAACCTTCAGCGCGCGCATCCCGCGCAGTTGCTCCTGGCGCTCACGGGCCAGGCGGGCCAGGGTCGCGAACGACTCGGGATAACGGAAGAACCAGGTCTCCGGGACGACCACCGCCTCGATCAGCGCCTGCTGCTCGTCGGCCGAACCCTGCAGCCGGGACCAGTACTGGTCGGACGTTTCCATCTGCAACTGAGTGCAGCGCTGGCGTATGGCGCGCTGGATGATCAGCGGGCCGACCGAGGTGACATCCAGGCCGATACGCTCCTTGAGAAAGTCGAAGAATCGCTGGTCGGCACTCATCACGGGGCCTCGGCGGCGTCGGGAAACAGCAGGGCGCGAATCTCCGGGCTGAGCAGGTCCTTGAGGCGGATGCGCTGCACCAGGCCCTGCGCATCTTCCAGCACCGGTCCCAGGTAGGGGGCCTGCCGATTGTCCAGGCCATAGGGCTGGAAGTCCTGCGGGTTGCAACGCAGGGTATCGGTGGCCTGCTCGAGAATCAGCCCAAGCCGATAGTCGGCCGCATCCGGCCCCGGCCGGTAGTGCACCAGCACCAGCCGGGTGCTGGTACGGGCCACGGCGGGCTGGCCGAAGGTCATGGCGCTGACGTCGATCACCGGCACCATCGCGCCGCGGTGGGCGAACACCCCGGCGACCCAGGCCGGCGCATGAGCGATGCCCTTGAGTTGCAGGCACGGCAGCACTTCGGCGATTTCCACGGCCTCCAGGGCGTAGCGCTCACTGCCAATGCGAAAGACCAGGAACAGGCTGTCCCGGGTCTGCGCGCTGGCAGCGCGCTTGGCCAGCAGCTCGCTCATCAGACTTTGAAACGCGAGACGCCGCTGCGCAGGCCGACCGCGACCTGGCTCAGCTCGTCGATGGCAAAACTGGCCTGGCGCAGCGACTCGACGGTCTGGCTGCTGGCATCCCCCAGTTGCACCAGTGCGAGGTTGATCTGCTCGGCACCGGTGGCCTGGGCCTGCATGCCTTCGTTGACCATCAGCACGCGCGGTGCCAGGGCCTGCACCTGGTGAATGATCTGCGACAGCTGCTCACCGACCTGCTGCACCTCGAACATGCCGCGGCGTACCTCCTCGGAGAACTTGTCCATGCCCATGACCCCGGCGGACACCGCCGATTGGATCTCGCGCACCATCTGTTCGATATCGTAGGTGGCGACAGCCGTCTGGTCGGCCAGGCGGCGCACCTCGGTGGCGACCACGGCGAAACCGCGACCGTACTCCCCAGCCTTCTCCGCCTCGATGGCGGCGTTGAGCGACAGCAGGTTGGTCTGGTCGGCGACCTTGACGATCGTCACCACCACCTGGTTGATGTTGCCGGCCTTCTCATTGAGGATCGCCAGCTTGGAGTTCACCAGTTCCGCAGCCCCCATCACCGAATGCATGGTGTCCTCCATCCGGGCCAGCCCCTGCTGACCGGAACCGGCGAGCACCGAGGCCTGGTCGGCGGCGGACGACACTTCGGTCATGGTGCGGACCAGGTCACGGGAGGTCGCGGCGATTTCCCGCGAGGTCGCACCGATCTCGGTGGTGGTGGCGGCGGTCTCGGTGGCCGTGGCCTGCTGCTGCTTGGAGGTGGCGGCAATCTCGGTGACCGAGGTGGTCACCTGCACCGCCGAACGCTGGGCCTGGGACACCAGCGCCGTCAGCTCGGTCATCATGTCGTTGAAGCCGGTTTCCACCGAGCCGAATTCGTCCTTGCGATCCAGGTTCAGCCGGTTGCTCATGTCGCCGGTGCGCATGATCTCGAGGATCTCGACGATCCGCTGCATCGGCGAGGTGATCACCCGCATCAGCAACCAGCCGCACAGGCCGGCGGCAAGCACGGCGAGTACCAGGGAAATGATCATGCTGACCTTCGCCGACGACACCGCGGCACTGATGGTATCGGTGGCCGTGTCAGCCACGCCCTTGTTCTGGACGATGATGTCGTTGAGTTCCTTGCGCCCGTTCATCCAGGCCGGTGTCACCTGCAACTTGAACTGGCGGATCGCTTCATCGTTCTGCTTGCGCTGGTAGAGGTCGAGCACCGTGGCCAGGGCCTTGGCGTAGCTTTCGTGCTCGTGCTTGAAAAGATCGAACTGCACCTGGTCTTCTTTGGTGTAGATAGTCTTCTGGTAGTTGTCGATCTGTTCGAGCAGGCGGCTGGAGAAGTTCTTGAACTGTTCCTGGTCCGCGGCACTGATCACGCCATCGGCATTGAAGCCCAGCAACTGCTGGGTCAGCACATAGCTCTCGACCCAGGAGCTACGGATCATGGTGCTGTAGTAGACGCCGGGAATGGCGTCGCTGCGCACGCTCTCCTCGCTGGACTCGATCGACAGCAACCGGGAATAAGCGACAACAACCATCAACAACATGATCGCGATGATGACGGCAAAACTCGCGAGTATCCGTTGGCGCAGAGTCCAGTTCTTCACAATCAGTCCTCGGGAAGCATTTCAAATGGAAGGCAGTATAGCCGAGGGTGTGCCATCATTTATGCACAGGCTACGACCGGGATTACAAATGCAGGGAATATAACTTACAGGAGATTTCTAATCCTGAGCGGCGATTTGCCGACATTCTCTACAAGCCCCACCTGTGTGGTTAAAAGCGAAGTGTTGCCGTTGATGACACCGATCACTGGATCATACCGATCATGGGAACTGCTTGATGCCCGTACTGCCGAGCCTGCGTAGTCGCCTTGCACTTGCCATCGCCCTGCTGGTGAGCGTGCTGAGCTGGCTGCTGGGTTCGTTCATCGGGCATGACTCCAGTGTGCGGATGCGCGGCGAGATCGGCCAGGACCTGGCAGAAGTCTCCTACCAGATGGCCGATCGGCTGGACCGGGCCATGGCCAGCCGCTTTCACCTGCTGAGTGTCATCAGCCAGCTCAAGGTCCTGCAGGAGGCTTCCGACCCGGCGCAGATTCGCCAGTTGCTCGACCACCTGCAAGAGCAATTCCCGGACATCGCCTGGCTCGGCCTGACCGATACCGCGGGCCTGGTCAGGGTCTCCACCGGGGGCATCCTGCAAGGCACCAGCATCAGTCAACGCCCGGTATTCAAGGAGGGACGCGAGCATGTCTTCATCGGCGATGTGCACGATGCCGTGCTGCTGTCCAAACTGCTGCCCAACCCCAGTGGCGAGACCCTCAAGTTCGTCGACATCAGCCTGCCGGTCTTCAATGGCGCCAGCGGCGATGACCGCAAGACGATCGGCGTGCTGGCCGCGCACCTCTCCTGGGCCTGGGCCGAAGACATGCGCCAGTCGCTGATGCAGCCCATGCAGGAACGACGCAGAATCGAATTCTTCGTCATCGCTGCCGACCACCGGGTACTGCTCGGTCCTCGGGAAACCATCGGCCAGGTGCTGCAACTGCCACAGCTTGAAGGGCTCGGCCAGCAGCCACGCTGGGCCGTCCAGCGCTGGCCGGATGGCAATGACTACCTGACCGGCCTGGCCCTGAGCCGCGGCTACGAAAACTACAAGGGCCTGGGCTGGACCGTGGTGACCCGCCAAAGCCTCGACGAAGCCTATGCTCCCGCCAAGGCGCTGCAACGGGACATCCTGGTCTGGGGTATCGCGCTGGCGGTGATCATCGCCTTCATCGGCTGGCTGCTGGCGACCTGGTTCACCCGGCCGCTGAAGGCCATCGCCAATGCGGCCGACCGCCTGAGCCTCGGCGAATCGATGGAGATTCCGGACATCCGCGGCACCCGGGAAATTGCCCAGTTGAGCCAGTCGATCCGCCATCTGGTGGACAGCCTGAGCAACCACCAGACCGCCCTGGGCGTGATGGAGAGCCTGGCGCACCATGACGCACTGACCGGCCTGCCCAACCGCGCGGCCCTGGAGAAGTACCTGCCACGGGCACAGCAACGCAGCCAATCGCAGAACAATTGTCTGGCACTGCTGTACCTGGACCTGGATGGCTTCAAGCCGATCAACGACCAGTTCGGTCACGCCGGTGGTGATGAACTGCTCAAGGAGGTGGCCCGCCGCCTGCGCACCTGCCTGCGCGAAGGGGACATGGTAGCCCGGCTCGGCGGCGATGAATTCCTCATGGTATTGCAGGTGCCGCGCAGCGATGCGCAGAACCAGGCCCGGGTCATCGCCAACCGGGTGCTTGCCAGCCTGTCGCACTCGATCATGCTGCACCAGGTACCGGCCCGCATCGGTTGCAGTATCGGCGGCGCGGTCTGGCCGCTCGATGATCCCGACCTCAGCGACGTGCTGGGATTGGCGGACAAGGCCCTGTACCGGGCCAAGCATGCCGGCAAGGGCCAGGCACACTTCCATCAGGCGCAGGATGCGCTGTCCGATTTTCGCTAGGGCGACCCGTCACTGCAGGGCGGCCTGACGAACCTGTCGCTCCAGTTCCTGGCGCAACCCCGGATCCAGCCGCAGCTGGCGCGCCAGTTCGTCCAGGTAAGCCTTTTCCATGAAGTGCTCTTCATCCACCATCAGCACACTGGCCATGTACATTTCCGCGGCCATCTCCGGCGTGGCCGCCGCCCGCGCAACCTGGGCCGGATCCAGGGGCTTGTTCAGCTCGGCATGCAGCCACTGCTGCAATTCATGGTCGCTGCCCAGCCTGGAGAACTCACCCTCGATCAGCTCCCGCTCCCGGGCATCGACATGCCCATCAGCCTTGGCTGCGGCCACCAGTGCCTGGAGAATTGCCTGGCTATGCTGTTCGACTTGAGCCGCCGGCAGGCGATCGAGAGTCCGGGGTTCCGCCTGGGGCGCACTGGCCTGCTGGGCCTGCCAATTGCCATAGGCCTTGTAGGCGAGGACACCCAGCGCCGCCAGCCCACCGTAGGTCAGTACCGTGCCACCGACCTTGCGGGCCTTCTTGCTGCCCAGCAACAGGCCCATGGCACCGGCCGCCAGCGCACCACCACCGGCACCGGACAACAGGCTGCCCAGGTTTCCCGACATCCCCTTGTCGGCGGTCCGGCCCGGTGAACCACCAGCCTGGTTCTGCAACAGCGCCTGACCGGACTTGAGCAACTGATCGAGCAATCCGCGAGTGTTCATCGACACGCTCCGCAAACGACGAATAGGCCCACAGGTTAAAACGAGCTTTCAGACGGTGGTTGGCAAGTGTGCTTCCAGATGTTGCGTAGTTTTCGCTCAAATCCTGACTCAGCGATCAGGCTATCGATTAAAAAGATATACACTGGCGCCTCTCCATAAAAACAACTCGCCGAAAAAACCGGCAAGGGTAACGCCGCCATGATGACCCTGCGTCAGATCCGCCACTTCATCGCCGTGGCCGAGACCGGCTCGATCTCGGCCGCCGCCCAGGCGGTGTTCATTTCCCAGTCGACCCTGACCCTGGCGATCCAGCAGTTGGAACAGGAAATCGGCGTCAGCCTGTTCAACCGCCATGCCAAGGGCATGACCCTGACCCACCAGGGCCACCAGTTCCTGCGCCAGGCGCACCTGATCCTGGCCACCGTCGACAACGCCAAGCGCAGCCTGCAGCAGAGCACCGACCAGGTCAGCGGGCAACTGACGGTCGGCGTGACCAGCCTGGTGGCCGGTTACTACCTGGCCGACCTGCTGACCCGTTTCCAGCGCGCCTACCCCAACGTCGAAATCCGCGTGACCGAGGACGAACGCCCGTACATCGAGCACCTGCTGGTCAGCGGCGAGATCGACGTCGGCGTGCTGATCCTCTCCAACCTGGAAGACCGCCACGCCCTGCAGACCGAAGTCCTGACCCACTCGCCGCATCGCCTGTGGCTGCCAGCCCAGCACCCGCTGCTGGAACACGACAGCATCAACCTCGCCGACGTCGCCCGCGAGCCGCTGATCCAGCTCAATGTCGATGAAATGGACCGCAACGCCCAGCGCATGTGGCGCGGTGCCGGCCTGCAACCGCGCACCAGCCTGCGCACGGCCTCCACCGAGGCGGTGCGCAGCCTGGTGGCGGCCGGGCTCGGCCTGTCGATCCAACCGGACATGACCTACCGGCCCTGGTCGCTGGAAGGCGACATCATCGAAGCCCGACCGATCGCCGACCTGAGCCACACCCTCGATGTCGGCCTGGCCTGGCGCCGTGGAACCGCCCGACCGACGCTGGTCGATCCGTTCCTCACCGTCGCCCGCGAACAACCACCGGGCGGACGCAAGCCATCGATTTAATCGAACGCTACTTTCAATATTAAGTATTTGTCGACCTCTGCTCCGGCCACTAGTCTCTTTCCATCCATCTAGAGAAAGGCCGGACTCCAGCTGCAAGGGAAGCTCCATGGCCACACAAGAAAAGAGAACTCGCAAAATGGCTGGCGCGCACCCGACCCCGTTGTTCACCTCGTTGCTGATCGACGGTGAACTCGTTGCAGGTCAAGGTTTCGTCGAACCGATCCTCAACCCGGCCACGGGCGAGGTCATCACGCAGATCGCCGAAGCCAGCACCGAGCAGGTCGAAAGCGCGATCCTCGCCGCCCACCGGGCATTTGCCGGCTGGTCGCGGACCACTCCACAGCAACGCTCGAACACCCTCCTGGCGATTGCCGACGCGGTGGAGAAGAATGCCGACCTGCTGGCCCGCCTCGAATCGCTGAACTGCGGCAAGCCGCTGCACCTGGCACGCCAGGACGACCTGAGCGCGACGGTCGATGTGTTCCGCTTCTTCGCCGGCGCGGTGCGCTGCCAGACCGGGCAACTGTCCGGCGAATACCTGCCGGGCTACACCAGCATGGTCCGCCGCGACCCGATCGGCGTGGTCGCCTCCATCGCGCCGTGGAACTACCCGATCATGATGGCCGCCTGGAAGATCGCCCCGGCCCTGGCGGCCGGCAACACACTGGTGTTCAAGCCGTCCGAGCACACCCCGCTGTCGATCCTGGCCCTGGCCCCGACCCTGGCCGAGCTACTGCCGGCGGGCGTGATCAATATCGTCTGTGGCGGTGGCGAAGGTGTCGGCAGCCACCTGGTCAGCCACCCGAAGGTACGCATGGTGTCGCTCACCGGCGATATCGTCACCGGGCAGAAAATCCTCCAGGCCGCCGCGAAAAGCGTCAAGCGCACGCACCTGGAACTCGGCGGCAAGGCCCCGGTGATCGTCTGCAACGATGCCGATATCCAGGCGGTGGTCGAGGGTGTGCGCAGCTACGGCTACTACAACGCCGGCCAGGACTGCACCGCCGCCTGCCGGATCTACGCCCAGGCCGGCATCCATGACCGCCTGGTCGCCGAACTCGGTGCGGCGGTCGCCAGCCTGCGCTTTGCCGGCAAGCGCGATGCCGACAACGAGATCGGCCCGCTGATCAGCACCCGCCAGCGTGACCGCGTCGCCAGCTTCGTCGAGCGCGCCCTCGGCCAGCCGCATATCGAACGGGTGACCGGTGCGGCGGTGCACTCCGGTCCCGGCTTCTATTATCAGCCAACCCTGCTCGCCGGCTGCAAGCAGAGCGACGAGATCGTCCAGCGCGAGGTGTTCGGCCCGGTCGTCACGGTGACCCGCTTCGACGAGCTGAGCCAGGCGGTGGACTGGGCCAACGATTCGGAATACGCCCTGGCTTCCTCGGTCTGGACCCAGAACCTGGACAAGGCGATGCAGGTCGCCTCGCGCCTGCAATACGGCTGCACCTGGATCAACAGCCACTTCATGCTGGTCAGCGAAATGCCCCACGGTGGCCTCAAGCGCTCCGGCTACGGCAAGGATCTGTCCAGCGATTCGCTGCAGGACTACAGCGTGGTGCGCCACATCATGGCGCGCCACGGCCAACACCTGTAACACGCACTACCCTAACAAGAAGCCGCCAGCGGCATGCACTACCCCGTTCGACTGCCCCGACCATAATTAAAGAAGAGGGAAAACCGATGTTCGCGCACAAGACCGCACTGCTCAGTGCACTGACCACCGCCCTGCTGGCCAGCGCCAGCGTCCAGGCCGCCGAACCGCTGAAAGCCATCGGCGCCGGCGAAGGCCAACTCGATATCGTGGCCTGGCCGGGCTACATCGAACGCGGCGAGAGTGACAAGGCCTACGACTGGGTCACGGGCTTCGAAAAGGAAACCGGCTGCAAGGTCAGCGTGAAGACTGCCGCCACCTCCGATGAGATGGTCAGCCTGATGGCCAAGGGCGGCTACGACCTGGTCACGGCCTCGGGCGATGCCTCACTGCGCCTGATCGTCGGCAAGCGTGTACAACCGATCAACCCGGAACTGATCCCGAACTGGAAGAACCTCGATGCGCGGCTGAAGGACGCACCGTGGTACGTGGTCAACAAGCAGACCTACGGCACGCCCTACCAGTGGGGCCCGAACGTGCTGATGTACAACACCAACGTATTCAAGCAGGCCCCCACCAGCTGGGGCGTGGTCTTCGAAGCGCAGAACCTGCCGGACGGCAAGCCGAACAAGGGCCGCGTGCAGGCCTATGACGGCCCGATCTACATCGCCGACGCGGCGCTGTACCTCAAGTCGGCCAAGCCGGAACTGGGCATCCAGAACCCTTATGAGCTGACCGAGACCCAGTACAAGGCCGTGCTCGACCTGCTGCGTGCCCAGCAGCCGCTGATCCACCGCTACTGGCACGATGCGACCGTGCAGATGAGCGACTTCAAGAACGAAGGCGTCGCCGCCTCCAGCTCCTGGGGCTACATGGTCAACGGCCTGCAGGCCGACAAGCAGCCAGTGGCCTCGACCATTCCCAAGGAAGGCGTGACTGGCTGGGCCGACACCACCATGCTGCACGCCGAGGCCAAGCACCCCAACTGCGCCTACAAGTGGATGAACTGGTCGCTGCAACCCAAGGTCCAGGGTGACGTGGCAGCCTGGTTCGGTTCCCTGCCGGCCGTGCCTGCGGCGTGCAAGGAGAGCGAGCTGCTCGGCGCCGAAGGCTGCAAGACCAACGGCTTCGAGACCTTCGACAAGATCGCCTTCTGGAAAACCCCGCAGGCCGAGGGCGGCAAGTTCGTGCCCTACAGCCGCTGGACCCAGGACTACATCGCGATCATGGGCGGCCGCTGAAAGTCATTCCGGGGCTACTGCGCGTCGACCCGCCGCGCCCGGGCAGTGCTCGCATCCTCACGTACCTGGGTACGCTCCGGGTGCTGCGCGCTGGCCGGACACGACTGATCGACGCTCGCTACGCCCCACAACGACTTTATGTATTCCAGGCCTTGCCAGGCAAGGCTGACTCTCGAATGACAGTTTTTCAGAAGTCCAGGCCGGGCCGCTGCGGCGACCCGTGCCTTCTTGGAGCACCGCACCATGACGCTTGCAGTCCAGTTCACCCACGTTTCCCGTCAGTTTGGCGAAGTGAAGGCCGTTGACCGGGTTTCCATCGATATCCAGGACGGCGAGTTCTTTTCCATGCTCGGCCCCTCCGGCTCGGGCAAGACCACCTGCCTGCGCCTGATCGCCGGTTTCGAACAACCCAGCGCCGGCTCGATCCGCATCCACGGCGAGGAAGCCGCTGGGCTGCCACCGTACCAGCGCGACGTGAACACCGTGTTCCAGGACTACGCGCTGTTCCCCCACATGAACGTGCGCGATAACGTCGCCTACGGCCTCAAGGTCAAGGGCGTCGGCAAGAGCGAACGCCTGCAGCGCGCCGAGGAAGCCCTGGCCATGGTCGCCCTGGGCGGCTATGGCGAGCGCAAGCCGGTGCAACTGTCCGGCGGCCAGCGCCAGCGCGTGGCCCTGGCCCGTGCGCTGGTCAATCGCCCACGGGTGCTGCTGCTCGACGAACCCCTCGGCGCGCTGGACCTCAAGCTGCGCGAACAGATGCAGAGCGAGCTGAAGAAGCTGCAGCGCCAGCTCGGCATCACCTTCATCTTCGTCACCCACGACCAGACCGAAGCCCTGTCGATGTCCGACCGCGTGGCGGTGTTCAACAAGGGCCGCATCGAGCAGGTCGATACCCCGCGCAACCTCTACATGAAGCCGGCCACCGCCTTCGTCGCCGAATTCGTCGGCACCTCCAACGTGATCCGTGGCGAGCTGGCGCGGCAACTGGGTGGCAGCGACCTGCCCTTCTCGATCCGCCCCGAACACGTGCGCTTCGCCGAAGGCCCGGCGCAGGGCAACGAGGTCGAGGTCAGTGGCGTGCTCCACGACATCCAGTACCAGGGCAGCGCCACCCGCTTCGAGCTGAAGCTGGACAATGGCCAGAGCCTCAACATCAGCCAGCCCAATACCCAGTGGCTGGACACCAGCGCCCGCCACCAGGCCGGCCAGCGCCTTACCGCGCGCTGGGCGCGCGAAGCCATGATCCAGCTGGCGAGCGAGGTGTGACATGAGCAGCCTGGCCCTGACCCCGACGACGGCCAGTCCGTCGCCCATGCGCAGGTTCTCCAACCTGCTCTACCGCCGCCCCAACTTCTACCTGGCGCTGCTGCTGGTACCGCCACTGATCTGGTTCGGCGCGATCTACCTCGGCTCACTGCTGACCCTGCTGTGGCAGGGCTTCTACACCTTCGACGACTTCACCATGGCGGTCACCCCGGACCTGACCCTGGCGAACTTCGCCGCGCTGTTCAATCCGGCGAACTTCGACATCATCGTGCGGACCCTGAGCATGGCGGTGGTGGTATCGATCGCCGCCGGGATCGTCGCGTTCCCGATCGCCTACTACATGGCGCGCTACACCAGCGGCAAGACCAAGGCGTTCTTCTACATCGCGGTGATGATGCCGATGTGGGCCAGCTACATCGTCAAGGCCTATGCCTGGACCCTGCTGCTGGCCAAGGGCGGCGTCGCCCAGTGGTTCGTCCAGCACCTGGGCCTGGAACCGCTGCTGCAGTTCGTACTGGGCATTCCCGGTGTCGGTGGCAGCACCTTGTCGACCTCGCACCTGGGGCGCTTCCTGGTGTTCGTCTACATCTGGCTGCCGTTCATGATCCTGCCGATCCAGGCCTCGCTGGAACGCCTGCCGCCCTCGCTGCTGCAAGCCTCCGCCGACCTCGGGGCGAAGCCGCGCCAGACCTTCATGCAGGTGATCCTGCCACTGTCGGTACCCGGCATCGCCGCAGGCTCGATCTTCACCTTCTCGCTGACCCTGGGCGATTTCATCGTGCCGCAACTGGTAGGCCCGCCCGGCTACTTCGTCGGCAGCATGGTCTACGCCCAGCAGGGGGCCATCGGCAACATGCCCATGGCGGCCGCCTTCACCCTGGTGCCGATCGTGCTGATCGCCGTCTACCTGTCCATCGTCAAACGCCTGGGGGCCTTCGATGCACTCTAAGTCAGAAAAGCACGGGGATAGAGCGTCCCTGGGCCTGCGTATCGCGGCCTGGGGCGGGCTGGTGTTCCTGCACTTCCCGATCCTGATCATCTTCCTGTACGCCTTCAACACCGAAGACGCGGCGTTCAGCTTCCCGCCCCAGGGCTTCACCCTGAAGTGGTTCAGCGTGGCCTTCTCGCGGCCGGACGTGCTGGAAGCGATCAAGCTGTCGCTGCAGGTCGCGGCGATCGCCACGCTGATCGCCATGGTCCTCGGTACCCTGGCCTCGGCGGCCTTGTATCGCCGAGAGTTCTTCGGCAAGCAGGGCATCTCGCTGATGCTGATCCTGCCGATCGCCCTGCCGGGGATCATCACCGGTATCGCCCTGCTGGCGACCTTCAAGTCGCTGGGGATAGAACCCGGCATGTTCACCATCGTCGTCGGGCACGCGACCTTCTGCGTGGTGATCGTCTACAACAACGTCATCGCCCGGCTGCGGCGCACCTCCCACAGCCTGATCGAGGCGTCGATGGACCTCGGGGCCGACGGCTGGCAGACCTTCCGCTACATCATCCTGCCGAACCTCGGCTCGGCGCTGCTGGCCGGCGGCATGCTGGCCTTCGCCCTGTCGTTCGACGAAATCATCGTCACCACCTTCACCGCCGGGCACGAACGCACCCTGCCGATCTGGCTGCTCAACCAGCTCAGCCGGCCACGGGACGTACCGGTGACCAACGTGGTGGCAATGCTGGTGATGCTGGTCACCATGCTGCCGATCCTCGGCGCCTACTACCTGACCCGTGGTGGTGAAAGCGTGGCCGGCAGCGGCAAATAACCCGATCAACGACCGGACACATGACCGGCTGTGGGAGCAGGATTTATCCGCGAAAAGGATCTCGAATCCTCTGAAAGGCTTCGCGGATAAATCCGGCTCCCACAGTCGAGTGGCGGTTCCAACTGTTCCATGAGGACATCGACATGCAAACCAAACTGCTGATCAACGGCCGTCTCGTCACTGGCGAAGGCCCTGCCCAACCCGTACTCAACCCGGCCCTGGGCCAGGTCCTGGTGGAAATCCCGGAAGCCAGCGAAGCCCAGGTCGATGCCGCCGTGCGCGCCGCCGACGCGGCCTTCGACAGCTGGTCGCAGACCGCACCGAAGGACCGTTCGCTGCTGTTGCTCAAGCTCGCCGACGCCATCGAGGCCCATGGCGAGGAATTGGCGAAGCTGGAGTCGGACAACTGCGGCAAGCCACTGAGCGCGGCACTCAACGACGAGATCCCGGCGATCGCCGACGTGTTCCGGTTCTTTGCCGGCGCCAGTCGCTGCCTGACCGGTTCGGCCGCTGGCGAATACCTGCCGGGCCACACCTCGATGATCCGGCGCGACCCGGTGGGCGTGATCGCCTCCATCGCCCCGTGGAACTACCCATTGATGATGGTCGCCTGGAAAATCGCCCCGGCCCTGGCTGCCGGCAACACCGTGGTGCTCAAGCCTTCGGAACAGACCCCGTTGACCGCCCTGCGCCTGGCCGAACTGGCCGCCGACATTTTCCCGGCCGGTGTGCTGAACCTGGTGTTCGGCCGTGGCCCGAGCGTCGGCAGCCCGCTGGTGACCCACCCGAAAGTGCGCATGGTGTCGCTGACCGGCTCGATCGCCACCGGTTCGAACATCATTTCCAGCACCGCCGACAGCGTCAAGCGCATGCACATGGAACTGGGCGGCAAGGCGCCAGTCATCATCTTCGATGACGCCGATATCGATGCCGCCGTCGAGGGCATCCGCACCTTCGGTTTCTACAACGCCGGGCAGGACTGCACCGCCGCCTGCCGGGTCTATGCCCAGGCCGGCATCTACGAGCAGTTCGTCGAGAAACTCGGTGCCGCCGTGAGCAGCATCAAGCATGGCCTGCAGGACGACCCGTCGACCGAACTCGGCCCGCTGATCACCGCCCAGCATCGTGATCGAGTCGTCGGCTTCGTCGAACGCGCGATCTCCCAGCCGCACATCCGCCTGGTGACCGGCGGCAAGGCCGTGGAAGGTCCCGGTTTCTTCTTCGAGCCGACGGTGCTGGCCGACGCCCAGCAGGACGACGAGATCGTCCGTCGCGAGGTGTTCGGTCCGGTGGTGTCGGTGACCCGCTTCACCGATGAGGCGCAGGTGCTGGAGTGGGCCAACGACTCGGACTACGGCCTGGCGTCGTCGGTCTGGACAGCCGATGTCGGCCGTGCCCATCGCCTGTCGGCCCGCCTGCAGTACGGCTGCACCTGGGTCAACACCCACTTCATGCTGGTCAGCGAGATGCCCCATGGCGGGCAGAAACTGTCCGGCTATGGCAAGGACATGTCCATGTACGGCCTGGAGGACTACACCACCGTGCGCCATGTGATGTTCAAGCACTGACGGATTCGCCAGCAGGCCGGCAGGAAGCCGGCCTGTCAGCGGCAGACCGCCTTGCGGTCTCATGGACGCTCCACCCGTAAACCAGAACCAACACGACAACATCGAACCGGGACGGGCCCCATGGCTCGGCCACGCTTTCGAACGGCCAGAATCCGCCGATTTTCCGGAGCAATACCGCCATGAGTGCACAACCCCATCTCGGCGCCAGCGCCGACAGCGATGCCGAACAACTGAGGCAACTGGGCTACACCTCGAACTTCAATCGCAGCATGAGCCTGTGGGAAAACTTCGCCCTGGGCTTCACCTACCTGTCGCCGGTGGTCGGCGTCTACACCCTGTTCGGCCTGTGCCTGGCCGCCGGTGGACCGCCGATGTTCTGGGCCTACCTGCTGGTCGGTTGCGGGCAACTGCTGGTGTGCCTGATCTTCGGTGAAGTGGTTTCGCAGTTCCCGATCTCCGGGGGCGTCTATCCCTGGGCCCGGCGCCTGGTCGGCAAGCGCTGGGCGTGGATGGTCGGCTGGATCTACTCCATCGCCCTGTGCGTGACCATCGCCGCCGTCGCCGTGGGCGCAGGCCCCTACCTCGCGGCCATGCTCGGTTTCGAGCCGAGCAACAACACCAACATCGTCATCGCCCTGGTGCTGACGCTGTTCGCCACCGTGATCAACCTCAGCGGCACCAAGACCCTGGCGCGTATCGCCATGTTCGGTTTTCTCTGCGAGCTGGTCGGTGCGGTGATCGTCGGGGTCTATCTGCTGGTCTTCGAACGCCACCAGCCACTGAGCGTGCTGTTCAACACCTTCGACATCCGCGTCGACGGCTCCTACCTGCCGGCGTTCCTCACCGCGTCCCTGGCCGGCATGTTCCTCTACTACGGTTTCGAGGCCTGCGGCGACGTGGCCGAGGAAACCCCGAACCCGAGCAAGCGCATTCCGGTGGCCATGCGCATGACCATCTACATCGGTGGTATCGCGGCGATGTTCGCCTGCCTGGCGCTGATCCTCGCCGTGCCTGACATGCAGGCGGTGATCAACGGCACCGACAAGGACCCGGTGACCACCATTCTCAACAATGCCTTCGGCAGCGTCGGCTCGAAAGTGGTGATGGGCGTGGTGATGATCTCGTTCATCTCCTGCGTGATCAGCCTGCAGGCCGCCGCCAGCCGGCTGCTGTACTCCTACGCCCGCGACGAGATGGTCATCGGCAGCCAACTGCTCAAGCGCATCTCGCCGACCACCCAGGTACCGGTGTCGGCGCTGTTCGTCTCCGGCGTGCTGCCGGCGCTGATCATCGCCCTGGGCTTCTTCCTGCAGGACGCGGTGGCGACCATCGTCAGCTTCGCCGCCATCGGTATCTACCTGGCCTTCCAGATGATCGTGCTCGCCGCCCTGTTCGCCCGGGCCCGCGGCTGGAAACCCAGCGGCAAGTTCAACCTTGGCGCCTGGGGCCTGCCGGTGAACATCGGGGCACTACTCTACGGGGTCAGCGCCATCGTCAACATGGCCTGGCCGCGGACTCCGGATGCGCCGTGGTACACCAACTACGCCATGGTCCTGACCACGGCGATCGTGATCGGTCTCGGCCTGCTCTACATGTGGCTGGGCAAACCCTACGACCGCGGTACCGCGCCAGCGGGCGACGCCTGGAAAATCAGCCGGTAACGGCAATCGCCCGGGCAGGCTACGGCTACCCGGGCACCTACAACAACAAGACAAGGATTCAGTATGGACATCACCCGCCGCGACTTCCTCAACGGCGTCGCCATCACCATCGCCGCCGGCATGACCCCGCTGCAGCTGCTCCAGGCCGCACCGGACGGGCGCTACTACCCACCGGCGCTGACCGGCCTGCGTGGCAGCCATGTCGGTGCATTCGAAGTGGCCCACCAGATGGGCTGGGAGAAGAAGGTCTTCGACACCGACCACCTGCCGATTACCGGTGAGTACGACCTGGTGGTGGTGGGTGGCGGCCTCAGTGGCCTGGCGGCGGCGTGGTTCTATCGGGAGAAGCACCCGAAGGCGCGCATCCTGATCCTCGACAACCACGACGACTTCGGCGGCCACGCCAAGCGCAACGAATTTTCCGCCGGTGGTCGCATGATCCTCGGCTACGGCGGCAGCGAAGCCTTCCAGTCGCCGAACCACCTGTACAGCCAGCAGGTCAATGGCCTGCTGAAAAAACTCGGGGTCGACATCAAGCGCTTCGAAACCGCCTTCGACCGCTCGTTCTACCCGGGCCTGGGGCTGTCACGCGGCGTGTTCTTCGACAAGGAGAACTTCGGCGAAGACAAGCTGGTGACCGGTGATCCGACACCGATGGTCGCCGATGACATCGCCCCGCAGCAGTTGAACGCCCGCCCCATCGATGCGTTCATCAACGACTTCCCGCTGCCAGCGGCCGATCGCCAGGCCTTGATCGAGCTGCACCAGGCGCCTCGCGACTACTTGCCGGGCAAGACCGCCAAGCAAAAGGCCGAGCACCTGGCTGCCACCAGCTACCGCGACTTTTTGCTCAAGGACGTCGGCCTGTCCGAAAACGCGGTGAAATATTTCCAGAGCCGCACCAATGACTTCTCGGCCCTGAGCATCGATGCGGTGGCGGCGTTCGACGCCTACAACGTCGGCTTCCCCGGCTTCGGCGCGATGAACCTCGAGCCCATCAGCGAAGAGGCCAAGGCCGAGATGGAGGAGCCGTACATCTACCACTTCCCGGATGGCAACGCCTCCCTCGCCCGCCTGCTGGTGCGCAGCCTGATCCCGGCGGTCGCCCCCGGCCACGGCATGGAGGACATCGTCCTGGCGGCCTTCGACTACGCCAAGCTCGACCAGCCCCGCTCGCCAGTGCAATTGCGCCTGAACAGCACCGTGGTCAGTGTGCGCAACGTCGGCAAGGGCGTGAACGTCGGCTACAGTCGCGGCGGCCAACTGAGCCAGGTGCGGGGCAAGCACTGCATCCTCGCCTGCTACAACATGATGATCCCCTACCTGCTGCGCGACCTGCCCAAGCCCCAGGCCCACGCCCTGAGCCAGAACGTGAAATTCCCGCTGGTGTACACCAAGGTGGTGGTCCGCAATTGGCAGGCATTCCAGAAGCTCGGCGTGCACGAGATCTACGCGGCCACCCAGCCCTACAGCCGGATCAAGCTCGACTACCCGGTGAGCATGGGCGGCTACGAGCACCCACGCGACCCGAGCCAACCGATCGGCCTGCACATGGTCTACGTCCCCACCAGCCCCAACAGCGGCATGAATGCCCGCGACCAGGCCCGCGCCGGGCGCGGCAGGCTCTACGGCCAGACCTTCGAACAACTGGAGGCGCAACTGCGTGACCAGTTGCAGCGCATGCTCGGCCCCGGGGGCTTCAACCATGAGACCGACATCCTGGCGATCACCGTCAACCGCTGGTCCCACGGCTATGCCTACTTCTCCAACAGCCTGTTCGACGATGCCGATGAAAGCGAGAAACTGATGAACCTGGCGCGCAAGCCGGTCGGCCGGGTGAGCATCGCCAACTCCGATGCGGCGTGGAGCGCGTATGCCCATGCAGCGATCGACGAGGCCTGGCGGGCGGTGGGGGAGATCGGATAGGACACTGCTCCCTGAACTACCGACACCGATCGTTCCCACGCTCCGCGTGGGAATGCCTCTCTGGACGCTCTGCGTCCGCTCTTGTGACGCAGAGCGTCACCGGCTGCGTTCCCACGCAGAGCGTGGGAACGATCAAATGGGCTGAAGTCCGAGCGCGCTCAGAATCGCGACACACTGCCCATCTGGTTCAACAGGCAGAACAGCGCGTCGCGGTCGGCATCGGACAGTGTCCGGTAGCGATCCACCAGTTCGCGCTCCTGCGGGCTGAGCCGGTGCACCCGGGGCGCGGGCGGCGCCCTGAAACGCCAGAGAAACCAGATGAAACCGAAGATGCTGCGCTCCTTTGCCATGGACGACTTCCTTCTGTAACGGGACAGGAACCGTCTGGGCGGGGCGCCTCAGACTTAGCCTAAGGGTAGGAAGGATCAGCATCCGGCTAAGATCTTTTCGGAATTTGCAGCAGAAAAATCCGCAATTACCGGATCCATCGCCTGCATGGCGGCCTCAATGCAACTCGCAATACAGGTGGATATCGTCCGGTTCCAGCGCGTACAGGCCAGGATCGGGCCGCTCCAGCAGCCGGCAGCCGCGCCGCTGGTAGAACTCCACGGTATTGCGCGACGGGGTGGCCGAGACATACAGGGCATCGACGCCCTGGCGGCGGGCCTGGTCGGTGGCCTTGGCAAACAGTCGGCTCGCCAGCCCAGCCCCCCGGTAGTCGTGGCTGACATGCAGAAACTTGAGTTGCAGCAACCGGCGCCCGTCGTTATGGATCGGCTCGCAACCGAGCACCGCCGCCGCCACCAGCGTCGGGCCGGCGAACACGCCATGAAACCAGGCGCCCTGTTCGAAACAGCGGCGCAGGATCACCGCATCCTGCTCCGCCTCACCCTCCGGCCATCCGCTCATGGCGCAGTACTCGTCATACAGTTCCAGGCGGCCGGCCTGGACACGGTAGAACTGTTCGATCAGTTCCTTGCGATCGATCAGTGCCAACTGGCCCAGGTCGCCCAACTGCAGGTCTCGCTCGATCAACACCTTATGGCCTTTCTATTCACGCAGGTCCGATTCATGGATGGGTTGGTCGCGATGGGTCGCACGCTGGTACTGCGCCGGCCAGACGGCCTTGCGCCCGCCCAGGTCATCGTCGGCATGCAACGGCCAGTAGGGATCGCGCAGCAGTTCGCGAGCCAACAGGATGATGTCTGCCTGGCAGGTACGCAAGATGTGTTCGGCCTGGGCCGGCTCGGTGATCAACCCGACCGTGCCGGTGGCGATACCGGATTCCTTGCGCACGCGCTCGGCGAAGCGGGTCTGGTAGCCGGGCCCCGTGGGAATCTCCGCGTTGGCGGCGGTCCCGCCGGACGAGACGTCGATCAGGTCGACACCCAGGGCTTTCAGGCGTCGGGCCAGCTCCACGGTTTCATCAGGGTTCCAGCCATCCTCTACCCAGTCGGTGGCCGAAACACGCACGAACAACGGCAGTTCTTCGGGCCAGACCGCACGCACCGCCTCGCTCACCTGCAGGACCAGGCGGATACGGTTGTCGAACGAACCACCGTACTGGTCACGCCGCTGGTTGCTCAGGGGCGAGAGGAACTGGTGCAGCAGGTAGCCGTGGGCGGCATGCACCTCGACCACCTTGAAGCCGGCCGCCAGGGCACGCCGGGCCGCTGCGACGAACGCCTGGATCACCTCGGCGATCTGCCCCTCGTCGAGCTGCAGGGGCTGGGTGTGCTGCGGATCGAAGGCAATCGGCGACGGTCCGACCGGCGTCCAGCCACCCTCCTCCGGCTTGACGCTGCCATGCTTGCCCAACCATGGCCGATGGGTGCTGGCCTTGCGTCCGGCGTGGGCCAGCTGGATGCCGGCCACGGCGCCCTGGGCCGCGATGAAACGGGTGATGCGCTGCAACGGCTCGATCTGTTCGTCGTTCCACAGGCCCAGGTCCTGGGCGGTGATGCGGCCATCGGCGGTCACCGCCGTGGCTTCGGTGAAAACCAGCCCGGCGCCCCCCACGGCGCGGCTGCCAAGGTGGACAAGATGCCAGTCGTTGGCCAGGCCATCGACACTGGAGTACTGGCACATCGGCGAAACCGCGATGCGGTTCGCCAGGGTCAATTGACGAAGGGTATAGGGTTCAAGCAGCAGACTCATGGGGCACCTCTCAGATCAAGTGGGCTGGCTCCAGGTTCTGTGAGAACGTCGGCAAGTGACACGAACGAAGGTGAAGACCCGCCCCCCGGCGGGTGGAAAGGAAGACAACGTCACAAGACCATTCAGACAGTGCTTAGAGCCTAGTCGACAATGACGGACACCGGAGGGTTCAACCGCGGCAAATCTCAGCGCGGCTCGATGTGCGCGATCATCAGTTGCACGCTTTCCTTGCCGCGGAACTCGTTGAGATCGAGCTTGTAGGCCAGCTCGACCCAGTCGACACGGGCATTGGCCCAGACTTCGGGATCGATGCTGAAAGCGATGCCGTCGAGCTTCAGCGAACCGCATTCGCTTTTCAGCACTACCTTCAGGTGCCGCTCGCCGACGATGCGTTTTTCCACCAGTTGGAACACGCCGTGGAACAACGGCTCGGGGAAGTGCTGGCCCCATGGGCCGGCATTGCGTAGTGCCCGGGCCAGCTCCAGGTTGAATTCCTCCAGCGCCAGCGTGCCATCCGTCTGAAGGCGGCCGGTCAGGTCATCCTCGCTGAGCTGGCGGCGCACCTCGGCATCGAAGGCCTCGGCGAACAGCGGGAAGTTCTCCTGGGGCAGGGTCAGGCCGGCGGCCATGGCATGCCCCCCGTACTTGCTCATCAGGTCCGGATGCTGCGCCGCCACCACGCTCAGCGCATCGCGAATGTGAAAGCCGGCCACCGAACGGCCGGAGCCCTTGAGCATGCCATCACCGGCGTCGGCGAAGGCGATGGTCGGGCGGTGGTAACGCTCCTTCATCCGCGAGGCGAGAATGCCGATCACGCCCTGGTGCCAGTCCGGGTCGAACAGGCACAGGCCGAAGGGCATCGAGTCCAGCGGCAACTCCTTGAGCTGGGCCAGGGCCTCGCGCTGCATGCCCTGCTCGATGGACTTGCGGTCCTTGTTCATCTCGTCCAGCTGGGTGGCCATTTCCAGGGCCAGCACCGGGTCTTCGCACAGCAGGCACTCGATGCCCAGGCTCATGTCGTCCAGGCGTCCGGCCGCATTCAGCCGCGGGCCGAGAATGAACCCCAGGTCGGTGGAGGTCAGCCGGGCCTGCTCGCGCTTGGCCACCTGCAGGATCGCCTTGAGTCCCGGCCGGGCCCGACCGGCACGAATCCGCTCCAGGCCCTGGTGCACCAGGATCCGGTTGTTGGCGTCCAGTGGCACCACGTCGGCGACGCTGCCCAGGGCTACCAGGTCCAGCAGTTCGCCGATGTTCGGCTGCGGCCGGCTGTCATACCAGCCCAGGCTGCGCAGGCGCGCGCGCAAGGCCATCAAGACGTAGAAAATCACCCCGACCCCGGCCAGCGCCTTGCTCGGAAACTCGCAGCCGGGTTGGTTCGGGTTGACGATGGCATCGGCCGCCGGCAGCTCGCTGCCCGGCAAGTGGTGGTCGGTGACCAGTACGTTCAGCCCCGCCGCCTTGGCCGCCTGCACGCCATCGATACTGGAGATGCCGTTGTCGACGGTGATCAGCAACTGCGGCTGGCGCTGCAGGGCCACGGCGACGATTTCCGGGGTCAGGCCATAGCCATAGTCGAAGCGGTTCGGCACCAGGTAGTCGACATGAGCCGCGCCCAGCAGGCGCAGCCCAAGCACCCCGACCGTACTGGCGGTGGCGCCATCGGCATCGAAGTCGCCGACGATCAGGATCCGCTGGCGTTGCTCCAGAGCCACCACCAGCAGGTCGACCGCCGCCTCGATCCCCTTGAGCTGCTGGAAGGGAATCAGCCGGGCCAGGCTCTTGTCCAGTTCGGCCTGGGACTCGACGCCCCGCGCCGCGTAGAGGCGGGTCAGCAGGGGCGGCAGGTCACCGAGGAACGGCAGGGTGGCGGGCAGTGGGCGGGGCTCGATACGCATAACGCTGGCGGAACTTCTCTTCAGGACACAGGAATTGAAACGGCGGCCGGACTCAGCCGCGCTCGCCCAGCAGCCACTGGAGCTGGACTTCGTGCTGGCCACGGTCGTCGGTGACGAAGACGGTGCCGTCGCTGATCATCACGTCCCACTTGATCACCCGTGGCATGTCCTGGGCGAGGGTTTCCAGCACCTCTTGCGGAACGGCGGCGATATTGACGTTCTTCAGGTTCTTCACTGCCGGCACCACCTTGCCTTCCCAGACCCGCAGGCTACCGTAGGCCAGCAGGCTGGTGCGTTCGGTACGGCGCGAGCACCAGGTCAGGCGCTCGGCATCCGGCTGGCCGACTTCGATCCAGTGCAGTACACGGTCGTCCAGGCTTTTTTCCCACAACGCTGGTTCGTCTACTTCAGACAGGCCACGGCCAAAGGCCAGCAGCTCGTTGTACCAGAGGGCGTAGGCCAACAGCCGCACGGCCATCCGCTCTTCGGTCTCCGAAGGATGGCGGGCAATGGTCTGCTTGACGCTCTCGTAGACGTTGCGATCCATGTCGGTGAGGTTGAGTTCGAACTTGTAGGTCGTGGACGGCTGGGCCATGAACAGGGCTTCTAAAGACGGGAAAGGTGCCAAGTCTAACCGATACGCAGGTCAATCAACGACTATCGATGGTTATGAAGATGGCGCGCGCCATGTTAAAAGGCTCTACAACCCCTATCTTGTCCTACAGGATCGTCCATGCCAGTCGCCGACAAACCTCTCTCCGGCCTGAAAGTCATCGAACTCGGAACACTGATCGCCGGGCCTTTCGCCTCGCGGATCTGCGCCGAATTCGGCGCGCAGGTGATCAAGGTCGAATCGCCGGACGGCGGCGATCCCCTGCGCAAGTGGCGCAAGCTGTACGAAGGCACGTCGCTGTGGTGGTTCGTCCAGGCGCGCAACAAGAAATCCCTGACCCTGAACCTGAAGCATCCCGACGGCCTGGCGATCCTCAGGCAGTTGTTGAGCGAAGCCGACATCCTGATCGAGAACTTCCGCCCCGGTGTCCTGGAAAAACTCGGCCTGGGCTGGGAAACCCTGCATGCACTCAACCCCAAGCTGGTGATGGTGCGCCTGTCGGGCTTCGGCCAGACCGGTCCGATGAAGGACCAGCCGGGCTTTGGCGCGGTCGGCGAATCCATGGGCGGCTTGCGCTACATCACCGGCTTCGACGATCGCCCGCCGGTGCGCACCGGCATCTCCATCGGCGACTCGATCGCCGCGCTGTGGGGGGTGATCGGCGCGCTGATGGCCTTGCGTCACCGCGAAGTGAACGGCGGCCAGGGCCAGGTGGTGGATGTCGCCCTGTACGAAGCGATCTTCGCGATGATGGAGAGCATGGTGCCGGAGTTCGACGTGTTCGGGTTCATCCGCGAACGCACCGGCAACATCATGCCGGGCATCACCCCCTCGTCGATCCACACCACCGCCGATGGCCGCCATGTCCAGATCGGCGCCAACGGCGATGCGATCTTCAAGCGCTTCATGCTCGCCATCGGCCGCGAGGACCTGGCGAACGACCCGGCGCTGGCCAGCAACGATGGGCGCGACAGCCGGCGCGATGAGCTCTATGGCGTGATCGACCGCTGGGCCAACTCGCAACCGCTGGACGCGGTACTCGCCGTGCTGGCCGCGGCCGAGGTCCCGGCCAGCCGTATCTACAGCGCCGAGGACATGTTCGGCGATCCGCAATTCCTCGCCCGGGAAATGTTCCTGCAGGCCAAGCTACCGGATGGCAAGGACTTCAAGATGCCCGGCATCGTGCCGAAACTCTCGGATACACCCGGCTCCAGCGAATGGGTCGGGCCGCAGTTGGGCGAGCACAATGCCGAGGTGCTGGCCAGCCTGGGCTACGATGCGGCACAGGTCATGCGACTGCGTGAAAGTGGCGCCATTTGACATGTCACGGTAACCAACGACTGGTTCCAAGCCGAGGAAGGTATCCACCGCATGACTCCCAGTGCCCTGTCGCGACGCCTCGTCCCCGCACTGCTGGCTGTGCTGATCGGCGCCCTGTCACCTGTGGTGCAGGCCAGGGAAACCCTGATCTGGTTGTTGCGGGACCTGCCCCCGCTGAGCATTTTCGACGGGCCGCAACAGGGCCAGGGGGCGGTCGACCGGATGTTGCCGCTGCTGATGGAGCGGCTACCGGAATATGATCACACGATCCTGCGGGTCAATCGCGCCCGGGGCATGCAGATGCTCACCAGCTCCTCGTTCACCTGCGATCCGGCGCTGCTGTGGACTGCGGCCCGGGCACAGAAGATGTTGTTCTCCATTCGCAGCATGGGCACCACCAGCAACGGCCTGCTGATTCGGCAAAAGGATCGGCCATTGGTCGAACCCTTCCTGTCCGACGGCGAGGTCGACCTCGCCGCCCTGCTGAACAGCAACAGCCTGCAACTGGGGATCATCGCCGAGCGCAGCTACGGGCATCCGATCGACGATGTGCTGTCGCATGCCAGCGAGCAGCAGTTGGTGCGCCATTATGGCAACGACGCGCTGGGCAGCCTGTTGCAGATGCAACGCATGGGGCGCCTGAAGGCCCTGCTCGGCTATGGCGTGGAAATCCGCTACCAGGCCCGCCAGCAACAGATCGACGACCGCGAACTGGCCTTCTACCCGATCAAGGGCACGGCCAGCTACCAGTTCATTCGGGTCGCTTGCTCCGACACCCCGCAGGGCCATGCCGCGATACCCCATATCAACGAGATCCTGCGCGAGTTGCGCCAGGAACAGTTGGTCGAGCTCTATGCGCGCTGGCTGGCACCGGCTGACCGGGAAAAGTACCGGGAAGACGCCAAGGGATTCTTCCCAGACCCCGCCCAGTGACGAATTCCGGGCAAAAGAAACCCCGAGAAGTGGGGAGACGACTCGGGGTTAAACATGGCCTACAAAGACCAGTACGACAAGCCACAACCACCGGAGCACAATGCCTGCTCTTGCCGTTATAAATTCTGACAGCGCTTCGGGAAGGAAGGTTCCAAAAAAATTCTAGAGGCTGGCGCCCCGATGCTCTGCGGCGTTACGCAGGGCGGCAATCACGCAGGGCTCCAGGCGGCCCTCGGCAATTCGCAGATCACGATGCAGGCCATCGACCACATCCGTGAGCAGGCGCTTGTCGGTCAGTTGCGCCTGATTGACTTCACGTTCCACCAGCAGCGTGCCGGCAATACCACTCACGCTCACCACGCACTCGCCGTGCCCGCCAGAGGGAGTCAGGGTAACGGCATACGGGCTCAGCGCCTCACTGAGCAACAGGCTGATACTTTCCATTCGATCACCACTCAATAGTCAAAACCCGAAAGGTCGAAAACAAGGTGCCTGGAGTCAGTGACCACCAGTCAGGGAAGAAAGTTCGCGGGGCCCTCCCGGCGCCAGCGAACGGATCGACGTCTCCTGAACATGAACCAGAAAGATGACAAGGAAAAAACAGCGGGAAAAGCATGCCTAGAATCAGATCAGTGGTTTTTAGATTTTTACTACAGGCAACATCGGCTTTACTCACAGACATGAGCCGAAGCATCTGTTCTTTTTTGCTTGATTTTCATCCGCTTCGCCGCTCGCGCCCACCGGAGACCTGTCTTGAGTTCGTCGCCACACACGCCATTGAGGATCGTCCTGGCCGATGATCATCCGATTTTCCTGATCGGCTTGCGCGCCGTCATCGAGCGGGAGTCGACGCTGTGCGTCGTAGGCGAAGCGAGCACCCCCGGGGAGCTTTTCGAACGGCTCGACAACACCCCCTGCGATGCCCTCGTCACCGATTTCATGATGCCGACCACGGACCGCAATGACGGCCTGAGGATGATCGAAGCCCTGCAGCGTAGCCACCCGGCGTTGCCAATCGTGGTCGTCACCATGCTCAACAATGCCGGGCTGTTGCGCTGCATCCTCGACCAGGGGGTCAGGGGCCTGCTGAGCAAGGCCAGCCTGGCGAATGAACTGCCGATGGCGATCCGGCATGTCCGCCAGGGCAAGGTGTTCGTGGCCGATTCCGTGCGCCAGACCCTGGCGCTGGCCGGGGAAGTCGGCACGCACCGGCTGGGCGACCGGGAACAGTTGTCGCCACGGGAACTGGAAGTCACCCGCCTGCTGGCGGCCGGACGCACGGTCGGCGAGATCGCCGCGCGACTGTGCCGTAGCAAGCAGACCGTCAGTGCCCAGAAGATCAGTGCAATGCGCAAGCTTGGGCTGCCCAACGATGCCGCGCTGTTTCTGTACCTGCAGGAACAGGGACTGTCCTAGCCCGGTTGCCGTTCACGCTCGAGCGTATTGGCGAGCCCAGCCGTATGCAGCCAGGGCAACAGTTCGGCGCGGCTCATCGGGGCGGCAATGAACCGCCCCTGGACCAGCACATCGCCCAGCTCCTGGACCAGCCGATGTTCCTCGTCGGTTTCGATCCCAGTGATGACCGCCCGTAACCCCATGCCCTTGGCCATGCCCAGTACCCCGGCGACGATCGAACGCTTGCGAGAGTCCAATGCCATGCCGCTGACGAAACGCGGGGCGATCCTCAATTCCGAGAACGGCAATTCGAGCAGCCGCTGCAGCCCGGCATTGGCTACACCGAAATCGCCGATCGACAACTGGCAACCGAGCATGCGCAAACGCAGCAGCCCTTCTGCCTGGGCCGCGTCGCTGGTGCAGTCGGTACCGTCGATCACTTCCAGGGTCAGCCACCGAGCAGGCAGCTCGAAGCGGGCCAGCAGCTCACCCAGGCGACCGGCGAAATCCACCTGCTCGATCATCAGCCCGGGGATGTTCACCGTCACCGGCAAATAGCGGTCGGTCCCCAGGTACACCTCCAGCGAAAGGCGCACGGCCTGCTCGAGCATGTGCCAGGTGAGGTCCTGGGAAAGCCCGGCATACTCGAGTACCGGGATGAACGTTTCAGGGAGCAGCATGCCCTGCTCCGGATGTTGCCAGCGGGCCAGCGCCTCGACACCCTGCACGCGACCGTCGCAGCTCACCTTGGGCTGGAAGAAGGCCTCGCAATGCTGCCTGATCGCCCCTGCGCCGGCGCCAGCCTGAAGTTCGTGCAGCGAAAGCAGTTCACACACCTGCGCCAATGGCAGCCCCGGACGCTGGCGACCGAAACGGTGCTGATAGGTCGCCAGCAGGTCGCCAAGGATCGCGGCCGAAGCGGGCTTGAGCAGGCAGCCCAGGACGTGCAGTCCCTGCTGCCGGGCCATGTGCGCGGCGCCTTCGCGCAGTTCCGTCTCGAGGCTGCTGAGGATGATCAGCGCCTGGGCCTCGCGGTTTTCCGCCAGGTGGCGGATCAGCTCCAGACCATCCCCCTCCTCCAGGTGCAGGTCGCAGATGGCAATGTCGATCGGCCCCCGGTTGGCCAGTGACTGGCGGGCGCTCTCGACGCTCTCGGCAGTGAGGACATCGAAGACGCCGTTGGCGTTGAGCATCTGGTGCAACGCCATCAGTTGAAAGGGATTGTCTTCCAGAATCAGGATCCTGAGCGCACGCATCGATGTTCTCCGCAGGTGGCAGCGGTGGTTATCCGCATCGGCCTTCCACCTTAGCCACCTGCATCGACATTCCCCATAGGACAAGTCCTAAAGTGCCGGTTTTTCCTGCAGGTTCGGCTCGATCTCGGCGAGCATCCGTTCGATCACCCCCTTGAGCGCCTGCCCGTTGGCGGACAGGTGCTCGACCTGCCGCCGACGCACGCAGTCGTCCATGTTCGCACAGGCCTGCGCCAGGGCCAGGGCATCGACCAGACAGGCAATCCCCTTGAGGCGATGGACACAGGCGGCCATGCCGTCCCAGTCATCCTGGCCACTCCTGGCCTCCAGCTCGCAATACTCATCCCGCAGGTTCTTCCACAGTTCCAGCAACATGTGCTGCAGCACACCGGCATCGGCCTGGGTCATGTCGACGAGCGTCTGGAGATTGAAAGAGCGCTCCGCAGGGGCGACCTGCCCCAGCAGACGAGCCAGGTCGTCGAGCAGCACCGGCTTGACCAGCAGGTCGTTCATCCCGGCCTCCTGGCAACGTTGGCGCTCATCGCTCATGGCATTGGCCGTGCAACCGACGATCAGGCAGGCGGCCCGTTGCTCCGCAGCCTCGATCTGGCGCAACGCCCGGGCCAATTGGTAGCCATTCATGCCGGGCATGTTGCAATCACTGATGACCAGGTCGAAACGCCGGCCTTGCCAAACTTGCAGGGCCGCCTGCGCCGTCTGGCAAGCCTCCACGCGCTGGCCGAGGAAGCCGAGCTGCTGCTGCAGCACCAGGCGGTTGGCGGACAGGTCATCGACGATCAGCACGTCCAGGCTCGGCAATTGAAACCTGGCACGCTCCAGCGCCGTCGTTGGCGACGGTTGCCCCTCGCGCCTGAGCACCAGTTCGATGCGCACCCGGGTGCCTTGGCCTGGCTGGCTTTCGAGCTCGATGGAACCCTCCATCAACTGCACCAGTTGCTTGCAGATGCTCAGGCCCAGGCCGGTGCCTTGATGTTCCCCATCGGCCTCGTCACGGGCCTGCACGAAGGGCGCGAACAGGATTGCCTGCTGCTCGGGACCAATGCCCTTGCCGGAGTCCTCGATATCGAGGCACAGATGGTCGCTGTCCAGCGCTTGCGCAAGGCACAGGACCCGAACACGGACAAAACCCCGGGTGGTGAACTTCAAGGCATTGCCGATCAGGTTATGCAGGACCTGCCGCAGGCGCAGTGGATCAAGCCGATACAGGCCCGCGAGCAACGGATCGATATCCAGGCCGAGGACGATGCCCTTCTCCCGGGCCAGGGCGTCGAACAGTTGCACGACCGCTTCGAGGAAGGCCCTCAGGTCGGTCGGCTGCAACACCAGGCGCATGCCGCCAGCCTCGATCTTCGCCAGGTCCAGGCTGTCACCGATCAGGGCGGTCAGTTCCCGGGCCGACTGATAGGCCACCTGCAACCCCTGCGGGAACACCTGGCCACGGGCCAGCGCCTGCTCGCGCTCGACCTCAAGCAGGCCGATGATCGCGCCCATGGGCGTGCGTATCTCGTGACTCATGGTGGCCAGGAACGCACTCTTGGCCTGGCTGGCCCGCTCGGCCTGCCGGCGGGCCTCGGTCAGCTGTGCCTCGAGCTGCTTGCGTTCGGTGATATCGATCCAGCCCCCCAGCAGCCCCTGCAACTGTGCACCCGCCGAATGGAACGGCACCATCCACAGGTAGACATCGATGCTGCCCTCGGCAAATTCCAGCTGGCGGTCCCTGAACAGCGGTCGCTGCTGCTCCAGCAACAGCAGGAAGTCGTCGTGCAGCTCCTGGGCAACCCTGGGCAGCAACAACCCCTCCTCGGTAACCCGCCGCCCGCGGACCTGCTCCAGTGTCGTCGACAGGCGTTGCTCATAACTGCGATTGCAACTGATCAGCCGTCCCTGCAGGTCGCGCACGAAGATCGGGTCGGGAATGCCGTCGAGCAACGCACGCTGGAACGCCAACTGGTCGCTGAGTTCGCGTTCGGCCTGGCGCCGCTGGCGGATCTGCACATTCAGCCGACGGTTCCAGGTCAGCGAGACGACGCCCAGCACCAACAGGGCCGTGCCCAGCCCATAGACCCAGCGCGGTACCCGTTTCCAGACCGATGGAGGCGGTGCGACCGGAACGGCCCCCAGCCACTTGATGCGCAACGCCCGCAGCTCCGCAACGGGAAAGGCCTCCAGCGACTTGTTGAGGATGCCGAGCAGTTCCGGGGAGGTCTTGACCACCGAGAAGCTGTCCGCCGACCACAGCCCTTCCACACTGCGCCCGACCTTCAATCGGCCCGGGGGATGCAGATAGGCCAGGGCATCGCTCTGGATGGTTGCCGCCGCCGCGCCGTTCTCAACCAGCCACCGGGCCTCCTCCTGGGTCCTGACGCCACGCAACACGACCTCCGGGTATTCCCGGCGAATCATGGCCTGCAACGCATGCTCCTCGGGCAGCGCCAGTACCCGGCCGGCCAGTTGCCGGAACGAACCTAGCGGCGGGGCATCGCTCGGCACGACAAAGACCCAGGAACTGCCGCCAAAGGCGTAGGTGAAATTCAGGAAAGCCTTGCGCTCAGGGCTCTCTGCCAGCGAACCGTTCATCAACGCCCGCCCCTCCTTGAGCATCGCCAGGGTCTGCGCCGTGGAAAAACTCTCGTCGAAGACGAACTGCAACCCGGTCATGCGGGAAATCCGTGCCAGCAAATCGGCATTGAGGCCGACCCAGCGGTTATGGAAATCCTTGTAGATGTATGGCGGGTACTGCTGGGCGGCTACCGTCACCCGCGGATGGTTGTCGATCCAGGCCCGCTCCGCCGCTGTCAGGTTGACTCGCGGCTGGGTGATGTCCGAGCCGAAACCGGTGGTCCAGCGGGCCAGGATCTCCCGGCGCACGGCTTCGTCGAGGCTGTCCAGCGCGCGCTGGATCAGGCCGCCGAGGACCGGCTCCGACTGGCGCGTGGCGAAGGCGAAACCAACCGGCGGCAAGGCACTCTGCCCGCGGATCTGCAGCCCCATGTAGGGCCGTATGGTCTTGTAGGCCCTGACAATGACCTCGTTGCCGATGAAGGCATCGACCTCGCCCTGCAGCAGCGCTTCCAGCGCGCTGTAGAGGGTCGGTGCAAGGATGATCCTGCTCTGGGGATAGGTGGCATGTACCACCGCGGCATCGGCGTAGCCTTCCAGCAGGAGCACCTTGCGCCCGCGCAGGTCGTCAGGATCCGGGGTCTCGCTGCGGCTGACGACGACCGAACGGTCAGGCATGTATTCGCTGGAGAAGGCCAGCTCGGCAAAACCCCGCTCGAAGCCGTTGGCACTGGTCAGCACGTCGATATGCCCATTGAGCAGCGCCTCCACGGCCTGGTCCCGCTCGACGAACCCCAGCACTTCCACCTGCACCCCGAGCCGATCGCGGATCAGGCCCACGTAATCGGCACTGATCCCCTGATAGCGATTGCGGTCGCTGGTGATATCAACGGGCTCGTAGTCGGCGACCGAGATGCCCACCCGGAGCCGGCGGTCCTTTCCCAACCAACGCCGCTCGTCTGCGCTGAGGGGCAGCCGGGGCAGCTCGACGAACGACGCGGGCAGATTGAAGGGCAGGTCCTGGGCGGCCATCAGCGGGCTTGGCAGGCTCGCCAGCGCCACCCAGGACAGCCACGCCAGAATGAAATGGATCGATCTCCCTGCAAGCGCCATGACGAACTACCCGCCCCCTTGATTCGATGGGAATGAAAAACAGGGGGGAAAGTTTGGCATGCAAAAACGATAAAGCCCGCCAAGGGGCGGGCTCTAAAGTGTGACCGTTCTAGTCGGTCAGAGCGGCTTGCCGCGGTTGCCGTGCTGGCTGACAAAGGCCTGCATGACTTTCAGGTCATTGGCCAGAACGGTGCAGCGCTCTTCCCTTTCAAACAAATCCGAAAGGTGTGCAGGTAGTTCAAGCGCTTTTCCTACACCGGCTTTCTCAACTGCCTCAGGGAACTTGACCGGATGCGCAGTACCCAGGATCACCATCGGGGTATCCAGGCTACGGCGGCACTCGCGAGCCGCCTTGACGCCGATGGCGGTATGCGGGTCGAGCACTTCGCCAGTCTGGGCAAAGACTTCGGCAATGGTCTCGCAGGTTTGCGCATCGTCCACCGCCAGCGAATCGAACAGCTTGCGCGCCTCGGTCCAGCGGTCCTGGTCGACGCTGAAACCACCACCCTGCTTGAAGGTGTCCATCAGGCCGGCGATGGCCGCGCCATTGCGACCGTGCAGATCGAACAGCAGGCGCTCGAAGTTCGACGAGACCATGATGTCCATGGACGGCGACAGCGTCGCATGCAGGGTTTCCTTGACGTACTGGTTGCCGCTCATGAAGCGGTGCAGGATGTCGTTGCGGTTGGTCGCGACGATCAGTTGATTGATCGGCAGGCCCATGTTGCGCGCCAGATACCCGGCGAAGATATCGCCGAAGTTGCCGGTTGGCACCGAGAACGACACCGAACGTGCCGGGCCACCCAACTGCAGCGCCGCGTGGAAGTAGTAGACGATCTGGGCCATGATCCGCGCCCAGTTGATCGAGTTCACCGCAACCAGGCGCGTGCCCTTGAGGAAGCTCTGGTCGGCGAAGCTGTTCTTGACCATCTCCTGGCAGTCGTCGAAGTTGCCTTCGACGGCGATGTTGTGGATGTTCTCGCCGAAGATGGTGGTCATCTGCCGGCGCTGCACCTCCGACACCCGGTTGTGCGGGTGCAGGATGAAGATGTCGACGTTCTCGCAGTGCTTGCAGCCTTCGATCGCCGCCGAGCCGGTGTCACCGGAGGTCGCGCCGATGATCACCACGCGCTCGCCGCGTTTGGCCAGCACGTAGTCGAGCAGGCGACCCAGCAGTTGCAGGGCGAAGTCCTTGAAGGCCAGGGTCGGGCCGTGGAACAGCTCGAGCACCCACTCGTTACCGTTCAGCTGGCGCAGGGGCGCCACGGCGTTATGGGCGAAGACAGCGTAGGTTTCCTCGAGGATCTTCTTGAAGTCCGCATCGGGAATGCTGCCAGTGACGAACGGGCGCATGACCCGGAACGCCAGCTCGTGGTACGGCAGGCCGGCCCAGGAAGCGATCTCCTCCTGGGTGAAGCGTGGCAGGTTCTCCGGCACGTACAGGCCGCCATCGCTGGCCAGGCCGGCCAGCAGCACGTCTTCGAAGTTCAGCGCGGGCGCCTGGCCGCGGGTACTGATGTAACGCATGAAAAATTCCTCTCCAGTCGACGACGTCGACTCAGTTCAAATGCTCGACGCGGATCCGCACGACAGGGCCGACCACACCCTGCAGGGCCTCCAGCGCCGCGATGGCATCGTTGATGCGTTGTTCGACCACGCGGTGGGTCAGCAGGATCATCGGCACCAGGCCATCCTGCTCCTCGACTTCCTTCTGCATGATCGACTCGATGTTGATCCCGCGCTCGGACAGGATGCTCGCCACCTGGGCCAGCACGCCCGGATGGTCCTTGGCCTGGATACGCAGGTAGTACGAGCTCTCGCAGGCTTCGATCGGCAGGATCGGGTGAGCCGACAGCGAGTCCGGCTGGAAGGCCAGGTGCGGCACGCGGTTCTCCGGATCGGAGGTCATGGCGCGAACCACGTCGACCAGGTCGGCGATCACCGAGGAAGCGGTCGGCTCCATGCCGGCACCGGCACCGTAGAACAGGGTCGAGCCGGCGGCATCGCCGTTGACCATGACCGCGTTCATCACGCCGTTGACGTTGGCGATCAGGCGATCGGCCGGGATCAGCGTCGGGTGCACCCGCAGCTCGATACCGGCCGCGGTGCTGCGCGCCACGCCCAGGTGCTTGATGCGATAGCCCAGGGCCTCGGCGTAGTTCACGTCCGCCGTGGTCAGCTTGGTGATGCCCTCGGTGTAGGCCTTGTCGAACTGCAGCGGAATACCGAAGGCGATGGACGCCAGGATGGTCAGCTTGTGCGCAGCGTCGATACCCTCGACGTCGAAGGTCGGATCGGCCTCGGCGTAACCCAGGGCCTGGGCCTCGACCAATACGTCCTCGAAGGTACGGCCCTTCTCGCGCATTTCGGTGAGGATGAAGTTGCCAGTGCCGTTGATGATGCCCGCGACCCAGTTGATCCGGTTGGCCGACAGGCCTTCGCGAATCGCCTTGATCACCGGGATGCCGCCTGCCACCGCGGCCTCGAAGGCCACGATCACGCCCTTTTCACGGGCCTTGGCGAAAATTTCGTTACCGTGCACGGCGATCAGCGCCTTGTTCGCGGTAACCACGTGCTTGCCGTTCTCGATCGCTTTGAGTACCAGCTCACGGGCAACGGTATAGCCGCCCATCAACTCTACGACGACGTCGATCTCAGGGTTCGTGGCCACTTCGAAGACATCGTTGGTAATCGCAATACCGGTCGTTTGGAACTGAGGCTTTGGCGTGCGAATGGCAATCTGTGCCACTTCGATCCCACGCCCGGCACGACGAGCAATTTCCTCGGCGTTACGCTGAAGTACGTTGAAGGTGCCGCCACCGACGGTACCTAACCCACAGATGCCTACTTTGACCGGTTTCACTCTTGACTCCCCATGAAACGGCCGACACGAGGTCGGCCGTGAAAAACAGCCGCTGATCCACCAGCGGCTTGCTGTTTAAGACCGACGGACCTGATGCCCGTGGCCGT
Organism: Pseudomonas vanderleydeniana; assembly: GCF_014268755.2. Classification (NCBI taxonomy): domain Bacteria; kingdom Pseudomonadati; phylum Pseudomonadota; class Gammaproteobacteria; order Pseudomonadales; family Pseudomonadaceae; genus Pseudomonas; species Pseudomonas vanderleydeniana. The sequence goes on along the minus strand of NZ_CP077093.1, from coordinate 1,475,713 downwards.
GCTCGTCAGAAGGCTGACTGCGACGAGACTGAATTACTTGGCTGCCAGCGCCAGTTTGGCAACTTGTGCCGCCGGCTGGTAGCCCGGAATCACCTGGCCGTCAGCCAAAACGATGGCCGGCGTACCGTTGACCCCGATCGACTGGCCAAGGGCGAACTGCCGGGAAACCGGGTTGGCGCACTTGGCCGCCTTGATTTCCTCGCCTTCGACCATCTTGTCCATCGCCGCACGCTTGTCGGTCGAGCACCAGACCGCCTGCAACTGCTGGTCACCCGGCGAACCCAGGCCCTGGCGCGGGAACGCCACGTAGCGGACCTCGATGCCCATCTTGTTCAGGGCCGGCACTTCGGCGTGCAGCTTGTGGCAATAAGGACAGGTGGTGTCGGTGAACACGGTGATGTGCGACTTGGTTTCACCAATGGCCGGATAGACCACGGTTTCGGCCACCGGAATACCGTTGATCAGCTTCGAGATGCCCAGGCGCTCGGTCTTCTCGGTCAGGTTGACCGGCTTGCCATCCTTGAGCTGGAACAGGTAGCCCTGCATGACGAACTGGCCGTCGGCGCTGGCATACAACACGCGGCTGCCCTTGAGCTTGACCTCGTACAGGCCGCTCAACGGGCTGGCGGTGATGCTCTCCACCGGGGTTTCCAGCTGGAGGCTGTCGAGGCTCTTGCGGATCGCCTGCTCGGCCGCGTCGTCGGCCAGGGCGAAGGTGCTGGCCAACGCCAGGGCGGCGGCGGCGAAAATCTGGATCAAGCGCATGGGAACTCCTGATAGCGGGCACGAGGCCAGGCTGGTCTGTCCATTCTGAAACGGAGCGACTCCAAGCGCCCGCATCGCAAACCGATAGAGCCTAACACATAAGCCCGGCCGGGCCGAAGCCCGTATGGATCAACCGCGCGGGTGATGCCTGGCATGCATCTCCTGCAGCCGGGCACGGGCGACATGGGTGTAGATCTGGGTGGTCGACAGGTCACTGTGGCCGAGCAGCATCTGCACGACCCGCAGGTCCGCGCCATGGTTGAGCAGGTGGGTGGCGAAGGCGTGACGCAGGGTATGCGGCGACAGCGACTTGCCGATCCCGGCCACCTGGGCCTGGTGCTTGATCCGGTGCCAGAAGGTCTGGCGCGTCATCTGTTCACCGCGCTGACTGGGAAACAGCACGTCACTGGGGCGTCCGCCGAGCAGCTCGCCACGGGCATCGCGCAGATAGCGCTCGACCCAGACGATCGCCTCCTCGCCCATCGGCACCAGCCGCTCCTTGCTGCCCTTGCCCATCACCCGCAGCACGCCCTGGCGCAGGTTGACCTGTTCCAGAGTCAGGCTGACCAGCTCGGTCACCCGCAACCCACAGGCATAGAGCACTTCAAGCATGGCACGGTCGCGCTGGCCGATGGCCTCGCTCAGGTCCGGCGCCTTGAGCAGCGCCTCGACGTCGGCTTCCGACAAGGACTTGGGGAGTGGCCTGCCCAACTGCGGCATTTCAACCTGCAGGGTCGGGTCGACGGCGATTAGTTTTTCCCGCAGGAGATAGCGATAGAAGCCACGTGCCCCCGAGAGGAAACGCGCAGTGGAGCGCGGCTTGTAGGCTTGTTCCAGGCGCCAGGACAAGTGATCGAGGATCAGTTCGCGCCCGGCGCTGGCCAGTTCCAGGCCCTTGTCCTGCAGCCAGCCATTGAACAGCGTCAAATCGCTTCGATAGGCATCACGGGTATTGTCCGAGAGGCCTTTTTCCAACCACAGGGCGTCGAGGAACTGGTCGATGAGGGGATGATCGATGGCAGGCATAGGGACTCGAGCAACGTGACACGGCGAACCGGGCCAGAGTGCCCAAGGATAAAAGTCCAGGCAACAAAAAAGCAGCCCGTAGGCTGCTTTTTTCTGCATCGGAAGCTGGACTCAGGCCAGTTTTTCCTTGATGCGAGCTGCTTTACCCGACAGGTCGCGCAGGTAGTACAGCTTGGCTTTACGTACGTCGCCGCGACGCTTGACAGCCATGCTGTCGATTTGCGGGCTGTAGGTCTGGAAAGTACGCTCTACGCCAACACCGTTGGAGATTTTACGTACGGTGAACGCGCTGTTCACACCGCGGTTACGCTTGGCAATTACCACGCCTTCAAAGGCCTGCAGACGCGAACGATCGCCTTCCTTCACTTTCACCTGAACGACAATGGTGTCGCCCGGGGCAAAGGCTGGGATCTCTTTGGTCATCTGCTCGGCTTCGAGTTGCAGAATGATTTTGTTGGTCATGCTGTGCTCCTAAGGTAAATCGTCGGATCTACCATCGATACGTTGTTAACTATCGTCCCGCTCGCGGATGTATTCCTCGAGCAGCTTCTTCTCTTCTCCAGAAAGCGAGCGTCTTTCCAGAAGATCGGCGCGTCGTTCCGAGGTCCTGCCAAGGGACTGCTTCAGACGCCAACGCCGGATATGTGCGTGGTTGCCACTGAGCAACACGTCGGGAACACGCTGATCCGCATACACCTCCGGACGGGTGTAGTGCGGGCAATCCAGCAAACCATCCGTGAAGGAATCTTCCTCCGCGGAGTCCGCATGCCCTAAAGCTCCGGGCAGCAGTCGTGTAACCGCATCTATCAGGACCATTGCCGGCAGTTCACCACCGGACAGGACATAGTCCCCAATCGACCACTCTTCATCGACATGCGCCTCTATGAAACGCTCGTCGATGCCTTCATAACGACCAGCAATGAGGATCAAGGCATCCTCTTTCGCCAGGTCGCGAACCGCCAACTGATTCAGTTGCCGACCCTGGGGCGACAGGTAGATCACCTTCGCCGCCTCCCCCGCTGCTGCCTTGGCCTCGACCAGGGCGTCCTCGAGGGGCTTGATCTTCATCACCATGCCCGGACCACCGCCAAATGGGCGATCATCCACAGTGTGATGTCGATCCGTGGTGTAGTCCCGCGGGTTCCAACAGGTCAGTTGCAACAACCCCTGTTTCACCGCACGGCTACTGACGCCGTAGTCGCTGATGGCGGAAAACATCTCGGGAAACAGCGTAATCACTTCTACGCGCAGGCTCGCCATTGCTTAGAAGTCCGCGTCCCAATCCACCTTCATCTCGCCAGCCACCAGGTCGACTGCCAACACGCATTGCTCGGTATACGGCAACAGGCGTTCGCGATCATCCAGGCTGCCCGGACAAGGCTTGACCACCATGACATCATTCGAGCCGGTTTCGAGCAGGTGATCGATTTTCCCGAGCAGTTGCCCGAGGATGTCGATGACCTTGAGACCTTCCAGCTGGTACCAGTAGTACTCGCCGTCGGTCAACTCAGGGAACAGGCTGCTTGGCACGCAGATCTCATAACCGGCCAGAAGACGTGCTTCTTCACGATCATCGAGACCCTTGAGCTTCGCGACCAGGAACTTATCGTTCCCGCGTCCACTGACCAGCTCAACCTGCTTGACACTACCTTCGCGCTTGAGCGTCCAGGTCTTGTAGTTCAACAGGTTCTTGATCGGATCAGTAAAGGAATAAACCTTCACTTCGCCGCGAACGCCATGAACAGAATAGATCTTGCCGATAACGATCAGATCATCGGTAGAAGCAGGCGTCGCGTTCATATCGCTCAGGCCGCAGCCTTGGCGTTTTCCTTCAGCAACTGAGCAACACGCTCAGAAGGTTGTGCACCAACGCTCAACCAGTAGTTGACGCGCTCTTGGTTCACGGACAGACGAACTTCCTGACCACGAGCAATCGGGTTGAAGAAACCCACTTGTTCTTTGTGCGAACCGTCACGAGCGTTGCGGCTGTCGGTTACGGTCAGGTGGTAAAACGGGCGCTTTTTGGAGCCGCCAAGGGCAAGACGGATTGTTAGCATGTGAACATCGTTCCTGTAGTCGGTGCTGCAAATCTAAATGCACAGCGGGCATGGGTGCCCGAAAGGCCGCATATTCTAAGGAATATCCGGACTTTTGCCAATGCCTTTTTCCGGCGTCCAGCGCCGTGCAATAGATATCTGCCATGAAGCCGTTGTGATCAACGGCGGGTCAGCCCCCGCCAGTGCGGGTTTGCTGGAGTTCCCCGCATCCCTGCGAGGCAACGCCGACACGACGGCCGGCGCAGATTCCTTACATTTTCGGCATGCCGCCACCCGGCATCATGCCACCAAGACCGCGCATCATCTTGGCCATGCCGCCCTTGGCGGTGAATTTCTTCATCATCTTCTGCATCTGCTTGTGCTGCTTGATCAAGCGACCGATGTCCTGCACCTGGGTACCGGAACCCAGGGCGATCCGGCGCTTGCGCGAGCCGCTGATCAGCTCGGGATCGCGGCGCTCGGCCGGGGTCATGGAGTTGATGATGGCTTCCATCTGCTTGAATTGCTTCTCCGCCGCATTCTGGGCGTTGCCCATCTGCGACAGGTTCACGCCGCCGATGTTCGGCAGCTTGTCCATCAGGCCGCCGAGGCCGCCCATGTTCTTCATCTGTTGCAACTGATCGCGGAAGTCCTCGAGGTCGAAGCCCTTGCCCTTCTTCAGTTTCTTGGCCAGCTTGTCGGCCTTTTCCTTGTCGAGGGTCTGCTCGGCCTGCTCGATCAGGCTGAGCACGTCGCCCATGCCGAGGATTCGCGAGGCGATCCGATCCGGATGGAAGGGGTCGAGCGCTTCACTCTTCTCGCCCATACCGATGAACTTGATCGGCTTGCCGGTAATGGCACGTACCGACAGCGCGGCGCCACCACGGGCATCACCATCGACCTTGGTCAGCACCACGCCGGTCAGCGGCAGCGCATCGCCGAAGGCCTTGGCGGTGTTGGCCGCGTCCTGGCCGGTCATGGCGTCGACCACGAACAGCGTCTCCACCGGCTTGATCGCCGCGTGCAGTTGCTGGATCTCGACCATCATCTCGGCGTCGACATGCAGACGGCCGGCGGTATCGACGATCACCACGTCGATGAACTTCAGCCGCGCTTCCTTGATGGCCGCTTCGGCGATGGCTACCGGCTTCTGGCTGATATCGGACGGAAAGAAGGTCACGCCGATATCGTTGGCCAGGGTTTCCAACTGCTTGATCGCGGCCGGACGGTAGACGTCCGCCGACACCACCATCACGCTCTTCTTCTTGCGCTCTTTAAGGAAGCGCGCCAGCTTGCCGGCGGTGGTGGTCTTGCCCGCGCCCTGCAAACCGGCCATCAGGATGACCGCAGGCGGTACGGCGGCGAGGTTCAGGTCCTCGTTGGCCGCGCCCATCAGGCTTTCGAGTTCGGCCTGGACGATTTTCACGAACGCCTGGCCCGGTGTCAGGCTGCGCGAGACTTCGGTGCCGACCGCGCGCTCCTTGACCGAGTTGACGAAGTCCTTCACCACCGGCAGGGCGACGTCGGCCTCGAGCAACGCCATGCGCACTTCACGCAGGGTGTCTTTGATGTTGTCCTCGGTCAGCTTGGCCTTGCCGGTGACATGGCGCAGCGTCTGCGAGAGACGGTCGGTCAGGTTTTCAAACATGCGCGATCCTTTGAAGCCACTGAGGTAATGGGCCGCCGGCGAACGCAAAGACGCGCCTGGCAAGCCTGCAGCGTGGGCAGATCGCGAATTATAGCGAGACTGCGTGCGCGGCACTAGCGCCACGGTCTTTCGTGGACTGGCGGTTGTATGCCAAACTCAGCGCCTTTCGGGCTTGCCTCACAGGACTTATGTTTCCTTTGTCACCCAGTTTTCTGACCAGCATTGCCGCAGCCTGCCTGTATGCCGCCGCGGCCCTCTATCAAGGTGCGCGCCTGCGCCAGCGTGCCAAGGCCGACAAACGCCTGCTGGTCGGGCTCGGCACCTTCGCCCTGCTGGCCCACGCCATCGCCCTGTGCACCCACCTGGCGACCCCGGTCGGCCTGGGCCTGGACTTCTTCAACGCGGCCAGCCTGATCGCCGTCGCGGTGATCGCCCTGACCCTGGTCGCCTGCCTGCGCATTCCCGTGGAGAACCTGCTGCTGCTGTTGTTCCCACTGGGCCTGCTGACGGTCCTGCTGGCGCAGTTCGCGCCGTCGGGCACGGTGCAGATCATCGACGAGGAGCCCGGTATCCTCGCGCATATCCTGCTGTCGATCCTCGCCTACGGCATGTTCACCATCGCGGTATTCCAGTCGCTGTTGCTCCTGCTGCAGGACCACCAGCTCAAGAACAAGCATCCCTCGGGCCTGATCCGCAACTTTCCGCCCCTGCAGACCATGGAAAGCCTGCTGTTCGGTTTCCTCTGGGCCGGCTGGACGCTGCTGTCGCTGTCGCTGATCTCCGGCTGGCTGTTCGTCGAGAACCTGTTCGCCCAGCACCTGGTGCACAAGACCCTGCTGGCCTGCCTGGCCTGGGTGGTGTTCAGCGTGCTGCTGTGGGGGCGCAACCGCCTTGGCTGGCGCGGGCACAAGGCGATCCGCTGGACCCTGGCCGGTTTCTGCCTGCTGATGCTGGCCTACTTCGGCAGCAAGCTGGTCCGCGAATACATCCTGCACATCTGACGGGCCGAGAACATGGACAACCTGCCCGCCGGGCCGATGCTCGCCGTATTGGCCCTGCTGATCCTCTGGTCGGCGCTGTTCACCGCCATCGAGGTCGCCCAGCAACTGCTCATGGCCCAGCGTCCGGCCACCCGTTCCGGGGACAAGCCAGCGGCCCGCCTGAGCTTTCCGCGCGAAAGCCTGATCTTCTGCAACACCCTGTGCCGCATCGTCGTCGTGATCATCGCCACCCTGCTCTCGCTGCTGCTCTGGGGTAGCCATGGTCCCTGGCTGGCCTGCCTGGGCAGCGCCGTCGCCCTGCTGGTGCTGGCCGACTACCTGCCACGCCTGCTCGCCGCGCGTTATCCCGAAGCCATGCTCTCGGTCGGCAACACGCTGCTGGCCATCCCCCTGAAGATCATCTACCCCGCCGCCTGGCTGATGAACGGCAGCGCACGCCTCTTGCTGCGCCCGTTCATCAGCCAGGCCAGCGCAGTCAAGCAGAGTGACGAGGACATGCCACCGGTCGACCTCGACGAGCCCGGCAAGGAACACTCGGGCCGGCCACCGCTGCTGTCCGGAATCCATGCGCTGGACAACATCACGGTCAACGACATCCTGGTGCCACGCAGCGAGGTCGACGGGATCAACCTCGATGACCCGATCGAGGCCATCATCGAGCAACTGCGCCATAACAAGCGTACACGCCTGCCGGTTTTCCACAGTGACATCAACCAGGTCGAGGCGGTGCTCAACACCCGCCAGGTCCGCCACCTGCTGCCCGATGCCAGCCTGACCCTGCCGGCCCTGCTGAGCGCCTGCCACGAACCCTACTTCGTCCCGGAAAGCACCCCGCTGCAATTGCAACTGCTGAACTTCCACAAGCAGCAGCGGCGACTGGGCATGGTCGTGGACGAGTACGGCGAAGTGCTGGGCATCGTCACCCTGGAAGACATTCTCGAAGAGATCGTCGGCGAGTTCGAAAGCGAGCACAGCCTCGACAACCCGCACATCCACCCGCAAGCCGACGGCCGCCTGGTGATCGAAGGCGCCGCCTCGATCCGCGAACTGAACAAGAGCCTGGGCTGGCACCTGCCCTGCGATGGACCCAAGACCCTCAACGGCCTGGTGACCGAAGCCCTGGAAACCATTCCGGAAAGTGCGGTCTGCCTGAAGATCGGACGATACCGCCTGGAAATCCTCGAGACCGAGGACAACCGGGTCAGCCGGGTGCTGGCCTGGCATACCAGCGCCACCCCCACGCCTCCTCCGCTGTAGGAGCAGGGCCTGCCTGCGAAAGGGCCTTCGAGACCGCTCAAGGCTTCGCGGCGGTGCGGTGTTCAAACAAGCCCTGCGCCTACGGGGTTACAGGTGGTTCATCAACTTTGTGCCTGACGAACCATTGCGGACCAGGAGCCTGAGCAGTGCTCTTGTTCGATGCATAGGCTGCTTCCTATAATCGAATCGGCTTACCCAGCCGCCACCGGACCGCCTGCCTACCGGCATCTCGCCCTCCGGCCCTACACGTTGCAACCTCCCCGCACCGGACAGGACCCTCGACCGGCCCGGGAAAACCCTTATCCCTGGGTGTTCACTACTAATAATTCGCATGAGCAAGACTTTCAGGGAATCGCGTGATGACTTCCAGCACCACCTTCGATGACGCCAGATCGACCACACCGCTGAACTCCACTGCCCGGGTCGCGACTGCCAGCTTCATCGGCACCGCCATCGAGTTCTACGACTTCTATGTCTACGCCACCGCCGCCGCACTGGTGATCGGACCGGTGTTCTTCCCCCAGACCGACGGCACCGCACAGATGCTCTCGGCCTTCCTGACGTTCGGCATCGCCTTCCTGGCTCGCCCACTGGGCTCGATCCTGTTCGGCCATTTCGGTGACCGGATCGGCCGCAAGTCGACCCTGGTCGCCTCGCTGCTGCTGATGGGCGTGTGCACCACGCTGATCGGCGTGCTGCCCGGTTACTCGAGCATAGGTGCCTGGGCGCCGTTGCTGCTCTGCCTGCTGCGCTTCGGCCAGGGCCTCGGACTGGGCGGGGAATGGGGTGGCGCCGCGCTGCTGGCGACCGAGAACGCCCCCGAGGGCAAGCGCGCCTGGTTCGGCATGTTCCCGCAACTGGGCCCGTCGATCGGTTTCCTCGCGGCCAACGGCCTGTTCCTGATCCTCGCCATGAGCCTCAGCGACGAGCAGTTCCGTTCGTGGGGCTGGCGCATTCCGTTCCTGCTCAGCGCCGTGCTGGTGATCGTCGGCCTCTACGTGCGCCTCAAGCTCGAGGAAACACCGATCTTCGCCAACGCAGTGGCGCGCCAGGAGCGGGTGAAGATGCCGCTGATCGAGCTGTTCAGCCGCTATTGGGTACCGGTGCTGCTGGGCTCGGTGGCCATGGTGGTGTGCTATGCACTGTTCTATATCTCGGCGGTGTTCTCCCTGAGCTACGGCGTCGCCAACCTGGGCTACAGCCGCGAGACCTTCCTCGGCCTGCTGTGCTTCGCGGTGCTGTTCATGGCGGCGGCCACGCCCTTGGCAGCCTGGGCCAGCGATCGCTTCGGGCGCAAGCCGGTACTGATCGTCGGCGCACTGCTGGCGCTGCTGTCCGGGTTCACCATGGAACCCCTGCTGGGCCATGGCTCGACCTGGGGCGTCGCGCTGTTCCTGAGCCTGGAGCTGTTCCTGATGGGAGTGACGTTCGCCCCGATGGGCGCACTGCTGCCGGAGCTGTTTCCGACCCACGTGCGTTACACCGGCGCTTCGGCGGCCTACAACCTGGGTGGCATCGTCGGGGCCTCGGCGGCGCCGTTCTTCGCCCAGAAGCTGGTGGCGATGGGCGGGTTGAGCTGGGTGGGCGGGTATGTGTCGGCAGCGGCGGTGTTGAGCCTGATTGCCGTTCTGTGCCTGAAGGAAACGCGCTACAGCGATTTGGACAAGGTTGGCTGATCACGCTGGGGAATGGCCGCCTGCGGCGGGTCGCGGGCAAGCCCGCTCCACAGCAATCATTCGCGGCGACCCGGCACCGGGCAAGCCCACTGCCATACGGATCGCCAGCAAGCCGGCTCCCACAAGGCACTCCGAATCGGACTCGGTGATTGTGGGAGCGGGCTCGCCCGCGAATAGGGCAAACGCGGTTTACAGCTCTACAACGACTGCCTGAGCCGCACGGGTCGCCTTGGCCCGCGCGGCCTCGATCGACTCGTCACGCGCCAGGGCCACGCCCATGCGGCGCTGGCCGTTGACTTCCGGCTTGCCGAACAGGCGCAGGGCGGTGTCCGGCTCGCTCAGGGCCGCGCCGAGATTGGCGAACGCGGTCTGGGTCGACTGCCCCTCCACCAGGATCACAGCCGAGGCCGATGGGCCGAACTGACGGATCAGCGGGATCGGCAGGCCCAGGATGGCCCGCGCATGCAGGGCAAACTGCGACAGGTCCTGGGAAATCATGGTGACCATGCCGGTGTCATGCGGACGCGGCGAGACTTCGCTGAACCACACCTGGTCGCCCTTGATGAACAGCTCGACGCCGAACATGCCGCGACCGCCCAGGGCCTCGGTGACTGCCTTGGCAACCCGCTCCGACTCGGCCAGCGCCACCGGGCTCATGGCCTGCGGCTGCCAGGACTCCTGGTAGTCGCCCTTCTCCTGCCGATGACCGACCGGTGCACAGAAAGTGGTGCCACCGACGTGGCGTACGGTCAGCAGGGTGATTTCGTAGTCGAAGTCGATGAAGCCCTCGACGATCACGCGCCCCTTGCCGGCACGCCCGCCTTCCTGGGCATAGTCCCAGGCCTTCTGCACGTCATCGACGCTGCGCAGCAGGCTCTGGCCCTTGCCCGAGGAACTCATGACCGGCTTGACCACGCAGGGGAAGCCGAGGTCCTGGACCGCCTTGCTGTAGTCTTCGAAGGTGTCGGCGAAGTGGTACGGCGAGGTCGGCAGCTTCAGCTCCTCGGCGGCCAGGCGACGAATGCCTTCGCGGTTCATGGTCAGTTGCGCGGCACGGGCGGTCGGCACCACGGTGAAACCTTCGCTCTCCAGCTCCACCAGGGTGGCGGTGGCGATGGCTTCGATTTCCGGCACGATGAAGTGCGGCTTCTCCGCCTCGATCACCGCGCGCAGGGCCGCGCCATCGAGCATGTTGATCACGTGGCTGCGGTGGGCGACCTGCATGGCCGGCGCATTCGCGTAGCGGTCGACCGCAATCACTTCGGCGCCCAGGCGCTGCAGCTCGATCACGACTTCCTTGCCCAGCTCACCACAGCCACAAAGCAATACGCGAGTCGCGGTCGGCGACAGTGGAGTTCCGATACGGGTCATTTCAGGTCCTCGAGGAAACGGATCATCGAAGGTGCCCGGTCACCGGGCACCTGCTGGGAAGAAAGGCGGGCATTTTACATGAACTGCGGCGGTTCGCCTGTATGGCGCTACCCCTTCAGACCGTCCTGATGAACGGCATTGCGCTGGCGCCAGGCCATGGCCAGCCAGACCACGGTGACCCCGGCGAATTTCGAACCCAGCGCGGTGAAGATCACCCCGGGAGTCAGGGCGTCGATCAGGCCGAAGAAGATGAAGGTGTCCAGCGGGATACTCAGGGCCGAACTGATCCACAGGCGATCATGCAGGGGGCGCCGGGTGATGGTGAAGACCAGCCAGTCAATGCACTCGGACACCGCGAACGCCGTGGCGCTGGCCAGGGCGATGGCCGGATCGGAGGTGACATAGGACAGCAGCAGCGCGACCAGCATGGCGACGATCGAACCATGACCGAAGCGGGTTTGCACCATGTCCCGCAGCACGAACACCAACCCGCCCCAGGCCGACCAGATGATGTCCAGGTGCGGCGCACTGGAAAACGCAAAGTTGATCAGCACGACGCTGGCGATGTAGGCGATGAGAAAGAGCATGGATGAACGGGTTACCTGTCGATATAGCCGCACAGGGTACTGTAGGAGCCGGCTGGCTGGCGATAGCGGTGTTGGTCAGGACACCGCCGGACCGGCCACTGTCCACACCAATCCGGCAGCCCTGGCCCGCTCGTGACAACGGCCAAGCACCTCACGGCGCTCGGCGTTGTCCATCCGCCCCCAGCGGGTGATTTCACCGGCCGTACGCTGGCAGCCGGTGCAGATGTCCTGCTCGTCCAGCGCGCAGATGCTCACGCAGGGCGAGGCCACCGGGCGTTCCGCGATACTCATGCCTCGTCTTCCTGCAGGTCGCGGGCATACCGTTGCGCGTTATGCACATAGTGGGCGGCACTGGCTTCGAGCATCTTCTTCTGCGGCTCGGTCAGCTCACGCACCACCTTGCCCGGCGAGCCCATCACCAGCGAACCATCGGGAATCTCCTTGCCCTCGCCGATCAGCGAGTTGGCGCCGATGATGCAGTTCCTGCCGATCTTCGCGCCGTTGAGGATCACCGCGTTGATACCGATCAGGCTGTAGTCGCCGACGGTGCAACCGTGCAGCATGGCGTTGTGGCCGATGGTCACGCCAGTGCCGATGGTCAACGGGTAGCCCATGTCGGTGTGCATCACCGTGCCGTCCTGGACGTTGCTGTTGCGGCCGATCAGGATCAGTTCGTTGTCACCGCGCAGCACGGCGTTGAACCAGACGCTGGCGCCCTCCTCCAGTTTGACCTTGCCCACCAGTACGGCATTCGGGGCCACCCAGCTCTGCGGATGGGTTTCGACGCGAAAGTCGCCCAGACGGTATTTCATGCGGTAATCCTCACGGCTCGGGGTACGGCGCCATACTGACGATGGCTTGGGTTCAGAGATTGATGAAGCGCTGCGGTGGCTGGTACAGGTCGATCCGGGTGTCATACAACAGGTTGACCAGTTCGACGATCATGATCGCGGTCAGCCCCCAGATCTTGTAGTCGTCATAACGGTAGCTCGGCACGTAGCAGCTGCGGCCCTGGTAGTCGATGCGATGGGTGTGCTCGCGCGGGTCCTCGCGAAAGAACGCCAGGGGCACGTTGAACACCGCGGCGATCTCGGCATCGTTGGCCCGGTACTCGACGAAGTCCGGCACCACGCCGACGTAGGGCGTGACCTTGAGCCCATGCAGAGAGACCAACGGGCTCAACGGCCCCACCACCTCCACCAGGCCCGGGGCCAGGCCGATTTCCTCCTCGGCCTCGCGCAGGGCGGTGAACACCAGGTCCGGATCCTCCGGGTCGCGCCGGCCACCGGGAAAGGCCACCTCGCCACCGTGGGTCGAAAGGCCGCTGGCACGCAAGGTCAATACCAGTTCCGGCTCTTCGTTGCGCGTGATCGGCACCAATACCGCCGCCTCCGGAAAACGTCGGTCCGTTTCCAGCGGCCGGGGGGTATGCTCTCTTACACGTCGAAGTAGCTCATCCTGCATGGCTGATCTCGATGTCTGACTTACCCTGCATCATGCACCAAACCGCCGGACCGCCCAACCCCTCGACGGTTTCATCAACGCACAACTTGCCGACAGGCGACGGCACACGCAAAAATAGGCGGATCCTCCAGAGAATAGCCCATGAAGTTCTGCAGCCAGTGCGGCAAACCGGTCAGTCAACGTATCCCCGAGGGTGACTCGCGACTGCGTTTTGTCTGCGACCATTGCCAGACCATCCACTACCAGAACCCCAATATCGTCGCCGGCTGCCTGCCGGTCTGGGGCAGCCAGGTACTGCTGTGCCGCCGCGCCATCGAACCACGGCTTGGATACTGGACCCTGCCGGCAGGCTTCATGGAGAACGGCGAGACCGTGGAACAGGCCGCGCGTCGGGAAACCCTCGAGGAAGCCTGTGCCCGGGTCGACAACCTGAGCATCTACACGCTGATCGACGTGCCGCACATCAACCAGGTCCATGTGTTCTACCGTGCGCGGCTGACCGACCTGGATTTCGCCGCCGGCCCCGAAAGCCTGGAGGTGCGCCTGTTCGAGGAACACGAAATCCCCTGGTCAGAGCTGGCTTTCAGGACCGTCGGGCGTACCTTAGAATGCTTCTTCGCCGACCGCCCTACCCAGGAATTTCCGGTACGCAGCGAAGCCGTGCCGCCGATGATGCCGAAGGCGACCGACCCACAATAAGCCGCTCTGCCACCTTTCCAGGGATATCGTTTCAATGCGTTGGTTGTTCGCCGTTTTCTGCCTGTCGTTTGCCACGTTGTCCCAGGCCACCGCCGCCGACCCGCTACAGGGCCTGGTCATCGAGAAAGTCCTGGTTCTCAAGTCCGCCCACCAGTTGCAACTGATCAACGACGGCAAGCCGCTCAAGACCTATCGGATTTCCCTGGGCCGCAATCCCAAGGGCCCCAAGCTGATCGAGGGCGACCGGCGCACGCCGGAAGGCTTCTACTGGATCGATTGGCGCAAGACCAGCGACAAGTTCAACCTGTCGATGCACATCTCCTACCCGAACATCAGCGACGCCGCCCGCGCCCGCCGCGAAGGGGTCAACCCCGGCAGCATGATCATGATCCACGGCACCCCGGACTCCGAGGACTACCCGGAGCAATGGCTGCACACCCTGGACTGGACCGACGGCTGCATCGGCATGCGCAACGTCGACATGCGTGAAGTATGGAACCTGGTCAAGGACGGCACCCTGGTGGAAATCCGCCCCTGAGCCTTGCTACCACCCTGATACCAACCAAACCCCAGAAGCCCGGCATGCACTGCATACCGGGCTTTTTGTTACGTTCGGAAAGACCACTGGCATTGACATGGTATTTAAGTGGTATTACTTTCAATACCACTACCGAGCACAAGAACGCCAATAACCGCATCGGAAACCTGCATGGACAAGATCCTCGCCCTGCGCCCTGACGAGTCGCAACCCACCCCGCTGTACCTGCAACTGGCGCGCAACCTCGAAGCCGCCATTCACGCCGGCCAGTGGAAAGCCGAACAGGCGCTGCCCTCGGAACGCAATCTCAGCGAGTGGCTCGGTATCTCCCGAGTGACCTCGCGCAAGGCCCTGGAGGTCCTCCTCGAACAGGGCCTGATCCGTCGCAACCAGGGCTCCGGGACTTTCATCACGCCACGCCTGGAACAACCGCTGTCGCGTCTCTCCAGCTTCAGCGAGATGCTCCGCTCCAAGGGCTTCGTGCCCGGCTCCCAATGGCTGGAGCGCCACATCACCCTGCCCAGCCATGAAGAACTGATCCGCCTGGCCCTCTCGCCCAGCGCCCAGGTCGCGCGCCTCAAGCGCCTGCGCAAGGCCGACAACACGGTGATGGCGATCGAGATGAGCACCTTGCCCGCCTCGCTGCTGCCTGAACCCGAGAAGGTCGGCGATTCGCTCTACGAATACCTCGACGGCATCGGCCGCCCAGTGGTCCGCGCGCTGCAACACATCCGCGCGATCAACGCCTCGCCGGAGTTCGCTGCACTGGTCGGCATCGAACCCGGCACCGCGATGCTGTTGATGACCCGCGTCGGCTACCTCGAGGACAACACCCCCATCGAACTGACCGACACCTATTGCCGCGACGACTACTACGACTTCGTCGCCGAGTTGCGGCGCTAGCCAGCCCAGGGAGGCCGCCATGCCCGAAGACAATATCCTGACACCCCAAGGCTGGATCCGCGGTCACCTGAGCCACCAGCAGGGCCGGGTGCTGCGTATCGACGGCGAGCCCTGCGATCCGGCCGACAACGACCTGCCGTACCTGCTGCCGGGCTTCATCGACCTGCATGTCCACGGCGGCGGCGGCAAGGACATCATGCAGGGCGGCGACGCCTTCAAAACCATCGCCCGCACGCATCTGCGCTTCGGCACCACCGCCCTGCTGGCGACGACCATGACCGCGCCGTCCGAAGAGATCGGCGCGATCCTGGCCCAACTCGGCCCCTACTGCGAACAGCGCCAGCCGGGCACGGCCAGAATCCTTGGGGTGCACCTCGAGGGCCCGTTCATCAACCCCGGCAAACTGGGTGCCCAGCCGAATTTCGCCCACACCGCCATTGCCGCCGAAATCGACGAGTACCTGCGCCTCGCGCCGATCCGGGTGATCACCATCGCCCCGGAAATCGCCGGCCACGAAGCGCTGATCCGCAGCCTCAGCGCGCGCGGCATCCGCATGCAGATCGGCCACACCCTGGGCAGCTACGAGGAAGGCGTCGCCGCCCTCGCCGCCGGGGCCAGCAGTTTCACCCACCTGTACAACGCCATGAGCCCGCTGCACCACCGCGAACCGGGAATTGTCGGTGCCGCGTTGGCCCACGCGCGCTACGCCGAACTGATTCCCGACCTGCTGCACGTGCACCCGGGGGCGATGCGCGTGGCCCTGCGCTCGATCCCCTGCCTGTATTGCGTGACCGATTCGACCGCCGCCGCCGGCATGCCTGATGGCGAGTACAGCCTCGGCAGCCACATCGTGACCAAGTGCCTGGGCGGCGTGCGGCTGGCCGATGGCACCCTGGCCGGCAGCACCCTGACCATGGACCAGGCCCTGCGCAACCTGGTGAAAATCGGCCTGCCCATCGCCGAAGCCTCGCAACGACTTTCGCAGTTTCCCGCCGACTATCTCGGCCTCGCCGACCGAGGACGCCTGCAACCCGGCAGTTGGGCCGACTGCGTGCGCCTGGATCGCTCATTGAAACTGACCAAGGTAATGGTCGAAGGAGAAGCCGTTGACTTCCAGAATGCTTGAAGAGGCGCTGTCCTCACACGAGGCGGTCAGCCGCCAGTTGCTGGAACTCGATGAGCGCCTGGTCGCCATCGGCGCGCGCCTGCGCCAGCAGCCGCCGCATGTGGCGATGACCGTCGCCCGTGGCAGCTCCGACCATGCCGCCAGCTACCTGGCCTACCTGACCATGCAGCACACCGGCGTGCCGGTGGCGTCACTGCCGATGTCGGTGGTGACCCTGCGGCACTCGCCCTTGCAGGTCAACGGCCAGGCGGTGTTCGCCCTGTCGCAGTCCGGGCAGAGTCCCGACCTGGTCGACAGCCTGCACCTGCTGCGCGAACGCGGGGCTCTGAGCGTGGCCATGGTCAACGCGCCGGACTCACCGCTGCAAGCCGCCTGCGAATACACCATCCCGCTGCTGGCCGGCACCGAACAGAGCGTCGCCGCCACCAAGAGCTTCATCGCCACCCTCAGTGCCAGCGCCCGCCTGCTCGGCTACTGGCAGTACGACCCGGCGCTGCTGGAAGCTGGCCGAGCCCTGCCCGAAGGCCTGCAACAGGCGGCAGCCCTGGACTGGAGCCCGGCCCTGGAGGGGTTGCGTGGCAGCGAGCGGCTGATGGTGATCGGCCGCGGCGCCGGTTTCGCCATCGCCCAGGAGGCGGCCCTGAAGTTCAAGGAAACCTCGGCGATCCAGGCGGAAGCCTTCAGCAGCGCGGAGGTGCGCCATGGACCGATGGCGCTGATCGACGCCGGCTATCCACTGCTGGTCTTCGCCCCGCGCGGAGCGGAACAGGCCGGGCTGCTCAGGCTCGCCGCCGACATGCGCCAGCGCGGCGCACGGGTGCTGCTCGCCGCCCCCACCGACATCGCCGAGCGCGACCTGGACCTGGCCTGCGCCCGCCACCCGGCACTCGACCCGATCCTGGCCATCCAGAGTTTCTACGTGATGGCGGCGCAACTGGCCGTGGCCCGCGGCATGGACCCCGACCAGCCGCGCCACCTGAGCAAAGTCACCCGTACCCACTGACGAGTACCGCGCCATGCATAACAACAATAATGAGCTCACCCTCGGTGCGCCGCTGAGCGGCCCCGTCATGCCACTGTTCAACATCGACGATGCGGTCTTCGCCAGCGGAGCCCTCGGCGACGGCATCGCCATCGACCCACTCAACGACAGCCTGCATGCACCCTGCGGCGGAGTCATCGTGCAGGTCGCGCGGACCCTGCACGCCCTGACCCTGCGCGCCGACAACGGCGCCGAACTGCTGCTGCACCTGGGCCTGGATACCGTTGCCCTGGAGGGTGAAGGCTTTACCCTGCTGGTCGGGGAAGGCGCCCGGGTCGAAGCCGGGCAGGCCCTGCTGCGGTTCGACCTGGACCAGGTGGCCCGCCACAGCAGGAGCCTGGTCAGCCCGCTGGTGCTGACCAATGGCGAACACTACGAACTGCGGGCGCGAGCACTCGAGTCGGTCAAGGTCGGCGACCCCGTGCTGCAGATCGTCCCACGCCAAACGCCACGCGCGGCAGCCACGCCGGAAAGCAGCGACGACGAAGTCCGGCGGCATGCCCGGGTCGCCCATCGCGGCGGCCTGCATGCGCGCCCCGCCGCCCTGCTGCGCCAGACCGCACAACGCTTCGACTGTAGCGCCCGCCTGCACCTGGGGGATCGCTCGGCCTCCCTCGACAGCCTGATCGGTATCATGGGACTGGGTGTCGAGGAACAGGCCCAGGTCGAAATCAGCTGTCGGGGCAAGGACCGCGAAGCAGCCATACAGGCCCTGTTGCAGGTGCTGCAAACGCCCCTGGCCGAAGACCACCCTCACGCCGCGCCACCCCCGCCCATCGCCAGCCGGCCCGTCGAGGCCGGCGTTCTGCACGGCGTGTGCGCCGCACCCGGCCTGGTCAGCGGTCCGCTGGCGCGATTGCAGGGCATCCAGTTGCCACCCGATCCCGGCGGGCATGACGCGCAGGAACAACGACAAGCGCTCAACAGTGCACTGGAACAGGTGCGCAGCGAGATCCGCGCGACCGAGCAGCAGGCCCTGAGCCGTGGCGATCATGCCGAACAGGCGATCTTCAACGCCCATCTCGCACTGCTCGAAGACCCGGCACTGCTCGATACCACCCACCAGGCCATCACCCACGGCAGTGCGGCCACCCATGCCTGGAGCCAGGCGATCGACAGCCAGTGCCAGGTCCTGCTTGAGCTGGGCAACCCGCTGCTCGCCGAACGCACCAATGACTTGCGCGACCTGCGCCAGCGCGTACTGCGCGCCCTGCTCGGTGAAGCCTGCCACTACGAACTACCACAGGGTGCGATCGTCGTCGCCCAGGAGCTGACGCCTTCCGACCTGCTGCTGATCAGCCAGAAGGACGTCGCCGGGCTGTGCATGGCCGAAGGGGGGGCCACCTCGCATGTCGCCATTCTCGCCCGGGCCCGGGGCCTGCCCTGCCTGGTCGCCCTCGGTCCGGCACTGTTGGAGATCGCTCCCGGACAACAGCTGGTGCTCGACGCCGACCATGGCCGTCTCGAACTGACGCCCGACCAGGCCCGTCTCGAAGGCGTCGCCATCGCCCGCTGGCAACATCAACTGCGCCGCCAGCGCCAGCAGGAGCGCGGCCTGTCACCGGCCCAGACCCGCGACGGCCGGACGATCGAGGTGGCGGCCAATGTCGCCTCGGCCGCCGAGGCACGGCAGGCTCACCTGAGTGGCGCCGACGGCGTCGGCCTGCTGCGCACCGAATTTCTCTTCGTCGACCGCCGGACCGCGCCCGACGAACGGGAACAGCTCGACGCCTACCAGGCGGTCGTCGATGCCATGGGCGACAAGCCGGTGATCATCCGCACCATCGACGTCGGCGGCGACAAGCAGCTCGACTACCTGCCCCTGCCCGCGGAGGCCAATCCGGTGCTCGGCCTGCGCGGCATCCGCCTCGCCCAGGCACGTCCGCAACTGCTGGAACAGCAACTGCGGGCGCTGTTGCAGGTCAACCCCGCGCAACGCTGCCGGATCCTGCTGCCCATGGTCAGTGAGGTCGACGAACTGCTGCAGATTCGCCGCTGCCTGGAGCGGCTGGCCGGTGAACTGGGGATCAGCCAACTCCCGGAACTGGGCGTCATGATCGAGGTGCCGTCCGCTGCACTGCTGGCCGGTCAACTGGCCGAGCACGCGGACTTCCTCTCCATCGGCACCAACGACCTGTCGCAATACACCCTGGCCATGGACCGCGACCATGCCGGCCTGGCCGGGCGGGTCGACGCCCTGCACCCGGCGATCCTGCAACTGATCGCCAGCACCTGCGCCGGGGCCGCTCGACACCAGCGCTGGGTCGGTGTCTGCGGCGCCCTCGCCTCGGACCCTCTGGCCACGCCGGTGCTGATCGGCCTGGGCATCAGCGAGCTGTCGGTGAGCCCGCCGCAGATCGGCGAGATCAAGGAGCGGGTGCGCCACCTCGACGCCGCCGAATGCCGCCGTATCAGCGCGTCGCTGCTCCAGCTCGGCAGTGCCGCGAGCGTGCGCGAGGCCTGCCGCCAACACTGGCCACTGGACTGAATAACAACAATAAGGAGAGCCACCATGTACCAGCTTTTTATCGAAGGCCTGCAACGCCTCGGCCGGGCCCTGATGCTGCCCATCGCCATCCTGCCGATCGCCGGCCTGCTGCTGCGCCTGGGTGACGCCGACCTGCTGAACATTGCAATCATCCACGATGCCGGCAATGCCATTTTCAGCAACCTGGCGCTGATCTTCGCCATCGGCATCGCTGTCGGCTTTGCCCGCGACAACAACGGTACCGCCGGGCTGGCGGGGGTCATCGGCTACCTGGTGCTGGTGGCCACGCTGAAGGTCATCGATGCCGAGATCAACATGGGCATGCTCGCGGGGATCATCAGCGGCCTGCTGGGCGGCGCGCTGTACAACCGCTTCAAGGACATCAAGCTGCCCGAATACCTGGCCTTCTTCGGCGGCCGGCGCTTCGTGCCGATCGTCACCGGGTTTTCCGCGGTCGGCCTGGGGCTGGTGTTCGGCCTGATCTGGCCGCCGATCCAGCATGCCATCAACAGCCTGGGGCTGATGATGGTCGAGAGCGGCAGCATCGGCGCGTTCATCTTCGGCGTGTTCAACCGCCTGCTGATCGTCACCGGCCTGCACCACATCCTCAACAACATGATGTGGTTCGTCTTCGGCAGCTTCACCGACCCGGACACCGGCCGGGTCGTCACCGGCGACCTGGCACGCTATTTCGCCGGCGACCCCAAGGCCGGACAGTTCATGACCGGCATGTTCCCGGTCATGGTCTTCGGCCTGCCCGCCGCCTGCCTGGCGATGTATCGCAATGCGCGCCCCGAGCGCCGCAAGCTGATGGGCGGCATCCTGCTGTCGATGGCGTTGACCTCGTTCCTGACCGGCGTGACCGAACCCATCGAATTCGCCTTCATGTTTCTCGCGCCACTGCTCTATGTGGTTCATGCCCTGCTGACCGGGCTGTCGATGGCGATCACCAACCTGCTGGACATCCACCTCGGCTTCACCTTTTCCGGCGGTGCCATCGACATGGCCCTGGGCTGGGGCAAGTCCACCAACGGCTGGTGGGTGCTGCCGGTGGGACTGGCCTACGCGCTGATCTACTACGCGGTGTTCGACTTCTGCATCCGTCGTTTCGACCTGAAGACGCCCGGGCGTGAGGCCACCACCACTCCGGCTGCCACGCCGGTGCTCGACGGCAATCAGCGAGCGGCAGCCTACATCCGTGCCCTGGGCGGTGCCGCCAACCTGCTGACGGTCGGAGCCTGCACCACCCGGCTGCGCCTGGAGCTGCAGGATCGTGACAAGGCGCAGGACAGTGAGCTCAAGGAGCTGGGCGCCCTGGCCGTGGTACGGCCCGGCCAGGGCGGCAGCCTGCAGGTGGTGGTCGGTCCCCTGGCCGACAGCATCGCCGACGAAATCCGCCTGGCGCTACCGGATACCATCGCGAATACGCCGACAGCCGTTCAGCCCGTCGTAGTGGAGACGAGCACGATCCGCACCGGCCAGTTGCAACAATGGCTGGAAGCATTGGGAGGCCGGGACAATGTGCTGGCACTGGACTGTGTCGCCCAGACGCGGCTGCGGGTACAACTGAAGGATGTGGACAGGTTGTCCGAGGTGCAACTCGGTGCTCTCGGTTGCAAGGGCATCAGCCCATTGGCGGGCGGTGCCTGGCACCTGCTGGTCGGCATGCACGCCGAGGGGATCGGCGAGGCCTTGCGGGCAACGCTCAGAAGTCGGCCAGACGCCAGACCTCATACGCCGGCGTTTCGTAGGGATGGCTCTGCTTGAGCGCCAGCACGACTGCCGCGATCAGTGAATCGTCGACGACCAGCTCGACCTTCCACTCCTGCACCTGCTCGACCGCGCCAGTCTGCCCGAGGAACGGCTGGCTGCCGTCCAACGGGCGAAACTGGCCCTGGCCCAGCACCTGCCATGCGCAGTGATCATAGGTGCCGATTCGACCGCCACCGGCGGCGAATACGGCATTCTTGACCTGCTCCACATGGCTGGGTGGAACGAAGAAGGCGAGCTTGTACATCGCCGGATCAGTTCACCCAGACGCGCGCGTTGCGGAACATGCGCATCCACGGTGCATCTTCGCTCCAGTCGTCCGAACGCCAGGAGTTCTGCACGGCACGGAACACCCGCTCAGGGTGCGGCATCATGATCATGACGCGACCGTCACGGCTGGTCAGGCCGGTGATCCCGCGCGGCGAGCCGTTCGGGTTGGCCGGGTAGGTCTCGGTGACCTTGCCGTGGTTGTCGACATAACGCATGGCCACGCAACCGGACAGGTCGGCCTGCAGCAGCGCTTCCTCGCTTTCGAACTCGGCATAACCTTCGCCGTGGGCGATCGCGATCGGCATGCGCGAACCGGCCATGCCCTGCAGGAAGATCGAGTTCGACTCCTGGATCTGCACCATCGCCACCCGCGCCTCGAACTGCTCGGAGCGGTTGCGGACGAAGTGCGGCCAGAACTCGCTGCCCGGAATCAGTTCGTGCAGGTTGGACATCATCTGGCAACCGTTGCACACGCCGAGGGCGAAGCTGTCGTTGCGCTCGAAGAAGCCCTGGAAGGCGTCACGGGCACGGCTGTTGAACAGCGCCGACTTGGCCCAGCCTTCACCGGCACCCAGCACGTCACCGTAGGAGAAGCCGCCGCAGGCGACCAGGCCCTTGAACTCGTTCAGATCGACACGACCGGCGAGGATATCGCTCATGTGCACGTCGATGGCGCTGAAGCCGGCACGGTCGAACGCCGCCGCCATTTCCACCTGGCCGTTGACGCCCTGCTCGCGCAGTACCGCCACCTGAGGACGAATGCCCTTCTTGATGTACGGGGCGGCAACATCCTCGTTGACGTCGAAGCTGGTCTTGTAGCTCAGGCCCGGGTTGCCTTCGTCGAGCAGGACGTCGAATTCCTGGTCGGCGCAGTTGGCATTGTCGCGCAGGCGCTGGATGCGGTAGCTGGTTTCCGCCCACTGGCGTTGCAGCAGACGGCGCTCGCCGGTGAACACGCTTTCACCGTTGAAGCTGATGCTGATTTCGCCGTTGTTCAACGGCTGGCCGATCACCGAGACACACTCGCCCAGGCCGGCGGCGCTGAACTGTGCCAGGACTTCGGCGGTGGCGTCCTGGCGGACCTGGATCACCGCACCCAGTTCTTCGTTGAACAGGATGGCCGAGATGTCCGCAGCGGTTTCCGCCACGCCATCGAGGTTCAGGTTGAGGCCGCAGTGGCCGGCGAAGGCCATCTCCACGGCGCTGACCAGCAGGCCGCCATCGGAACGGTCGTGGTAGGCCAGCAGGTGACCGTCGGCGTTGAGGCCCTGGATCACCGCGAAGAAGGCCTTCAGGTCTTCGGCGTCATCGACGTCCGGAGCCTGCTTGCCGAGCTTGCCGTGCACCTGGGCGAGAATCGACGCGCCCATGCGGTTCTGCCCACGACCCAGGTCGATCAGGATCAGGTCGGTGGTGCCCTTGTCCATGCGCAGCTCTGGCGTCAGGGTCTTGCGAATGTCGGTGACAGGCGCGAAACCGGTCACGATCAGCGACAGCGGCGAGGTCACGCTCTTGTCGACGCCGTCATCCTTCCAGCGGGTGGCCATGGACATGGAGTCCTTGCCGACCGGAATGGTGATGCCCAACTCGGGGCACAGCTCCATGCCGACCGCTTTCACGGTGTCATACAGGCGGGCGTCTTCGCCCGGATGGCCGGCAGCGGACATCCAGTTGGCCGACAGCTTGATGTCGGAAATCTTGCCGATACGCGAGGCCGCCAGGTTGGTCAGGGTCTCGCCGATCGCCATGCGGCCGGACGCCGGGGCATCCAGCAGGGCCAGCGGCGTGCGCTCGCCCATCGCCATGGCTTCACCGGTGTAGACGTCGAAGCTGGTGGCGGTGACGGCCACGTCGGCGACCGGAACCTGCCATGGGCCGACCATCTGGTCGCGGGCCACCAGGCCGGTGATGGTACGGTCGCCGATGGTGATCAGGAAGCTCTTGCTGGCCACGGCCGGATGGTGCAGGACGCGTTCGATGCTGTCGGCGAGCGCCAGGCTGCTCGGGTCGAAATCATCGCCCAGCTCCTCTTCGCGCTTGACCGAACGGTGCATGCGTGGCGGCTTGCCCAGCAGCACTTCGAGCGGCATGTCCACCGGGCTGTTGCCAAAGTGGCTGTCGGTGACGGTCAGTTGCGGTTCGGCAGTGGCTTCGCCGACCACGGCGAACGGGCAGCGTTCGCGTTCGCAGATCGCCTTGAAGCGCTCGAAGTCGGCCGCGTCGACCGCCAGTACGTAGCGTTCCTGGGATTCGTTGCTCCAGATTTCGTGCGGGGCCATGCCCGGCTCGTCGTTGGGCACGTTGCGCAGTTCGAAGCGGCCACCGCGGTCGCCGTCGTTGACCAGTTCCGGGAAGGCGTTGGACAGACCACCTGCACCCACGTCGTGGATGAAGCTGATCGGGTTCTTGTCACCCAGCTGCCAGCAGCGGTCGATCACTTCCTGGCAACGACGTTCCATTTCCGGGTTTTCACGCTGTACCGAAGCGAAGTCCAGGTCAGCCGAGCTGGTGCCGGTGGCCATCGACGAGGCCGCACCGCCACCGAGGCCGATCAGCATCGCCGGGCCGCCGAGCACGATCAGCTTGGAACCGACGCTGATTTCGCCTTTCTGCACGTGTTCGGCACGGATGTTACCCATGCCGCCGGCGAGCATGATCGGCTTGTGGTAGCCGCGCACTTCT
This sequence comes from Pseudomonas vanderleydeniana, assembly GCF_014268755.2. NCBI lineage: Bacteria > Pseudomonadati > Pseudomonadota > Gammaproteobacteria > Pseudomonadales > Pseudomonadaceae > Pseudomonas > Pseudomonas vanderleydeniana. The sequence goes on along the minus strand of NZ_CP077093.1, from coordinate 1,451,364 downwards.
TCGCCGTGCGGCGTGTTGATGGACTGCTCGAAGGTACGGAAGTAGCCGGTCAGGGCCGGACGACCGAACTCGTTGTTGAACGCGGCGCCGCCCAGCGGGCCCTCGATCATGATGTCCAGGGCGTTGACGATGCGCTCGGGCTTGCCATACGGCACTTCCCAAGGCTGTTCGAAGCCCGGGATCTGCAGGTTGGACACGGTGAAACCGGTGAGACCGGCCTTCGGCTTGGCACCACGGCCGGTGGCGCCTTCGTCGCGGATCTCGCCACCGGAACCGGTCGACGCGCCGGGGAACGGGGCGATCGCGGTCGGGTGGTTGTGGGTCTCGACCTTCATCAGGATGTGTACCGGCTCCTGCACCGCGCCGTACTGGCGGGTCTCGGGGTCCGGGAAGAAGCGGCCGGCAACGTTGCCGACGATCACCGAGGCATTGTCCTTGTAGGCCGACAGGACACCCTCGTTGTGCATCTGGTAGGTGTTCTTGATCATGCCGAACAGGCTTTTTTCCTGGCTCTCGCCGTCGATGTCCCAACTGGCGTTGAAGATCTTGTGACGGCAGTGCTCGGAGTTGGCCTGGGCGAACATCATCAGCTCGATGTCATGCGGGTTGCGCGCAAGACCGGTGAAGGCGTTCATCAGGTAGTCGATTTCGTCTTCGGCCAGGGCCAGGCCCAGCTCGACGTTGGCTTTCTCCAGCGCGGCGCGACCGCCACCGAGGATATCGACTGCGGTCAGCGGCTTCGGCTCGGCATGACTGAACAGGCCAGCGGCCTGCTCCAGGCTGCCCAGGACGATCTGGGTCATGCGGTCATGCAGGGCGGCGGCGACCTGCTCGGCCTCCGCCTCGCTGAACTGGCCGGCCACGTAGAACGCGATACCGCGCTCGATACGCTGGATTTTCCCCAGGCCGCAGTTGCGGGCGATGTCACTGGCCTTGCTCGACCAGGGCGAAATGGTGCCGAAACGCGGCAACACCAGGAACAGACGACCGCTTGGCTCCTGAACCGGCACGCTCGGGCCGTATTTCAGAAGACGGGCCAGCACTTGCTGTTCGTCGCCGGTCAGGTCGCCGGTCACTTCGGCGAAGTGGGCGAACTCGGCATACAGGCCACTGACAGCCGGAACTTTCTGGCTCAGTTGCTCGAGAAGTTTGCCGTGGCGAAAGGCGGAAAGGGCAGGAGCACCGCGCAGGATCAACATCTTCGGGACAGCCTCGGGAAGGGGGTGTGCTTTGAGGCCGTGCATTCTAGCCTAAACCGCCCGCGACGGCACCCGAAACGGCATCCTCGCGCAGGCCGGATGTCGATTCGGGCCTGGCTGCTTATTATTAATAGGCATCAAGGACATTCAGTACGGTGATTTTTGCACCGTCGCCCGGCCGCAACCGCCCATTCCAGCGGCCTGCAGCCCGACCCGGAATTCGCTAGCAGACCGGCACCTTTCTGTCGAGATATGGCGGCCGAGGTCCTTTGCGTATACTGCGCACATGTTTTCCCAAACTGCTTTCCGCCAGCGCTGCGCCAAGTGGCTCATCGCAACCGGACTCTTCCTGATGCTCGGCGCCTGTGTTGAGAAACCCAGCACGCTCGAGCGCGTAAAGGAGGACGGTGTGCTGCGCGTGATCACCCGCAACAGTCCGGCCACCTATTTCCAGGATCGCAACGGCGAAACCGGTTTCGAATACGAACTGGTCAAGCGTTTTGCCGATGACCTGGGGGTCAAGCTCGAGATCGAAACGGCGGACAACCTCGACGACCTGTTCAGCCAGCTGGGCAAGCCCAACGGCCCGGTCCTCGCGGCGGCGGGCCTGGTCGGCAGCGACGAACGCAAGCAACAGGCGCGCTTCTCCCATCCGTACCTGGAAGTCACCCCACAGGTCATCTACCGCAATGGCCAGCCACGCCCTACTACACCGGCGGACCTGGCGGGCAAGCGCATCACGGTTTTGAAGGGCAGCACCCACGCCGAACAGCTGGCCGAGCTGAAAAAGCAGAATCCCGCAATAGAATACGAAGAGTCCGACGCCGTCGAAGTCGTCGACCTGCTGCGCATGGTCGACGAGGGCCAGATCGACCTGACGCTGGTGGACTCCAACGAAGTGGCGATGAACCAGGTCTACTTTCCCAACGTGCGGGTCGCCTTCGACCTCGGTGATGCCCGCAACCAGCGCTGGGCCGTGGCCCCCGGGGAAGACAACAGCCTGCTCAACGAGATCAACGCCTACCTCGACAAGGTGCAGAAGAACGGCACCCTGCAACGGCTGAAGGATCGCTACTACGGGCACGTCGACGTCCTCGGCTATGTCGGCGCCTACACCTTCGCCCAACACCTGCAGCAGCGCCTGCCCAAATACGAGAAACACTTCCAGGCCGCGGCCAAGGAAGAAAAGGTCGACTGGCGCCTGCTGGCCGCCATCGGCTACCAGGAATCGCTGTGGCAGCCGGACGTCACCTCCAAGACCGGCGTGCGCGGCCTGATGATGCTGACCCAGAACACCGCCCAGGCCATGGGCGTGTCCAACCGCCTGGATGCCCGGCAGAGCATCAGCGGTGGCGCCAAGTACCTGGCCTACATGAAGGACCAGCTCGATGAAAAGATCGAGGAACCGGATCGCACCTGGTTCGCCCTGGCGGCCTACAACGTCGGCAGCGGCCACCTCGACGACGCGCGCAAGCTCGCCGAAAACGAAGGCCTGAACCCGAACAAGTGGCTGGATGTGAAGAAGATGCTGCCGCGCCTGTCGCAGAAGCAGTGGTACCGCAAGACCCGCTACGGTTATGCCCGCGGTGGCGAACCGGTGCATTTCGTCGCCAACATCCGCCGCTACTACGACATCCTGACCTGGGTGACCCAGCCGCAGCTCGAAGGCAGCCAGGTCGCCGAGGGCGTGCTGCACATACCGGGCGTGGACAAGACCAAGCCGACCGAGCAGCCTTCGCAGCTTTGAATGCGAGCGTGACGCGAAGCGGCACTGGATGCATTCCCACGCAGAGCGTGGGAACGATCAATTGCCGAGCGCGGGAACGATCAATTGCCGAGCCTGGGAACGATCAGTCGCCGAGCGCGGGAACGATCAGTCGCAGAGCGCAGGAACGATCAATCGCCGGGCGCGGGAACGATCAAGGTAGGGAGTGAAGAGGTCGAAGATCGTTCCCACGCTCGGCGTGGGAACGCCTCACAGGACGCTTCGCGTCCGAGCTGACTCAGGCCTTGGCCGCAGCCGCCAGAATCAAGGCCTTCATTTCCGCCACGGCGCCCTTGAAACCGACGAACAACGCATGGGCCACCAGCGCATGACCGATGTTCAGCTCGTTGATGCCTGGAATCGCCGCGACCGCCTCGACATTGTGGTAATGCAGGCCGTGCCCGGCATTGACGATCAGCCCCTGGGCCACGCCAAACGCCACGCCATCGGCGATACGCTTCAGCTCCTCGGCGACCTCGGCCGGGGTCTCGGCGTCGGCATAACGCCCGGTGTGCAACTCGATCGCTGGCGCGCCAACCTGCTTGGCCGCAGCGATCTGCCGCTCATCGGCATCGATGAACAGCGACACTTCGCTGCCGATCCGACTCAGGCGCTCGACCGCTGCCTGGATCCGTTCGATCTGGCCGGCCACGTCCAGGCCGCCTTCGGTGGTCAGCTCCTGGCGGGTCTCCGGCACCAGGCAGATGTGCGCCGGACGGATGCGCTCGGCGAACGCCATCATCTCCTCGGTCACGCCCATTTCGAAGTTCATGCGGGTTTGCAGCACATCCTTGAGCAGCAGCACGTCACGCTCCTGGATATGCCGGCGGTCTTCGCGCAGGTGCACGGTGATGCCATCGGCTCCGGCCTCCTCGGCGTCCAGCGCGGCCTTGACCGGGTCAGGATAACGGGTACCCCGGGCCTGGCGCAGGGTGGCAACGTGGTCGATGTTCACGCCGAGAAGAATGCGGGTGCTGGTGCTCACGGAGAGGCTCCTGAAGAGTTGAAGATTCACCCCACAGCATACACGGGACGCAGGCCTCCCCGTTCAGTTCCATCGATCAAATTAGTGGCGGCGCCCTGCCCGCTCAGGGCTTGCGGAACAACTCGCGACTGACCAGTGGCTTGCCGCCCAGGTGCACCGCAAGTGCCTGGCGCATCAGGCGCTTGGCCGCCGACAAGGCGCCGACCGCGCTCCAGTCGGCCTCGGCCATCGCCAGCAGCTCGCGCCCCTGGAACAGCCCGGGCTGCAGCAGATAGACACGCTCCAGGCCGGCATCGACCTGCAGTCGGTACATGCCATCCGCTGCCAGCGGCTCGCCATGGATGTCCACGTTCAGGGCAAAGCCATAACCGAGATCATCCAGCAGCCGCCACTCGAATGAACGCAACAGCGGTTCCAGCGGCCGCCCCTCGGCCAGGGCCAGCAGGGTCAAGGCGTAATGCTCGAACAGCGCCGGGTGTGGGTCTTCTGCCGGCAGCAGGCGAATCAGCAACTCGTTGAGATACAGGCCGCTGAACAGTGCATCGCCGCTCAGCCAGACCGCCACCCCGGCACTTTCCATGCGCCCGACGTTCTTCAGTTCACTCCGGCCACGGAACTCCACTTCCAGCGGCACGAACGGCCGCGCCAGGGTTCCGGCCTTGCCACGGGCATTGCGCAACACCGCGCGCAGCCGGCCCTGGGGCGTGATGAAATCGACCAGGGCGCTGTTTTCGCGATAGGCACGTGAGTGCAGGACGTAGGCCGGTTGGCCGGGAGGCGGTTGGGCGGACATCGGTCTGTGAATGTCTCTGGAAGATGGGCGTGCAGATAAGGGTGGATACAGCTCATTGTAGTGAGCGGGCTTGTCGGGACGCCGCACCGCCGCGCTCGGCTGCAAAGCAGCCGCAAAACCCTGTTTCAGGTTCTGCCTGGCATACCGTCTACCCAGGCTTCGGGGCCGCTTTACGCCGCAGAGCGGCGTTCCGACAAGCCCGCTCGCCACAACAAGCCCGCCCCCCACACACAGGAGAGGGGCGCGCCTTTAGAGGTCGCCGTAGCCCAGCGAACGCAGGGCACGCTCGTCATCGGACCAGCCACCCTTGACCTTGACCCACAGGTTGAGCATGACCTTCGAATCGAACAGCAGCTCCATGTCCTTGCGCGCCTCGCTGCCGATGCGCTTGATACGCTCACCCTTGTCGCCAATGATGATCTTCTTCTGGCCATCACGTTCAACGAGGATCAGCGCATGAATGTGCAAGGTGGCCCCCTGCTGCTTGAACTCCTCGATTTCCACGGTGATCTGGTAAGGCAGTTCCGCCCCCAGCTGGCGCATGATTTTCTCGCGCACCAGTTCGGCGGCGAGGAAACGGCTGCTGCGGTCGGTGATCTGGTCTTCCGGGAAGAAGTGTTCGTTTTCCGGCAGGTGCTGGGCGATCAGGCCTTCCAGGGTATCGAGGTTGTGCCCCTGCTGCGCGGAGATCGGCACGATCTGCGCTTTAGGCAACTGCTCCTGCAACCAGGTCAGGTGCGGCATCAGCTCGGCCTTGTCCTCGATCCGGTCGGTCTTGTTCAGGGCGACGATCACCGGGCCCTCGACGTACTGGATACGCTCCAGGACCAGTTGGTCCTCGTCGGTCCAACGAGTGCGATCGACGACGAAGATCACCACATCGACATCTTTCAAGGCCGCCGAGGCGGTCTTGTTCATGTAGCGGTTGAGCGCCTTTTCGTTGCTCTTGTGCATGCCGGGGGTATCGACGTAGATCGCCTGGATCTCGCCTTCGGTCTTGATCCCGAGCATGTTGTGGCGGGTGGTCTGTGGCTTGCGCGAGGTGATCGCCAGCTTTTGTCCGAGGATGTGGTTCAGCAGCGTGGACTTGCCCACGTTCGGCCGGCCAACGATGGCGACATAGCCGCAGCGTGTTGCAGTTGAATCAGTCATTGCCATTCTCCACGCCCAGGGCGATCAGTGCTGAAGCGGCCGCTACCTGCTCGGCAATACGACGGCTGACGCCCTGCCCACGGCTTTTCTCGTTCAAAAGGGTGACTTCGCACTCGACGAAGAAGGTCCGGCAATGCGGCTCACCCTGGATATCCACCACTTCGTAGCGCGGCAGCTCGCAAGCCCGTGATTGCAGGAATTCCTGCAGGCGGGTCTTGGGGTCCTTGTTGGTGTCGACCAGCGTCAGGCTGTCGAACTCCGAGGCCAGCCAGGCCAACACGCGCTCGCGTGCCACTTCGATGCCAGCATCCAGGTAGATCGCACCGATCAATGCCTCGAGGGCGTCGGCCAGGATCGACTCACGGCGGAAACCACCGCTTTTCAGCTCGCCGGAGCCCAGGCGCAGGTAGTCGCCCAGCTCGAAACCACGAGCCAGTACGGCCAGTGTTTCACCTTTTACCAGGCGTGCGCGCAAACGCGACAACTGGCCTTCACGGGCCTGTGGAAAACGCTCGAACAGCGCCTCGCCGGCCACGAAGTTGAGGATCGCATCGCCCAGGAACTCCAGGCGCTCGTTGTTGCGCCCGGCGAAGCTGCGGTGTGTCAGGGCCAGGAGCATCAGCTCCTGGTCCTTGAAGGTATGGCCGAGCTTGCGCTCGAGACGGCTCAGGGACAGGCTCACGGTTTACCCACGCTGAATTCTTGGTCGAACTTCACCACCAGATCGATATTCTGGATCAGCGCGACACGCTGCTCGTATTTCAGATGGGCAAGAAATCGGCTGCCCTCCACCGTTACGTTTAACGCTTTGTTCAAATCCACATCCTGAATACTGTTGACCTGCATGCCACGGGCAACATGAGTGTAAAAGTCGTTGACGGTGGTCACGCCCGCCGCCTTGTCGGTTTCCACCGACATGATGATTTTCTTCATCGACAGGTTGTCGAGGTAAATCGGGACCAGCTTGAATGCCGTGCTACTGGCGAAGGCCACCAGCGCGAGAGCCAGCAACCAGCCAAAAAACGACAGGCCTTTCTGGGAAGCGGCGGACCGCATAGTCGTTCTCATCGTCTTCAAGTACCTGAAAAGCATTCGGCGCTGTATTCAACAGCGCCGCTTGGGTTACTTGATCAGGCCGACCCGCGAGAAATTCGGCAGGCGGCTGAACTTGGGATCAGGCCAGCTCATCCAGACCGCGAAGGCCTTGCCGACGATATTCTCGTCGGGAACCATGCCCAGCAGTTCCTTGGGAATGTTGGGATCATCCCAGTAGCGGCTGTCGTTGGAGTTGTCGCGGTTGTCGCCCATCATGAAGTAATGGCCGGCCGGAACTTTCCACTCGTGATCAGGCGGTGCGCGATAACGGCCCATTTCCTTGCGGATCAGGTGTTCGACGGCACCCAGCTTCTCTTTATAGAGTTCGGCGCTGCCCAGCATGCCGGGCTCGTTGCCCACCAGTTGCTCGGCCACCGACTCACCGTTGACGAACAGCTTCTTGTCGCTGGTGTAGCGCACCGTGTCGCCCGGCAGCCCGACTACACGCTTGATGTAGTTGACGTTCGGATCGCTCGGATAGCGAAACACCATGACATCCCCGCGTTGCGGATCACCCACCGGGATCACCTTCTTGTCGATCACCGGCAGGCGAATCCCGTAGGAGAACTTGTTCACCAGGATGAAGTCGCCAACATCCAGAGTCGGTTTCATCGAGCCCGACGGAATCTGGAACGGCTCGACCAGGAACGAGCGCAGCACCAGCACGATGAACAGCACCGGGAAGAAGGATTTGCCGTACTCGACCAGCAAGGGCTCCTTGTTCAGCTTCTCGACCACGGCCACGTCAGGTTGCGCGACGCTGCCCTGGTAGCTGGCGATTGCCGCACGCCGACGAGGAGCGAGGAAGACCAGATCAAGCAACGCCAACAGACCGCAGACAGCAACGGCAATGACCAGCAACAGCGGGAAATTTAGTGACATAGGACCTAACTATCCAACCTGAGCACCGCAAGGAAGGCTTCCTGTGGAACTTCCACGTTACCTACTTGCTTCATGCGTTTCTTACCGGCCTTCTGCTTCTCCAGCAGCTTGCGCTTACGGCTCACGTCACCACCGTAGCATTTGGCCAGTACGTTCTTTCTGAGCGCCTTGACGGTTGTCCGCGCGATGATCTGGCCACCGATGGCGGCCTGGATCGCAACGTCGAACATCTGACGAGGAATCAGTTCTTTCATCTTCTCGGTCAACGCACGACCTTTGTAGTGCGCGTTGTCCCGATGCACGATCAACGCCAGGGCATCGACCTTGTCACCGTTGATCATCACATCCAGCTTGACCAGGTTGGCCGACTGGTAGCGATCGAAATGATAGTCCAGCGAAGCATAGCCGCGACTGGTGGATTTGAGACGATCGAAGAAGTCCAGGACCACTTCGTTCATCGGCAGGTCATAGGTCACTTGTACCTGCGAGCCGAGGAACAGCATGTCGTGCTGGATCCCGCGTTTCTCGATACACAGTGTAATGACGTTGCCCAGGTGCTCCTGAGGCACAAGGATGTTGGCCCGTACGATCGGCTCGCGCATGTCCTCGATGGAGGACAGGTCCGGCAGCTTGGACGGGTTGTCGACGTAAATGGTTTCACCATTCTTGAGCTTGAGCTCGAAGATTACCGTCGGCGCGGTGGTGATCAGGTCCAGGTCGTACTCGCGCTCCAGGCGCTCCTGGATGATCTCCATGTGGAGCATGCCGAGGAAGCCGCAACGGAAGCCGAAGCCCAGGGCGTCGGAGCTTTCCGGGGTGTACTGCAGCGAGGAATCGTTGAGGGTCAGCTTCTGCAGGGCTTCGCGGAAGTCCTCGAAGTCGTCGGAACTGACCGGGAACAGGCCGGCATAGACCTGCGGCTGGATGCGCTTGAAGCCCGGCAGCACGTCGACGTCAGGCGTCGAGCTGAGGGTCAGGGTGTCACCGACCGGCGCCCCGTGGATGTCCTTGATGCCGGCGATGATGAAGCCCACCTCGCCCGCCTTCAGGTCGGCGGTGGCGGTGTGTTTCGGGTTGAAGACACCGACGCTGTCCACCAGGTGGACCTTGCCGGTCGACTTGACCAGGATCTTGTCGCCTTTCTTCACGCGACCGTGGCGCACGCGCACCAGGGACACGACGCCCAGGTAGTTGTCGAACCAGGAATCGATGATCAGCGCCTGCAGCGGATCCTCGATGTTGCCTTCCGGCGCCGGGATGGTGGTCACCAGGCGCTCGAGCACCTCGTCGACACCCAGGCCGGTCTTGGCGCTGCAGGTGACGGCGTCGGTGGCGTCGATGCCGATGATCTTCTCGATCTCTTCCTTCACCCGCTCCGGCTCGGCCTGCGGCAGGTCGATCTTGTTCAGGACCGGCATGACCTCCAGGCCCTGTTCGATCGCGGTGTAGCAGTTGGCAACGGACTGGGCCTCGACGCCCTGGCCGGCGTCAACCACCAGCAGCGCACCCTCGCAGGCAGCCAGCGAACGGCTGACTTCATAGGTGAAGTCGACGTGGCCCGGGGTATCGATGAAGTTCAGCTGGTAGGTAATGCCGTCTTTGGCCTTGTAGTACAGGGTGACGCTGTGGGCCTTGATGGTGATCCCGCGCTCGCGCTCGAGGTCCATGGAGTCCAGCACCTGTGCTTCCATCTCGCGCTCGGCCAGGCCGCCGCACATCTGGATGAAGCGATCGGCCAGGGTCGACTTGCCATGGTCAATGTGGGCGATGATGGAGAAATTGCGGATATGACTCAAATCACTCACGGGTCAACACTCAAAAAGGTTGCAGGCAGACTGCCCGCCGAAAAATAGCCGGGAATTGTACCTGATGCGCAGCCAAGGCGTCACGTCAACCGGCAGGAGGACAGGTACAAAAAAGCCCCTGCTGGTCGGCAGGGGCTTTTTTCGGGCTTTCCCGGCGTTCGCAGCCCGCTTAGCCAGCGCGTCGCAGCAGCCAGAACCCGGCAATCGCGCAGATCCCCGCCGGTACCAGCACCGCGAACAGCGGCGAGAAGCCGAACACCAGGCTCGACGGGCCGAGCAGGTCCTGGGCGATGCGGAAGGTGAAACCGACCAGCACGCCGGTGAACACCCGCTGGCCCAGCGTCACCGAACGCAGCGGGCCGAAGATGAACGAAATCGCCATCAGTACCAGTGCCGCGGTGACCAGCGGTTGCAGGACCTTGACCCAGAACGCCAGCCAGTAGCGACCATTGGCCAGCCCCTGGTCCGCCAGGTAGTGGATGTAGCCCCACAGGCCACTGATCGACAGCGACTCGGGCACCATGACCACCGTGCTCAGCAGGTTCGGGCTGAGCGACACGCCCCAGGTTTCCTGCGGCGTATTGATGACTTCGGTGTGATCACCACGGAAATGGGTGGTGGTGACGTCCGTCAGGTTCCAGTGATCCTGCTCGAAGCGAGCCAGCTTGGCGAAGCTGGAGGACTGCAGGCGTCGCTGGTCGTCGAACTGGTAGCGGGTCACCCCGTAGAGCAGGCCGTTGGGCTGCACGGCGTTGATATGGATGAACTCGTCACCCTGGCGATGCCACAGGCCGTGCTTGGAGCTTTGGGCGTCCCCCGAGCCCTGAGCCAGGGCACGATCGGCCTGGGCCTTGCTCTCGGTGACCGGCGCCACGTATTCGCCCACCAGCACGCCGACGATCATCAGCACCAGCATCGGCTTCATGACCGCCCAGACAATGCGCCCGACGGACACGCCCGCCGCACGCATGATGGTCAGTTCGCTGTTGCTGGCCAGGCTGCCCAGACCGATCAGGCAACCGATCAGCGCGGCCATCGGCAGCATGTCGTAGACCCGCCGCGGCGCCGTCAGCACCACGAAGCTGAGTACGTCGCCCCAGGTGTAGGTATCGCTGACGTTGCCCATCTCGTCGATGAAGGCGAACAGCGAGGCCAGGCCAAGGATGATCCCGAGCACCGCCAGGATCGCCATGAATACTGCGCTACCGATGTAGCGGTCGAGCTTAACCACGAGCCATCTCCTTCATGCCGCGACGACTCGCCAGCTTCAAACGCAACGGTTCCCAATACAGCAGCGCCAGGCCGATCGCCAGGAACAGCGCATGCACCCACCACAGGCCCAGCACCGGCGACAGCTTGCCCTTCTCCAGGGCACCGCGGGCGGAAATCAGCATGGTCAGGTAGGCCATGTACAGGAGGATCGCCGGCAACAGCTTGAGGAAGCGCCCCTGGCGTGGGTTGACCCGCGACAGCGGCACCGCCATCAGGGTCACGATGAACACCAGCAGCGGCAACGACAGCCTCCATTGCAGTTCGGCTATCGACTTGCGCTCATTGCTGCCCCACAGGTCGCGGGTCGCCAGTGCATCGCGGTCGGTGACCTCGTTGCTGATTTCCGGTTTTTCCATCTGTACGCCGTAGGTGTCGTACTTGATCACGCGATAGTCCGCCTGCCCCGGGCTGCCGTCATAGCGATAGCCATCCTCCAGGACCAGGAAACGGTTGCCATCGGGCTTGACCTCGAGACGGCCGTGATCGGCAACCAGCACCGAGATACCGCGGTCCTTCTTGTCCTGGCCCAGGCGCTTCTCCGAGATGAATACGCCGCCCAGCTGGGAGCGGTCATCGGAGAGCTTTTCGGTGTAGGTGATCCGTGAACCGTCGTTGAGCGCCTGGAAGCGCCCCGGCTCCAGGGTATCGAACTCGGTCAGGGCGTCCTGCTTGTTGAGCACCATCTGGAACTGGTAGGCCCCCTGCGGTGCCAGGGACAGGCTCAGCCAGGCCACCAGCAGCGCCACCAGCAAGGCCGGTGCCATGGTCATGCCGAGCAGGCGCTGCTGGCTCATGCCAGTGGCGGAGAGCACGGTCATCTCGCTTTCCAGATACAGCCGGCCATAGGCCAGCAGAATCCCGAGGAACAGGCCCAGCGGCAGGATCAACTGCAGGAAGCCCGGCAGGCGAAACCCCATGATCAGGAACAGCGAGCCCGGATCCAGGGCGCCCGAGGCGGCCTGGGCGAGGAATTTGACGAAGCGCCCGCTCATGGTGATCACCAGCAGGACGGCGCTGACGGCACTCAATGTAACCAGGACTTCGCGAGACAGATAACGAAAGACGATCAAACCAGACACTCCAGGGTTGTCAGGCTAAGGCGGCCGAACAAGCAAACAGGGCGGTGCGCACTGCGAACCGCCCGAAAGGATGGCGCATTATCCTGTGATTGAACGCCCCTGTCACTGCGCACGCTCAACCACGCACGCAAAGCTGCAACGCAGGGTTGTCAGCAGCGGTCGGCGAGGTTCAAACTGCCGCCTTTGTCGCTTGCGCGCCACAGTGTCGCCAAGCCACCCAGCGCAGAGCCCCGCTGTGCGCCAACTGACCTTTCATTCAGGGACCCAGACATGGAACTGGTTGTAAAAAGCGTTAGCCCGGAAACGTTGAAGACCGCCACCCTGGTAGTCGCCGTCGGCGAAGGCCGCAAGCTCGGCCCTGTCGCACAGAAGCTCGACGAACTGGCGGGCGGCGCCATCGCTGCCATCCTCAAGCGCGGCGACCTGGCCGGCAAGGTCGGCCAGAGCCTGCTGCTGCAGAGCCTGCCGAACCTGAAGGCCGAGCGCGTACTGCTGGTGGGCGTGGGCAAGGACGCCGAACTGGGCGACCGGCCGTTCCGCAAGATCGTCGCCAGCATCCTCGGAACCCTCAAGGGCCTGGGCGGCAGCGATGCCGTGCTCGCCCTCGACGAAGTCGTGGTCAAGGGCCGCGACAGCTATGGCAAGACCCGCCTGCTGGCCGAGAGCCTGCTCGATGGCGAATACAACTTCGACGCCTACAAGAGCCAGAAGGCCGAGCCTCGCGCCCTGAAGAAGATCACCCTGGCGACCATCAAGGCCGCCCAGGCTGAAGTCGAGCGCGCAGTGACCCACGCCAAGGCGATCGCCAGCGGCATGGCCTTCACCCGCGACCTGGGCAACGCACCACCGAACGTCTGCCACCCGAGCTACCTCGCCGAACAGGCCAAGAGCCTGGGCAAGGCGCACAAGGGCCTGAAGGTGGAGATCTTCGACGAGAAGAAGATCAAGGAAATGGGCATGGGCTCGTTCTACGCCGTCGGCCAGGGCAGCGACCAGCCACCACGCCTGATCGTCATGCAGTACAACGGCGGCAAGAAATCCGAGAAGCCATTTGCCCTGGTCGGCAAGGGCATCACCTTCGACACCGGCGGCATCAGCCTCAAGCCAGGCGCCGGCATGGATGAAATGAAGTTCGACATGGGCGGCGCCGCCAGCGTCTTCGGCACCCTGAAGGCCGTGCTGGAACTCAAGCTGCCGATCAACCTGGTGTGCATCCTGGCCTGTGCCGAGAACATGCCGAGCGGCGGCGCGACCCGTCCGGGCGACATCGTCACCACCCTCAGCGGCCAGACCGTGGAGATCCTCAACACCGACGCCGAAGGCCGCCTGGTGCTGTGCGACGCCCTGACCTATTCCGAGCGCTTCAAGCCGCAGGCGGTGATCGACATCGCCACCCTGACCGGCGCCTGCATCGTCGCCCTCGGTTCGCACACCTCGGGCCTGCTGGGCAACAACGACGAGCTGATCGAGCAACTGCTGAGCGCCGGTCGCCAGGCCGATGACCGCGCCTGGCAATTGCCGCTGTTCGACGAATACCAGGAGCAACTGGACAGCCCGTTCGCCGACATCGCCAACATCGGCGGACCGAAGGCCGGCACCATCACCGCCGCGTGCTTCCTGTCGCGCTTCACCAAGAACCTCAACTGGGCCCACCTGGACATCGCCGGTACCGCCTGGATCAGCGGTGGCAAGGACAAGGGCGCCACCGGCCGCCCGGTGCCGCTGCTGACCCAGTACCTGCTGGACCGAGCCAAGGCCTGACCCTGAGCCGGCCGGGTGGCGTGCCGCAACGCCGCCGCCCGGCCGCCTGGACTCCCTATGACCCAAGTCGACTTCTATATTCTCCCGAGCGCAGACCCCATGGCGCGCCTGGACTTCGCCTGCAAGCTGACCGAAAAGGCCTGGCGCCTGGGCCACCGGATCTACCTGCACTGCAGCGACGCCGCGCAACGCGAGGAGCTCGACGCCCGGCTGTGGCGCTTCAAGGGCGAAAGCTTCGTGCCTCATGGCCCGGCCGAAAGCGAGCCGGAAGGCAGCGTGGTGCTTGGCCTGGGCGATGACCCCGGCACTCACCAGGACCTGCTGGTCAACCTGGACAAACGGGTTCCACCGTTTGCCTCACGTTTTACCCGCATCGCGGAAGTCGTGGTGGAAGACCCGGCCATCCGCCAGGCGGCACGGGAGAGTTTCCGCTTCTACCGTGAACAGGGCTATCCTCTGCAAGATCACCGTCTACAGCGACTTTGAGCAATCCGATGGACACTCCAAAACAATCACAAAAGGCCGCTCCCCTGCTGGACGAGCTTGAGTCGATCCGCAAGCTGCTGGGCGACGAAACCCTGCAGCCACCCCTGCTGACCGAAACCGTCACCCCCGAAGGGCAGATTCCGCTGCTGTTCGACATGGTCGGTGGCAAGGCCAAGGTCGAAGTCCAGGCCGAGGCCAGGGTTGAAACCGCGGTACACGCCACGCCCCCCCTCTCACCCGAGACCAGCAAGCCTGTCGCGGCAAAACCCGAGCCGGCGCCCGAGCCCATCGCCAGTGCCCGCGTTACCGTTGCCGAGCCAGCTCACAACAGTAAACAGGATGCCCTGCTACACCTCGACAGCGAATTGCGCGCCGCCGCACAACTGATCATGCAGGATGTGATCGACGACTTCGCCCCGCATATCGAGGCCGAGATCAAGCGCCGCCTGGACGCCCGGATGGAGCGCCTGCTCAGCCAGTACCCGTCCTGACGCGGTAAAACGCCAGCTCCCCGAGTAAAGAAACTCGAAGTCGAGCACCACCTTGTGGCGAGCGGGCTAGCCCGCGTTCGGTCGCGAAGCGGCCGCAAGATCAGGCAACCCGTTTTGCCTGACACTCCGCATAGACCGGTTTCAGGGCCGCTTCGCGCCCCAGCGCGGCGGTGCGGCGTTCCGACAAGCCCGCTCGCCACAAAAGCACTCCGCCCCTACACACCGGCTCACGCCTGGATAGGCGGATTGAGCGCCTATCCAGCCAATATTTTGCAGCACCACCCCTCACCTCGCTCTACGCCCAGCGCCATATCCCCGTTATACTTGCCGGCTTTCCTGAATTAATGCCTAAGGGTCCCGCCGCGCATGGATAAGACCTACCAGCCACACGCCATTGAAACTTCCTGGTACCAGACCTGGGAGTCCGAGAACTACTTCGCCCCGCAAGGTGCGGGCGACGCCTACACCATCATGATCCCGCCGCCGAACGTCACCGGCAGCCTGCACATGGGCCACGGCTTCAACAACGCGATCATGGATGCGCTGATCCGCTTCCGCCGCATGCAGGGCCGCAACACCCTGTGGCAGCCAGGCACCGACCACGCGGGCATCGCCACCCAGATGCTGGTGGAGCGCCAGCTCGAAGCCCAGGGCCAGAACCGCCACGACCTGGGTCGCGAGAAGTTCCTGGAGAAGGTCTGGGAATGGAAGGAGCAATCCGGTGGCAACATCAGCCGGCAGATCCGCCGCCTGGGTTCGTCGGTGGACTGGAGCCGCGAACGCTTCACCATGGACGACGGCCTCTCCGAAGCGGTCAAGGAAGCCTTCGTGCGCCTGCACGAGGACGGCCTGATCTACCGCGGCAAGCGCCTGGTCAACTGGGACACCAAGCTGCACACGGCGATTTCCGACCTCGAAGTGGAAAACCACGACGAGAAGGGTTTCCTGTGGAACCTGCGCTACCCGCTGGCCGACGGCGCCAGGACCGCCGAAGGGCTGGACCACCTGATCGTCGCCACGACCCGTCCGGAAACCATGCTCGGCGACTCCGCCGTCGCGGTGAACCCGAACGACGAGCGCTACAAGGCCCTGATCGGCCAGTTCGTCGAACTGCCGCTGGTTGGCCGTCGCATCCCGATCATCGCCGACGACTACTGCGACCCGGAATTCGGCACCGGCTGCGTGAAGATCACCCCGGCCCACGACTTCAACGACTATGAAGTCGGCAAGCGCCACAACCTGCCGCTGCTGAACATCTTCGACAAGAACGCCAGCGTCCTGCCGGCCTGCCAGGTGTTCAACCTCGACGGTACGCTGAACGAAAGCATCGACGGCAAGATTCCGGCGCCATACGTCGGCCTCGACCGCTTCGAAGCGCGCAAGCAGATCGTCGCCGACTTCGATGCCGCAGGCCTCTTGGTCAGCGTCGACGACCACGCCCTGAAGGTACCGAAGGGCGACCGTTCCGGCACCGTCATCGAGCCCTGGCTGACCGACCAGTGGTACGTGTCGACCAAGCCGCTGGCCGAACCGGCCATCGCCGCCGTGGAAGACGGTCGCATCGCGTTCGTGCCCAAGCAGTACGAAAACATGTACTTCTCCTGGATGCGCGACATCCAGGACTGGTGCATCAGCCGCCAGCTGTGGTGGGGCCACCGGATTCCGGCCTGGTACGACGAGTCGGGCAAGGTCTACGTCGGCCGCGACGAAGCCGAAGTGCGGGCCAAGCACAACCTCGGCGCCGACATTGCGCTGCAACAGGACAACGACGTTCTCGACACCTGGTTCAGTTCGGGCCTGTGGACCTTCTCCACCCTGGGCTGGCCGGAGCAGACCGAGTTCCTCAAGACCTTCCACCCGACCGACGTACTGGTCACCGGCTTCGACATCATTTTCTTCTGGGTCGCCCGGATGATCATGCTGACCATGCACCTGGTGAAGAACGAGGACGGCACCGCGCAGGTTCCGTTCAAGACCGTCTACGTCCACGGCCTGGTTCGTGACGGCCAGGGCCAGAAGATGTCCAAGTCCAAGGGCAACGTCCTCGACCCGCTGGACATCATCGACGGTATCGAGCTGGAAGCGCTGGTACAGAAACGCACCACCGGCCTGATGCAGCCCAAGCTGCAGAAAGCCATCGAGAAGCAGACCCGCGCCGAGTTCGCCGAAGGTATCGCCAGCTACGGCACCGACGCCCTGCGCTTCACCTTCTGCTCGCTGGCTTCCACCGGTCGCGACATCAAGTTCGACATGGGCCGCGTCGAAGGCTACCGCAACTTCTGCAACAAGATCTGGAACGCCGCCCGCTACGTGCTGGACAAGGGCGAGGACTGCGGCCAGAACGGCGAAGCCTACGAGCTGTCGCTGGCAGACCGCTGGATCATCTCGCAGCTGCAGCGCACCGAAGCCGAAGTGACCCGCCAGCTCGACCAGTTCCGTTTCGACCTGGCCGCCCAGGCGCTCTACGAGTTCATCTGGAACCAGTACTGCGACTGGTACCTGGAGCTGTCCAAGCCGGTGCTGTGGGACGAGAACGCCCCAGTCGAACGCCAGCGCGGCACTCGCCGCACCCTGGTGCGCGTGCTGGAAGTGGCCCTGCGCCTGGCGCACCCGTTCATGCCGTTCATCACCGAGGAAATCTGGCAGCGCCTGGCGCCGCTGGTCGGTGCCGAAGGCAAGACCATCATGCTGCAAGCGTGGCCGGTGGCGAACGAGGAGCGCATCGACCCGGCGGCCGAAGGCGACATCGAATGGCTCAAGGGCCTGATGCTCGGCGTCCGTAACATCCGCGCCGAAATGAACATCGGCCCGGGCAAGCCACTGGCACTGTTCCTGAACAACGCCGGTGCCGAAGACCAGCGTCGCCTGAAGGAAAACGAGACCCTGCTGAAGAAGCTGGCCAAGCTCGAATCGATCACCGTGCTGGCTGCCGGCGAGGAAGCACCGTTGTCCGCCACCGCCCTGGTCGGCGAGATGGAAGTGCTGGTGCCGATGGCCGGACTGATCGACAAGGGCGCCGAACTGGCTCGCCTGGACAAGGAGATCCAGCGCCTGCAGGGCGAGGTCCAGCGTGTTGGCGGCAAGCTGTCGAATGCCGCGTTCGTCGACAAGGCGCCAGCCGAAGTCATCGAAAAGGAGCGCGCCAAGCTCGCCGAGGCCGAACAGGCCCTGGGCAAGCTGGCTGAACAGCACGCTCGAATCTCCAGCCTGTAAGGCTGTCGGCGATTGAAAAGGGAGGCCTTCGGGCCTCCTTTTTTGTCCGCGAGGTCACCTGTACACGCCGTGGCAGGCGTTTTTCAAAGCCAGACAGCCCTGCACCCAGGATTGCGCAGGTCCAAAAGAGTGCGCAATTGTTCTAGACTTTCCGCAGCAGAAGCAAAATAAAATCTCGAAAAAACCATTTTATCGAGTATTCCTCTCAAATTTTTCTACAGGCTTGCCATCTTTCACCCCAGTGGTTAGGGTTGGAAGCATGAAAACCTCTCATACCCTCATTCAGCGTCGTCAACACCGCAGTCTCTGCCTCGTCAGCGCACGACTGCCGGGCTGAATCGCGGTGCCTCATCCCCAGGCTTTTTCCTGACAACGCTACACCGGCTGGCCGCCTCTTTTCGGCCCTGACAAACAAGGAATTCCCCATGAGCATGCTCAAAGACCCGTCTTCGAAATACCGCCCGTTCCCGGTCATCAACCTGCCTGACCGCACCTGGCCGTCGAAAACCATCACCGCCGCGCCGATCTGGTGCAGCTCCGACCTGCGCGACGGCAACCAGTCGCTGATCGAGCCGATGGATTCCGCGAAGAAACTGCGCTTCTGGAAAACCCTGGTCAGCGTCGGCGTCAAGGAAATCGAGGCGTCCTTCCCGGCTGCGTCGCAGACCGACTTCGACTTCGTACGTACCCTGATCGAAGATGGCCACATCCCGGACGACACCACCATCCAGGTGCTGACCCAGGCCCGTGAAGACCTGATCGCCCGTACCTTCGAATCCCTGCGCGGCGCCAAGAAGGCCATCGTGCACCTGTACAACGCCACCAGCCCGTCGTTCCGCCGCATCGTCTTCAACCAGGACCAGCAGGGCGTGAAGGACATCGCGGTGAACGCGGCCAAGCTGTTCGTCAAGTACGCCGCCCAGCAGCCGGACACCCAGTGGCAGTTCGAATACTCGCCGGAAACCTTCAGCGCCACCGAGCTGGAGTTCGCCAAGGAAGTCTGCGACGCCGTGGTCGAAGTGTGGAATGCCACGCCCGAGAACAAGGTGATCCTCAACCTGCCTGCTACCGTTGAGGTGGCTACGCCAAACGTCTACGCCGACCAGATCGAGTGGTTCCACCGCAACATCAACCGTCGTGACAGCGTGATCATCAGCCTGCACACCCACAATGACCGTGGCACCGGCGTGGCCGCCACCGAGCTGGGCCTGATGGCCGGCGCCGACCGCGTCGAAGGCTGCCTGTTCGGCAACGGCGAGCGTACCGGCAACGTCGACCTGGTCACCGTGGCCCTGAACATGTACACCCAGGGTCTCGACCCGCAACTGGACTTCTCCGATATCGACGGCGTGCGCAAGGTGGTCGAGGAGTGCAACCAGATTCCGGTGCACCCACGTCACCCGTATGTCGGCGACCTGGTGCACACCGCGTTCTCCGGCTCGCACCAGGACGCGATCCGCAAGGGCTTCGCCCAGCAGCAGGCGGATGCCCTGTGGGAAGTGCCTTACCTGCCGATCGACCCGGCCGACATCGGCCGCAGCTACGAGGCGGTGATCCGCGTCAACAGCCAGTCGGGCAAGGGCGGTATCGCCTACCTGCTGGAGCAGGAGTACGGTATCAGCCTGCCACGTCGCATGCAGATCGAGTTCAGCCAGGTCGTTCAGCGCGAAACCGATCGCCTGGGCCTGGAAATGACCGCCCAGCAGATCCACGCCCTGCTGCACAGCGAGTACCTGCAAGCCAACACCCCGTATGCGCTGGTCAGCCATCGCCTGCAGGAAGAGAACGGCAACAGCAGTGTCGAAGTCGAAGTCGCGAGCAAGGGCCAGGGCGAAACCAACCTGCACTGGCGCGGCAAGGGCAATGGCGCCCTGGAAGCCCTGGTGGCCGGCCTGCCGGTTCCGGTGGAAATCATGGACTACAACGAACACGCCATCGGCGCAGGCACCAACGCCAAGGCGGCGGCCTACATCGAGCTGCGTGTGAACGGCGAACGTGCGGTGCACGGCGTGGGTATCGATGAAAACATCACCACAGCCAGCTTCAAGGCGGTGTTCAGTGCGCTGAACCGCTCGCTGAGCCAGACCCAGGCCAGCAAGGCCGCGTAAGCGTCCGTCGCAACGAAAAAGGCCCCGGGGTGAGAACCTCGGGGCCTTTTTTCAGGGTGGGATTTTTGTCGAGTCAAAGGGCCCTTTCGCGGGCAAGCCGCGCTCCTACAGAGGGTGGGGTGTATGAAAATTTGCGTACACACGGCCCTGTAGGAGCGTGGCTTGCCCGCGAAAGGGCCTGCCTGCCGACCACCGAATCAGGTGAACTCGAAGGTATCGGCATCCAGGTTGGCCGGAAAGCGCTCGCGGTAGGCGGCCAGCTCGGCGGCACTCAGGCTGACCTGGAACACGCCGTCCGCCTCCCCTGCCCCCAACAGCGACTCACCCTGGAAATCCAGTACCTGGCTGTCGCCGGTGTACGAGAAACCCTTGCCATCGGTCCCCACCCGGTTCACCGCCGCCACATAGCACAGGTTCTCGATCGCCCGCGCCGGCAACAGCCGGTTCCAGTGCAGGCGTCGAGCCCCCGGCCAGTTCGCGGTATAGAGCAACAGATCGGTGTCATGGGCATCCCGGCTCCACACCGGGAAGCGCAGGTCATAGCAGATCAGCGGACGTACCCGCCAACCCTTGAGCTCAAACTGCACCTGGCGTTCGCCCGGCGTGTAGTGGTTGTGCTCACCGGCCATGCGGAACAGGTGGCGCTTGTCGTAGTGCCAGACCTCACCATCCGGACGCGCCCACAACAGGCGGTTGCGATGACTGCCATCAGCGGCATGCACGATCACGCTGCCGGTGATCACCGCATCGAGCTTTTTCGCCTGGCAACGCAACCATTTGGTGGTCGGACCATTCTCAGGCTCGGCCAGGGTCTTGGACTCCATGGAGAAACCGGTGGTGAACATCTCCGGCAGGATGACCAGGTCGGCACCACGGGCCTGCTCGAGCAGCACCTCGAAATGCTCCAGGTTGGCCTGGCGGTCATGCCAGGCCAGGGATGTCTGCACCAGGGCCAGCTTGAGGTCGGGCAACGTACTCAGATCACGCATAGTTTTTCCGCCGCTTCACGCAGCGTCTCCTCGCGCTTGGCAAAACACAGGCGAACCAGTCGCTGGCCTTCGGGCGGGGTCTGGTAGAACACCGACACCGGGATCGCCGCCACGCCATGTTCACGGGTCATCCACATCGCCATGTCGACATCGTTCAGGTCCGGACGGATCTGCGAGTAGTCGACCAGTTGGAAGTAGGTACCCGCCACGCGCTTGAAACTGAAGCGCGACTGGCTGAGCAGGTCGCAGAACAGGTCGCGTTTCTGCTGGTAGAACGCCGGCAGGCGCTGTACATGCCCGGGATCCGCCTCCATGTAGTCGGCCAGGGCGTACTGCAGCGGGGTCACCCCACAGAAACTGACGTACTGGTGCACCTTGCGCAGTTCGGCACTCAAGGCCGGCGGCGCGATCACATAGCCGGTCTTCCAGCCAGTGACGTGATAGGTCTTGCCGAACGAGCTGACGACGAAGGCACGCTGGTAAAGCGCCTCGTGGGCCAGGACGCTGGCATGCGGCACATCGTCGTAGACCAGGTGCTCATAGACCTCGTCGCTGACCAGGTAGATGTCCCGGTCGGCGATCAGCGTTGCCAACTGGTCCAGCTCGGCATGGCTGATCAGTGCACCGCTCGGGTTGTGTGGCGTATTGAGGATGATCATCCGGGTCCGCGGGCTGAGCGCAGCCTGGAGTTTCTGCCAGTCGATGGCAAAGTCGTCGAGACCCAGTTGCACGTGGACGCAACGCCCACCGGCCAGTTCCACCGAGGGCTCGTAGCTGTCATAGCAGGGGTCGAAGACGATGACTTCATCACCTGGCTGGATCACCGCCTGGATCGCACAGAAGATCGCCTGGGTCGCCCCCGGTGTGATGGTCACTTCGGCATCGGCATTCACGTGGACGCCATAACAGGTGAAGACCTTCGCCGCCACCTGCTGGCGCAGGGCTGGCAGGCCGGTCATCGGCGCATACTGGTTGTGGCCGCTGGCGACATGCCGGCCAACCGCATCGCGCAAGGCCTGCGGGCCATCGAAGTCAGGGAAGCCCTGGGACAGGTTCAGCGCACCGGTTTCCGCGGCGAGCTGGGACATCCGGGTGAAGATGGTGGTGCCGACATTCGGCAACTTGCTGGTGATCATGGGGCCGTTTTCCCTGCTGAACATCCGGCTCTACACGGCACGGGAGGGTTCGAGGATAACGTATCCACCAGGCATGAAAAAGGGCGCCATGGGCGCCCTTTCCAGAGTCCGGGATCAGCGCTTGTCGCGGCGCTTCTTCTCGGCTTTCTTGTGGTGCGACATCAGGCGACGCTTCTTGTTGACCTGGCGGTCGGTCAGCGTGTTCTTCTTGCCTTCGAACGGGTTATCACCGCCCTTGAACTCGATACGAATCGGCGTACCGACCAGCTTCAGCACGCGGCGGTAGGTGTTTTCCAGGTAGCGTACATACGAGTTCGGCACCTTCTCGACCTGGTTGCCGTGGATCACGATCAGCGGCGGGTTGGCGCCACCGAGGTGGGCATAACGCAGCTTGATCCGGCGGTTGTTGACCATCGGTGGCGCGTGCTCGGACACCGCATCCTCGAGGATCTGGGTCAGGCGGCTGGTTGGCCAGCGGGTCACCGCCGACTTGAACGAGTTCTGCACCGACTGGTACAGGTTGCCCACGCCAGTGCCGTGCAGCGCCGAGATGAAGTGGATGTCGGCGAAGTCGACGAAGAACAGCCGGCGTTCCAGCTCGGTCTTCACGTAGTCGCGCTCGCCCGGGGTCATGCCGTCCCACTTGTTCAGGGCGATGACCAGCGCACGACCGGCCTCCAGGGCGAAGCCAAGCAGGTTCAGGTCGTGGTCGACCACGCCTTCGCGGGCGTCCATGACGAAGATCACCACGTTGGCGTCCTTGATCGCCTGCAGGGTCTTCACCACGGAGAACTTTTCGACTTCCTCGTGGATCTTGCCACGCTTGCGTACACCAGCGGTGTCGATCAGCGTGTACTTCTCCTCGTTGCGCTCGAACGGGATATAGATACTGTCGCGGGTGGTGCCTGGCTGGTCATAGACGATCACCCGGTCTTCACCGAGCATGCGGTTGACCAGGGTCGACTTGCCGACGTTCGGCCGACCGATGATGGCGATCTTGATACCATCCTTCTCGCTCGGACCCGGAATGCGCGTGGCCTCCTCGCCTTCGGCCACCTCTTCGGCCTCGCCCTCTTCAGGCTCCGCCTCGTCCCGCGGGAAGTCACCCAGAACGATTTCCAGCATCTGGTTGATGCCACGGCCGTGTGCACCGGCGATCGGCAACGCATCACCCAGGCCCATCGGGCTGAACTCGGCACGGGCCATGTCCGGATCGATGTTGTCGATCTTGTTGGCGACCACGTAGGAACGCTTGTTGCGCTTGCGCAGGTGCTCGCCGATCATCTGGTCGGCAGCGGTGTAGCCGGCCTTGGCATCCACCAGGAACAGCACGACATCGGCTTCTTCAATGGCCAGCAGCGACTGCTCGGCCATCTTCTCGTCCATGCCATGCTCGTCGCCGGAGATACCGCCGGTGTCGATCACAATGTAGGAACGCCCCTGCCACTTTGCCTCACCGTACTGGCGATCACGGGTCAGACCGGACAGGTCGCCGACGATGGCGTCACGGCTGCGGGTCAGGCGGTTGAACAGGGTGGACTTGCCGACGTTCGGTCGGCCCACCAGGGCGATTACGGGAACCATGCGGCTCTCCACTTCGTTATTTCAGAAAATACAAAAGCCGCTGCATGGCAGCGGCTGGTGCTCGGGGGGGCGGCACCCTTGGGCGCCGCAAACCTCGTCAGGCGAGGCCGCTCGGGGATTCCCCAAGCATAGTAGCCTTACTTGATGGTCAGGGCTTCCAGCTTGCCGCTGTTGCCATATACGTAAATCATGTCACCCACCACCAGCGGACGAACCCGCAGGCCGTCGCTGTCGATACGCTCGCGACCGACGAAGCGACCGTCCACCTGGCTCAGCAGGTGCAGGTAGCCTTCGAAGTCGCCGACCGCCACGTAGCTGGAGAACACTTCCGGTGCCGACAGCTGGCGACGTGCCAGGGAGTCGTTGCTCCAGATTGCGGTGGTGGAACGCTCGTCGACACCTTCGACGGTGCCCGAAGCCAGGGCAACGTAGACGCTGCCGAAGCCCTGGGCTACGCCAGCATAGCTGGACGCATCACGCTGCCAGAGGATCCGGCCGCTTTCCAGGTCCAGGGCAGCCATGCGGCCCTGGTAGCTGGCGACGTACAGGGTACCGCCGGACAACAGCAGGCCACCGTCGATATCGACCACGCGCTCCAGCTCGGAACGACCTTGTGGAATCGCCACACGGGTTTCCCAGGCCGGCACGCCGTTCTGGGTGTCCAGCGCAACGACCTTGCCGGTAGACAGGCCAGCCACCGCCAGGTGGTTGGTCACCAGCGGGGCACCGGTGCCACGCAGGGTCAGTACCGCCGGCGAGCTGTCGTACAGCCAGCGCTGGTTGCCGGTGGAGGCATCGAGGCCGATCACGCGGTCATCCTGGGTCTGGACCACCACCACGTCACCGTTGCTGGCCGGCGGAGCCAGCACCTCGCTGGTGACGCGAGCGCGCCATTTTTCTTCACCGCTGCTGGAATCCAGGGCAATGATCTCGCCCTTGAGCGTACCCAGCATCACCAGGCCATAGCCGACACCGACGCCACCGGATACCGGCAGCTCCAGGTCCTTCTTCCACTTCACGTCGCCGTTCATGCGGTCCATGGCCACCACGACGCCGCTGTCATCAGCCGCGTAGATGGTGTCGCCGTCAACCGCGGGAACCAGCTGGTTGTAGATCTTGCCCTGGCCATCGCCAATGGAGCGGCTCCACTGCTTCTGCAGAACCACTTCTTCCTTGAAGGAAGTCAGCTCGGCCGGTGGCAATTCCTTCTTGCTGTTGCTGCTGCAACCCGCGGCCAGAATGGCCAGGGCCAGCAATGCTGCATGTTTCCAACGGATCACGTCACGCATCCCCTTTGGCCAAGTCGTCGAGCTTGATTTGTAAGCCACCGACCGCCGCTTCATCGGAAAGCGCCGCCTTGGCCTTTTGGTACGCAGCATGGGCTTCATCGTTACGACCCAGTTGAACCAGCAGGTCCCCCTTGAGTTCTTCACGACTGGCCAGGAACGCCTTGTCGGTATCGCCGTCGAGCAGCTTCAGCGCCTCGTCGGCCTTGTTCTGGGCTGCCAGGACCTGGGCCAGGCGCTGACGCGCGACTTCACCCAGGGTGCTATTGACCGGTTTGTCGACCACACCCTTGAGTTCGGTGGCGGCGTCGTCCAGCTTGCCGGTGTCGACCGCGACCTTCGCGACGAACAGGCTGCCGTACTGCGCGTAGGCGCTACCGCCATACTGGGTATTGAGCTTGCCGGCCAGGTCGGCCACACGCGCCGGATCAGGCTTGCCATCAGGCGTCAGGGTGCTTTCCAGCAGCTCCTGATAGAGCACCGAGGCACCTTGCGACTGGTTGTTCTGGTACTTGTGCCAGGCTTGCCAGCCGAACACCACCACCAGCGCCAGCAGGCCGCCAGTGACCAGGGGTTTGCCGTTGCGCTGCCACCATTCCTTCAACTCGGCTACGTGATCTTCTTCGGAACTCGACACCCCAATACTCCTTATTCTCTAAATCGGCTGTTCTAACAGCTTCAACCCTGCACGACGCAGGTGGACAAGTGCTCGGAAAGAGCATCCCAGGCAATGCTTTGTTGCTCGCCCTGGCCACGCAGGGGTTTGAAACCTACCACTTGCTGAGCCAATTCGTCGTCACCGAGGATCAAGGCGTACAGCGCACCACTCTTGTCAGCTTTCTTGAACTGGCTCTTGAAGCTACCGGCACCGGCATTGATCTGCAAACGCAGGTTCGGCAACTGGTCGCGGACCTTCTCGCTGAGAGCCAGCGCGGCCAGCTCGGCAGCCTCGCCGAAGGCGCAGAGGTAGACGTCGACCTGGCGGGAAATTTCTTCCGGCACCTGCTCCAGGGTTTCCAGCAGCAGGATCAGACGCTCGATACCCATGGCGAAACCGACACCCGGGGTCGGCTTGCCGCCCATCTGCTCGACCAGGCCATCATAGCGGCCGCCGGCGCAGACGGTGCCCTGGGCGCCCAGCTTGTCGGTCACCCACTCGAACACGGTCTTGCTGTAATAGTCCAGGCCCCGGACCAGCTTGGGGTTGATCACGTACGGAATGCCGGCGGCATCGAGGCGGGCCTTGAGGCCGTCGAAATGCACGCGCGACTCTTCGTCGAGGTAGTCGGCCAGCTTCGGCGCGTCCACCAGCACCGCCTGGGTGTCGGCATTCTTGGTGTCGAGCACGCGCAGCGGGTTGGTCTTGAGGCGACGCTGGCTGTCTTCGTCCAGCTGCTCGAAACGCGCGGAAAGGTACTCCACCAGCGCTTCGCGGTAACGGCCACGGGACTCGCTGGTACCCAGGCTGTTGAGCTCCAGCTTGACCGCGTCCTGGATGCCCAGCAGGCCCCACAGGCGCCAGGTCAGCACGATCAGTTCGGCGTCGATGTCCGGACCGTCGATATTGAACACTTCGCAACCGATCTGGTGGAACTGGCGATAACGCCCCTTCTGCGGACGCTCGTGACGGAACATCGGGCCGATGTACCAGAGCTTCTGCTGCTGGCCACCACCGCTGATGCCATGCTCGAGTACCGCGCGGACACAGGCCGCGGTACCTTCCGGACGCAGGGTCAGGGAATCGCCGTTGCGATCCTCGAAGGTGTACATCTCTTTTTCGACGATGTCGGTCACTTCACCGATGGAGCGCTTGAACAGCTCGGTGAACTCGACGATCGGCATGCGGATCTGCTTGTAACCGTAGTTATCCAGCAAACGGGCGACGGTGCCCTCGAAATAACGCCACAGCGGCGTCTGCTCGGGCAGGATGTCGTTCATGCCACGAATGGCTTGCAGAGACTTGCTCACAGATATTCCTTAAATTCTTCGATCAGCCGCGGGCGATGACTGCCGCGTCAGCTTCGACCTTTTCGGCCGCCTTCTGCCGGATCAGCTTTTCCAGCTCATCCACCAGGTTGTCATTCGTCAGTTTCTGCGACGGCTTGCCGTCGATGTAGATCAGGTTGGGGGTGCCGCCGGTCAGGCCGACATGGGCCTCCTTGGCTTCACCGGGACCGTTCACCACACAGCCGATCACCGCGACATCCAGCGGTACCAGCAGGTCCTCCAGGCGCCCTTCCAGCTCGTTCATGGTCTTGACCACATCGAAGTTCTGCCGCGAGCAGCTCGGGCAGGCGATGAAGTTGATCCCACGGGACCGCAGGTGCAGGGACTTGAGAATGTCGTAGCCGACTTTCACTTCCTCGACCGGGTCGGCCGCCAACGAGATGCGAATAGTATCGCCAATCCCTTCGGCCAGCAGCATACCGAGGCCGACCGCCGATTTCACCGTACCCGAACGCAAACCGCCCGCTTCGGTGATGCCCAGGTGCAGCGGCTGGACGATTTCCTTGGCCAGCAGGCGGTAGGCTTCCACCGCCATGAACACGTCGGAAGCCTTCACGCTGACCTTGAAGTCCTGGAAGTTCAGGCGCTCCAGGTGCTCCACGTGGCGCAGAGCGGACTCTACCAGCGCTGCCGGGGTCGGCTCGCCGTACTTCTTCTGCAGATCCTTTTCCAGGGAGCCGGCGTTGACGCCGATACGGATCGGGATGCCACGGTCGCGGGCGGCATCGACCACCGCGCGCACCCGGTCTTCACGACCGATGTTGCCCGGGTTGATGCGCAGGCAGTCCACGCCCAGCTCGGCCACTCGCAGCGCGATCCTGTAGTCGAAGTGGATATCGGCAACCAGCGGTACCTTGACCTGCTGCTTGATCCGGCCGAAGGCTTCGGCCGCATCCATGTCCGGTACGGACACCCGGACGATGTCGACGCCAGCCGCTTCCAGGCGGTTGATCTGGGCGACCGTGGCCGCCACATCGTTGGTGTCGCTGTTGGTCATGCTCTGCACCGCGATAGGCGCATCGCCGCCTACCGGTACCGAGCCGACCCAGATTTTACGCGATTCGCGACGCTTGATTGGTGATTCGCCGTGCATGACTTATTGACCTAGCTTCAGGCGAGCAGTCTCGCCGCTGGTGAACGGGGCGACATCGACCGCCTGCCCGTTGTAGCTGACCTGTGCGCCCTTGGCATAGCCCAGGCGTACCGCAAACGGTGGCTTGCCACTGACTTCGAGCGAGTCGCCCTTGCGCTTGAGACCGCTGAACAGCACCTTGCCAGCGCCGTCGGTGACCTGGGTCCAGCAATCGGCGATAAAGGTCACGTGGACCTGCCCGGCACCAGCGACCGGCGCGCTGGTCGCGGCCGGGGCGCTCGGGGCGCCATTGACCGGGGCAGTTGGCGACACCGGCGAAACCGGGCTTGGCGCCGGCTGCGGTGGCACCACCAGCGATTGCGCCGCATGCGGCACCGGCACGACGGCCTGGGCGGCAGGGGCAGCCGGGGTGGTAGCCGGGGCCGGAACAGCGGCTTCAGCAGCAGGGGCGGCAGGCTCTGCCTCCGGATTGGATTGGTTCTGCGCGACAGCCTGGTCTTCCGGCTCGTCGATCGGATGAATCTGCGTGGTGCCGTCGGCGCTTTCGACTTCGACATGTTCCATGCTGATCGCCGCCTGGTCCTTGGTGCGCTGGCTGGTCTGGTCCTGCCACCAGACAAAGCCACCACCGATCACGGCAATGAGCAGCAACAAGCTGACAATTCGCAAAATGGTGTGGGAAACCCGCACGGGTTCCTCGATACGACCGAGGGCGTGAACATTACTGCCCTGTGAGTCGGTACCGGTGCACAGGTCGAACTGCTGCACCAGCACGGTCTGGTCCATGCCCAGCAACTTGGCGTAGGCACGGATGTAACCGCGGGCAAAGGTATGCCCCGGCAGCTTGTCGAAGGCGCCGGCCTCCAGGTTGCTCAGGGAGCTGCTGGTCAGGTTGAGCTTCAGGGCCACCTCGGCCAGCGTCCAACCATTGCTTTCGCGGGCCTGACGCAGGGTCTCACCGGGATTTTCGCGAGTGGCTGCTACAACTTCTGGATGCGCCGCTTTCATCATTGCTCCGACAGGTATTGCTGATATTCCGGCGTACCGGGATAGAGTCGTTTTAATTGCAGGCCGTAACTGGCGACCGTGTCGCGATCTTGGTAAATCTTCGCCAGGCGGATACCGAGCAACAGACTACGGGCATTCTGCTCGCTGAGCTTGCTGAACTGCTCGTAGTAGTCGCGCGCGGGCACATAATGCCTGTCTTCGTAAGACAACTCAGCCATTTCCAGCAATGCACGTGGCTGCTGGCGATTGAGTCGCAGGGATTTGTCCATGTTCTGCCGGGCCAGCTCGCGATCCCCCAGGGCCAGGGCGGTCAGGCCCAGGTTCTCGTAGACCCGCGAACGCTCGGGATACAGGCTGTCCGCGGCGGCCTGCTCGAAACGCTCATAGGCCTGCTTGTACTGCTTGCGCTCGTACAGGAAGCCACCGTAGTTGTTGAGAATGCGCGCATCGTTCGGACGGGAGGACAACGCCTTGCGAAAATGCTGGTCGGCCAGGTCCCATTCCATTTCGGCCTGGAACACCAGCGCCAGGGCGGCGTTGGCGTCGGCATCGGAGCTGTTGAGCTCCAGGGCCTTCTTCAGCGGGATCTTCGCCTGCTCGGTCTGGCCCTGCTGCAGGTAACCGATCCCCAGTTGCACATAAGCCGTGCGCGCCTCATCACGCCCCTTGCCGGTACTCATCGGATCGACATTGCCAGTCGAAACGCAGCCGGCCAACAGGCCGGCGAACAGTACGGGGAGCGCTACGCGCAGGGTCATGGAGTTCCTCTCTCAGCTTCAGCTCAGGTTCGGCTCGAAGCGCTGCGGGGCATATCGGCATCGGCGCTCAGTTCACGCACGGCGATATAACGTTCGCTGCGACGGGTGCGATCCAGCACCTGCCCGACCAACTGCCCGCAGGCAGCATCGATGTCCTCACCACGGGTGGTACGTACCGTGACGTTGTAGCCGGCCTGGTGCAGCAGGTCCTGGAAGCGCCGGATCGCATTGTTGCTCGGGCGCTCGTAACCCGAATGCGGGAACGGGTTGAACGGGATCAGGTTGATCTTGCACGGCGTGTCCTTGAGCAGCTCGATCATCTCGACCGCATGCTCGACCTGGTCGTTCACATCCTTGAGCAGGGTGTACTCGACGGTCAGGACACGTTTCTCGCCCAGGGTGTCCATGTAGCGACGGCACGACTCGAGCAGCATCTTGAGCGGGTACTTCTTGTTGATCGGTACCAGCTGGTTGCGCAGTGCGTCGTTCGGGGCGTGCAGCGACAACGCCAGGGAGACGTCGATGTGCTCGGCCAGCACGTCGATCATCGGTACCACGCCGGAGGTCGACAGGGTCACGCGGCGCTTGGAGATGCCGTAGCCCAGGTCGTCCATCATCAGGCGCATGGCAGCGATGACGTTGTCGAAGTTCAGCAGCGGTTCGCCCATGCCCATCATCACCACGTTGGTGATGGCGCGGTCGATGGAGGCCGGAATGCTGCCAAAGGATTTATTGGCAATCCACACCTGGCCGATCACTTCGGCGGCGGTGAGGTTGCTGTTGAAGCCTTGCTTGCCGGTGGAGCAGAAACTGCAGTCCAGGGCACAGCCTGCCTGGGACGAAACGCACAAGGTGCCGCGCTTGCCCTGGGGAATGTAGACGGTCTCGACACAGCTGCCGGACGCCACGCGCACCACCCACTTGCGGGTGCCGTCGCTGGAAATGTCCTCGCTGACGATTTCGGGACCGCGAACCTCGGCAACGGCCTTGAGCTTTTCGCGCAAGGCCTTGCTGACGTTCGTCATGGCGTCGAAGTCGTCGACGCCAAAGTGGTGAATCCACTTCATTACCTGGCCGGCACGGAAACGCTTCTCCCCGATCGAGTCGAAGAATTTCTCCATTTCCGGCTGGGTCAGCCCCAGCAGGTTGGTTTTCACAGCAGATGTAGTCATGGATTCACCTTCACTCGTCAGCCGTGGCTTAGCGAGTGGTTACTTCAGTAGCAGCGAAGAAGTAAGCGATTTCGCGAGCAGCAGCGGCTTCGGAGTCCGAACCGTGAACGGCGTTGGCGTCGATGGATTCAGCGAAGTCGGCACGGATGGTGCCTGGAGCAGCTTCTTTAGGGTTGGTAGCGCCCATCAGCTCGCGGTTGCGAACGATGGCGTTTTCACCTTCCAGAACCTGGACGACAACCGGACCGGAAGTCATGAAGGCAACCAGGTCAGCGAAGAAACCACGAGCGCTGTGCTCGGCGTAGAAGCCTTCGGCTTCGGCCTTGGACAGTTGCTTCAGTTTCGAAGCGACAACGCGCAGGCCGGCTTTTTCGAAACGGGTGGTGATCTCACCGATGACGTTTTTTGCAACAGCGTCAGGCTTGATGATGGAGAAAGTGCGTTGAACAGCCATGGTGTAACTCCAGAAACGATAATTTGCGAAAAATTAAACCCGCGAATTATACGCGGGTTCTTGGGTATTGCCTAACTCGGGTATTGCTTGATCTTACCGCCGGATCAGTCGCGTTCTTCGATCCAGTGGGCCTGGATGGCCTCCAGGACCTTCTCGCCACAATGTTCCGGCTTGTCGTCGAACTCCGGCAACTCCATGACCCACTTGCGCAGATCGACGAAATTGACCGAAATCGGGTCGATTTCCGGCTTGCTTTCAGCCAGTTGGATGGCGATTTCCAGCACATCCGTCCACTTCAGGCTCATGGTCGCTCCTCGAATGGTTCCTTGACTCAGTGCGGCGCTTCAGCGGCGTGGTTGAGCGAATACTTGGGAATCTCGACCGTCAGGTCCTCGGTGCCGACGATCGCCTGGCAAGCCAGGCGGGACTGCGCTTCCAGCCCCCAGGCGCGATCGAGGAAATCCTCTTCCAGCTCGTCGGCCTCCTCCAGCGAGTCGAAGCCCTCACGGATGATGCAGTGGCAGGTGGTGCAGGCGCAGACGCCACCACAGGCACTTTCCATCTCGATGTGATGCTCATGGGCCAGATCGAGGATGGAAGTACCGGGCTCGGCCTCGACCACCATGCCATCCGGGCAAAACTTTTCATGGGGCAGGAAAATGACCTGTGGCATCGTTATTCCTCAATCTCGTTCAGGTTGCGTCCGGCCAGCGCGGCTTTCACCGTCGAATCCAGGCGGCGGGCCGCAAAGGCATCGGTCACTTGCGACAGACGCTTGGTCTGCTGCTCGATGGCATGGCCATCGGTCCCTTTTATCAGTTCGCTCAGTTCCTCTACCTGCAGCTCGATGACCAGGCGCTCCTCGGCGTCGAGCAGGCGCTCGCCATCCACTTCCAGCGCACCCTGCACCGCCTCGATCAGGCGCTGGGCATCGACCTGCTGCTCGCGCAGCACGCGGGCGACCTTGTCGTCACCGGCATACTGGAACGAATCCTTGAGCATCCGGGCGATTTCACCATCGGTCAGGCCGTAGGACGGCTTGACCTGGATGCTGGCCTCGACACCCGAACCCAGTTCACGGGCGGAGACACTGAGCAGGCCATCGGCATCGACCTGGAAGGTCACGCGGATCTTCGCCGCGCCGGCAACCATCGCCGGAATGCCACGCAGTTCGAAGCGCGCCAGCGAGCGGCAGTCACTGATCAATTCACGCTCGCCTTGCAGCACGTGAATCGCCATGGCCGTCTGGCCGTCTTTGTAAGTGGTGAAGTCCTGGCCGCGAGCCACGGGAATCGTGGTGTTGCGCGGGATCACCTTTTCCATCAGGCCGCCCATGGTCTCAAGCCCCAAGGACAGCGGGATGACGTCCAGCAGCAACAGCTCGCCACCGTCACGCTTGTTGCCAGCCAGGGTATCGGCCTGGATCGCGGCACCAATGGCCACCACCTGATCCGGGTCGATCTCGGTCAGCGGCTGACGCCCGAACATCTCGGCCACCGCTTCGCGAACACGCGGAACACGGGTCGAACCACCGACCATGACCACGGCATGCACGTCTTCCAGCTCGACGTTCGAGTCGCGCACGGCGCGGCGGCAGGCCTTGAGACTGCGGGCGATCATCGGTTCGATCAGCCCGTCGAAGGTTTCGCGAGTCAACTGCGCGCGCCAGTCGCCGTAGGCGACCTCGACAGCAGCAGCGTCGGTCAGCGCTTCCTTGGCGGCACAAGCGGCCTGCAACAGGCTGCGCTGCGCGCCCGGATCGAGGTCAACCGACAAGCCGGCCTGCTCGATGATCCAGCCGGCAATCGCATGGTCGAAGTCATCACCACCCAGGGCGCTGTCGCCACCGGTGGCCAGGACCTCGAACACCCCGCCGGTCAGGCGCAGGATGGAGATATCAAAGGTGCCACCGCCCAGGTCATAGATGGCCACCACGCCCTCGGCGTGCTGGTCCAGGCCATAGGCCACCGCCGCGGCGGTCGGTTCGTTGAGCAGGCGCAGGACATTCAGGCCCGCCAGACGCGCGGCATCCTTGGTCGCCTGGCGCTGGGCGTCATCGAAATAGGCCGGCACGGTGATCACCGCCCCGACCAGCTCGCCACCCAGGGTCGCTTCGGCACGCTGACGCAGCACCCGCAGGATATCGGCAGAGACTTCCACCGGGCTCTTGGGACCTTGCACAGTGTCGATGAACGGCATGTGCGACTCGCCACCGACGAAGCGATAGGGCAGTTGCTCGCCCAACTGCTTGACGTCCGACAGGCCACGCCCCATCAGGCGCTTGACCGACAGCACGGTGTTGAGCGGATCACTGGAGGCCGCCAGACGAGCCGACTGCCCGACCTCGACGCGATCGGCGTGATAGCGCACCGCGGACGGCAGGATCACCTGCCCATCGGCATCGGCCAGGGGCTCGGAAAGGCCACTGCGCAATGCAGCGACCAGCGAATTGGTGGTACCCAGGTCAATCCCCACCGCCAGACGACGCTGGTGCGGCTGTGGGCTTTGGCCTGGTTCGGCGATCTGCAGTAGGGCCATGGTTATCTGGACTTATCTGAATATCAGGCGTGCGGCAGCACGGGGTTAATCGTCGAGGCGCTCTTCTAGCTGGCGCACTTCGTAGGTGAGCTTGTCGAGGAACTGCATGCGCCGCATCAGGCGCTCGGCCCGTTCGCGTTGCGCGGCATCGTTCCAGCAAGCTGCGAAGCTTTCGTTCAACTCATCCTGGGCCGCCTTCAGGCGCCGCTTGAAGGCGGCAATGCCCGGCAGGTCGGCATCGTCCTGCAGGTCCTCGAGCTCCTCACGCCACTGCATCTGCTGCATGAGGAAATCGGGATCGTGCACGGTGACTTCCACCGGCAGCTCGCCGCCATTCATAGCCAGCAGGTAGCGCGCGCGCTTGGGCGGGCTCTTGAGGGTCTGGTAGGCCTCGTTGAGGCTGGCCGAACGCTCGAGCGCCAGGCGCTGCTCACGCTCGGAAGCATCGGCGAAACGGTCCGGATGAACGGCGCGCGCCAACTCGCGATAGCGCGCGGCCAACTGATCGAGGTCCAGCGTGAAGCCAGGTTGCAGCTCGAACAAGGCGAAATGACAAGGAGTACCCACGAATAGCCTCAGACGTTGAAGCTTTCGCCGCAGCCACACTCACCGCGCACGTTGGGGTTGTTGAACTTGAAGCCTTCGTTCAACCCTTCCTTGACGAAATCCAGCTCGGTGCCATCGAGGTAGGCCAGGCTTTTCGGGTCGATGATCACTTTCTCGCCGTGACTCTCGAACACCTGATCCTCCGCCACCACCTCGTCGACGAACTCCAGCACGTAGGCAAGGCCGGAGCAGCCTGTGGTACGAACGCCCAGGCGAATACCCTCACCCTTGCCGCGCCCGTCGAGGGAGCGTCGCACGTGTCGGGCAGCCGCTTCTGTCATGCTGATAGCCATCGGGGACTCCTTAGCTTTTCGCTCAAATCTTCAACGCCGGATCGGTCAGATCAGGCCTTTCTTCTGCTTGTAGTCGCGAACAGCGGCCTTGATGGCGTCTTCGGCGAGCACGGAGCAGTGGATCTTCACTGGCGGCAGGGCCAGTTCTTCGGCCAGCTGAGTGTTCTTGATGGTCTCTGCTTCATCCAGAGTCTTGCCCTTCATCCACTCGGTAGCCAGGGAGCTGGAGGCGATGGCCGAACCGCAGCCGTAGGTCTTGAACTTGGCGTCTTCGATGATGCCCTGCTCGTTGACCTTGATCTGCAGACGCATCACGTCACCGCACGCCGGGGCGCCGACCATGCCGGTACCGACATCCGGATCCTCGGCATTCATCTTGCCGACGTTACGCGGGTTTTCGTAGTGGTCGATGACCTTTTCACTATAAGCCATGGTACTTATTCCTCACTCATCAGGGCCGCTCTCGACCCTGCAGCTACGCCAGACATCATTTGCCGCGTCGCTACAGGATCTGTATGTGGCGGCTTCTTTGTTTAGTGTGCCGCCCACTCGATCTTCGAGATATCGACGCCATCCTTGAACATGTCCCACAGTGGCGACAGGGCACGCAGCTTGGTCACGGCCTCGCAGACTTTCTGCGCGGCGTAGTCGATTTCTTCCTCGGTGGTGAAGCGGCCGAAGGTGAAACGGATCGAGCTGTGCGCCAGCTCGTCGTTGCGGCCCAGGGCACGCAGTACGTACGAAGGTTCCAGCGAAGCCGAGGTGCAGGCCGAACCGGAGGAAACCGCCAGGTCCTTGAGCGCCATGATCAGCGACTCGCCTTCGACATAGTTGAAGCTCAGGTTCAGGTTGTGCGGTACGCGGGCGGTCATGCTGCCGTTGACGTACAGCTCTTCCAGGTGCTCGACCTGCTTGAAGAAACGGTCGCTCAGGGCCTTGATCCGCACGTTCTCGGCAGCCATGTCTTCCTTGGCCACGCGGAAGGCTTCACCCATGCCGACGATCTGGTGGGTCGCCAGGGTACCGGAACGCATGCCGCGCTCGTGACCGCCACCGTGCATGGTGGCTTCCAGGCGTACACGCGGCTTGCGGCTGACGTACAGCGCGCCGATGCCTTTGGGACCGTAGGTCTTGTGGGCGGAGAAGGACATCAGGTCGACCTTGAGCTTCTGCAGGTCGATCTCGACCTTGCCGGTCGACTGGGCAGCGTCAACGTGGAACAGCACGCCGCGCGAGCGGGTCAGCTCGCCAATCGCGGCGATGTCGTTGACGGTACCGATTTCGTTGTTCACGTGCATCACCGACACCAGGATGGTGTCTTCACGCAGCGCGGCTTCAACCATGGCCGGCGTGATCAGGCCGTCTTCACCTGGCTCGATGTAGGTGACCTCGAAACCTTCACGTTCCAGCTGGCGCGTGGTGTCGAGAACCGCCTTGTGCTCGATCTTGCTGGTGATCAGGTGCTTGCCCTTGGTGTGGTAGAAATGCGCAACACCCTTGATCGCCAGGTTGTCGGACTCGGTGGCACCGGAAGTCCAGACGATTTCACGCGGGTCGGCGTTGACCAGGTCGGCGACCTGGCGGCGGGCATTCTCCACGGACTCCTCGGCTTTCCAGCCGAACACGTGGGAACGCGAGGCCGGGTTACCGAAGTTCCCGTCGACCAGCAGGCATTCACTCATCTTTTGCGCGACACGCGGATCAACCGGAGTGGTCGCTGAGTAATCAAGGTAAATCGGCAATTTCATGGACTTTCTCCTAAATCAGGCTGGCTGGCGCACCGCTGGCTCTTTGGCTGTCATTCGACGGCGGACGCTTCGATCTTATCCAGGCGCGGCGCCTTGCCATTACAGCGGCGCTGGTCCTGACGCAGGGCAACCTCTTGCACTTCACGGCGAGTGACAAGGTCGGCCAGGCTGATGCCACTGAGAAACTCGTGGATCTGCAGGCTGAGGTCGCACCACAGGTGGTGGGTCAGGCAGGTGTCGCCGGAATGGCAATCACCCAGCCCCTGGCATTTGGTGGCATCGACCGATTCATTCACTGCATCGATCACCTGGGCGACCTGGATCCCCTGCATGTCACGCGACAGCTGATAGCCGCCACCTGGACCACGAACACTGGAAACCAGGTTGCTGCGGCGCAGCTTGGCGAACAGCTGTTCGAGGTAGGACAGGGAGATGCCTTGGCGCTCGGAGATATCGGCCAGGGACACCGGCCCGTGTTGCGCGTGCAACGCCAGGTCAAGCATGGCGGTCACGGCGTATCGGCCTTTTGTAGTCAGTCGCATGGACAATTACCACGGAGTTACGGAATGGGTACGAGTATGCGATTCCCGAGTATTTAAGTCAACTATAAGACCTAGTACTTTAGTCAGGTTTACCCGTAAAAGAGCGCGCGTATGATAGCAAAGTCCGCGCGTAATGGCATCGCGCTAGACCGATGGCTTTCTCGCCGGTCTTTTTAAAGCTTCGCGGGCAAGCCTCGCGCCTACAAGGGCCAGCCATACAAGGGCT
Source organism: Pseudomonas vanderleydeniana (assembly GCF_014268755.2). Lineage (NCBI taxonomy): Bacteria > Pseudomonadati > Pseudomonadota > Gammaproteobacteria > Pseudomonadales > Pseudomonadaceae > Pseudomonas > Pseudomonas vanderleydeniana. The sequence goes on along the minus strand of NZ_CP077093.1, from coordinate 1,413,838 downwards.
GATCCCTGCAGGAGCGGGGCTTGCCCGCGAATGGGCCCGGGAGCCCGATACAAATCAGCCGGCCTTGGCCTCGTCTTCGGCTTTCACCTCGGCAAAGCCTTCGCAATGCAACTCAGGGAGGTCCTTGGCGCAGTAGTTGCTGCCCAGGTCCTTCAGCGCGCCGCACATCCCCTCCAGACGCCCATCGACCGCCTGCAGGTGATCGAGCATCTGCCCGATAGCCCGCGCCACCGGATCCGGCATGTCACCACTGACACCGTAGGCATCGAAACCGAGCTTCTCGGCCATCGCCTTGCGCTTGGCCTCCTGCTCGTCGTCGGACTTCATGATGATGCGCCCGGGAATGCCGACCACCGTGGCGCCCGGCGGCACAGCCTTGGTCACCACCGCATTGGAACCGACCTTCGCCCCGGCACCGACCGTGAACGGCCCCAGCACCTTGGCGCCAGCCCCCACCACCACGCCATCTTCCAGCGTCGGATGGCGCTTGCCCTTGTTCCAGCTGGTACCCCCCAGGGTCACGCCCTGGTAGATGGTCACGTCATTGCCAATCTCGGCGGTTTCACCGATCACGATACCCATGCCATGATCGATGAAGAAGCGCCGCCCGACCTTGGCCCCGGGATGAATCTCGATACCGGTCAGCCAGCGACCGAAGTTCGACACCACCCGCGCCAACAACTTCCAGTTGCGCACCCACAGGCCATGACTCAGGCGGTGCAGCCAGATGGCATGCATGCCCGGGTAGCAGGTCAGCACCTCAAAGGCATTGCGTGCCGCCGGGTCACGATGGAACACGCTCTGGATATCTTCACGCAAACGCTCGAACATCATCATTCCTTCCGCTTGAGGAGCTCACCACGGGCCGCTTTCTGGGTTTCCGTGAGGATGCCACGCAAAATATTCATTTCCACTCGACTGACCGAGCTGCGGCCATACAGCCGGCGCAGGCGCGCCATCAGGTGCCGGGGCTTCTGCGGATCGAGGAACCCGATAGCCACCAGGGTCTGCTCCAGATGCTCATAGAAGCGCTCCAGCTCATCCATGGTGACCAGCTCCTCGCCCGCCTCCTCCTTCCCGGCCTTGTGCGGCTGGCCTTCCAGCGCCAGCCAGGCCATGCGCACCTCATAACTCAGCACCTGCACCGCGGCCGCCAGGTTCAACGAGCTGAAGCCGGGATCCGACGGGATATGCACGTGGTAGTGACATCGCTGCAGCTCGTCATTGGTCAGGCCGGAATCCTCACGACCGAACACCAGGGCGATCTGCGCCCCCTGCCCGGCCTCCTCGACCACCTTCACCCCGCACTCGCGCGGCTCCAGCATCGGCCACGGCAGGCTGCGATCCCGGGCACTGGTGCCCAGCACCAGGGTGCAACCGGCCAACGCCTGCTCCAAGGTGGCGACGACTTCGGCGTTTTCAAGGATATCGGTGGCCCCGGAGGCCCGTGCGTCGGCTTCCGCGGAAGGAAAAACCCGCGGCTCGACCAGCACCAGGCGCGACAGCCCCATGTTCTTCATGGCTCGCGCAGCCCCGCCGATATTGCCCGGATGGCTGGTGTTGACCAGGACGATACGAATATTTTGCAGCACGACAAACCGCTCTCGGACAGGGCAAAGGGGAGCAAATCTTACAGAAGCACTCGGGTTTGCGCCACGAAACCGAATGTCATCCTTCACCCGCAAGACTTTTCTGTTAGAATGTTCGGCTTTCTTTAACACTCTAGGTGAAATGTCCATGCAGCCCATGCTGAATATCGCGCTGCGCGCCGCCCGCGCCGCCAGTGAATTGATCTTCCGCTCCATCGAGCGCCTGGATACCATCAAGGTCGACGAAAAAGACGCCAAGGACTACGTGTCCGAGGTCGATCGTGCCGCCGAGCAGAAAATCATCGACGCCCTGCGCAAGGCGTACCCAACCCACGCCATCCGCGGCGAAGAAACCGGCTTCCACGCTGGCAGCGGCGAAGGCGAAGACTACCTGTGGATCATCGACCCACTCGATGGCACCACCAACTTCCTGCGCGGCATTCCCCACTTCTCGGTCAGCATCGCCTGCAAATACCGTGGTCGCCTGGAGCACGCCGTTGTTCTCGACCCGGTTCGCCAGGAAGAATTCACCGCCAGCCGTGGCCGCGGCGCCCAGCTGAACGGCCGCCGCCTGCGCGTCAGCCCACGCACCAGCCTCGACGGCGCCCTGCTGGGTACCGGCTTCCCGTTCCGTGACGACCAGATGGACAACCTGGACAACTACCTGGGCATGTTCCGCGCCCTGGTTGGCCAGACCGCCGGCATCCGCCGCGCCGGCTCCGCCGCCCTGGACCTGGCCTACGTGGCCGCCGGTCGTTTCGACGCCTTCTGGGAGTCGGGCCTGTCCGAGTGGGACATGGCCGCTGGCGCCCTGCTGATCCAGGAAGCGGGCGGCCTGGTGAGCGACTTCACCGGCGGTCACGACTTCCTCGAGAAAGGCCACATCGTTGCCGGCAACACCAAGTGCTTCAAGGCTGTACTGACAGCCATCCAGCCACACCTGCCGGCTTCGCTGAAACGCTAAGACGCCAGAACGAAAAAAGCACCCCGAGGGGTGCTTTTTTTGTGCCTGCGATTACTGGCCCGGCTGCGCTGGCGCCTGGCTCAGGATCAGGCGACCTTCCTTGTCCACCGGGATCTGGTTGCCGGGATCACGATCCATGCGCACCCGACCTTCCTTGCCGTCGAGCTGGTAACGCACGTCGTAGCCGACCACCTTGTCACTGATATCGTTGACCGTGTTGCAGCGGGTCTGGGTCGTGGTGTAGGTGTCACGCTCCTGCATGCCCTCCTGCACCTTGTTCCCCGCATAACCACCGCCCACGGCGCCGACTACGGTCGCCAGGGTCTTGCCACGGCCATTACCGACCAGGCTGCCGAGCAGGCCACCACCGACAGCACCGATCGCGGTGCCGGCCAGGCGGTGCTCGTCCTGCACCGGCTTCTGCCGGGTCACAGCGACATCCTTGCAGACTTCGCGCGGCGTCTTGACCTGGGTTTTCACCGGCTCGACCGCCAACACTTGCGCATACTCAGGGCCGCTCTTCACCATGCTGTAGGTCGCAACAGCACCTCCGGCGGTGACACCGACAGCACCCAATACCGCACCCACCAGCAACGACTTGTTCACGTGAACCTCCTGACCATCACAAGCGGAATCTTTCCGCCTCTCTCCTAGCCTTGGAGTATGAAAAAAGGCGCGAGTTCAACACTCGCGCCTTTGAGGGTGACAGCCGGAGGATGGACGGTCGTCAAGGACGGTCGTCGATTTCCTTCTGGGTGTTGGCAGGAGGAATCAGGTCCTCGCTGCTCAGGTTCAGCCAGATCAGCACCACGTTGGCGATGTAGATCGACGAGTAGGTACCCGCCAGGACACCGACGAACAGCGCCACGGAGAAACCGTGCAGGTTGTCGCCACCGAAGAACAGCAGCGCCGCGATCGCCAACAGGGTGGAGATCGAGGTCGCCATGGTGCGCAGCAGGGTCTGGGTGGTCGAGATGTTGATGTTCTCGATCAGGCTGGCCTTGCGCAGCACCCGGAAGTTCTCGCGAACCCGGTCGAATACCACGATGGTGTCGTTGAGCGAGTAGCCGATGATCGCCAGCACCGCCGCCAGCACCGTCAGGTCGAAGGTGATCTGGAAGAACGACAGGATACCCACCGTCACCACCACGTCGTGCACCAGCGAGACGATGGCACCGACCGCGAACTTCCACTGGAAGCGGAAGGCCAGGTAGATCAGGATGCCGCCCAGCGCCATCAGCATGCCGAGGCCGCCCTGATCGCGCAGTTCCTCACCGACCTGCGGGCCGACGAACTCGACGCGCTTGACCTGTGCCGGGTTTTCGCCGCCGACCTTCTGCAGCGCATCCGCCACCTGATGGCCCAGTTGCGGGTCTTCACCCGGCATGCGCACCAGCAGGTCGGTAGTGGCGCCGAAGCTCTGCACGATCGCCTCGTGATAGCCGGCGTCGCTCAGTTGCGCGCGAACCTTGGTCACGTCCGCCGGACGTTCGTAGGTCAGCTCGATGAGCGTACCGCCGGTAAAGTCCAGACCGTAGTTCAGGCCCTTGTGGAACCAACTGAACAGCGCCACGAGAGTGAGGAGCACAGTGACGCCGAACGCAACGTTGCGGACGCCCATGAAGTTGATAGTACGTAACATGGCAGCCCCTTAAATCCACAACTTCTTGAAGTCACGACCGCCGAAGATCAGGTTGACCATCGCGCGGGTCACCATGATGGCCGTGAACATCGAGGTAAAGATCCCGAGGGACATGGTTACCGCGAAGCCCTTGACCGGACCGGTCCCCATGGCGAACAGGATGCCACCCACCAGCAGGCTGGTCAGGTTGGCGTCGACGATCGCCGTGTAGGCACGGTTGAAACCTTCGTTGATCGCCCGCTGAACACTCATGCCCGCCGCGATCTCTTCACGGATCCGCGAGAAGATCAGCACGTTGGCGTCGACCGCCATGCCCATGGTCAGCACGATACCGGCAATACCCGGCAGGGTCAGCGTCGCCCCCAGCAGGGACATCAGCGCCAGCAGCACGACCATGTTGAAGGCCAGGGCCACGGTGGCGATGATGCCGAAGAAGCGGTAGATCGCGATGATGAACAGCGAGACGAACAGCATGCCCCACAGCGACGCATCGATACCCTTGGTGATGTTGTCGGCACCCAGGCTCGGGCCAATGGTACGTTCTTCAGCGAAGTACATCGGCGCGGCCAGGCCACCGGCACGCAGCAGCAGGGCCAGCTCGGACGATTCACCCTGGCCGTTCAGGCCGGTGATGCGGAACTGCGAACCCAGCGGCGACTGGATGGTCGCCAGGCTGATGATCTTCTTGTCTTCCTTGAAGCTCTGTACCGCGACTTCCTTCTCGACGCCGTTGACCACCTGCTTGGTGTAGGTGGTGACCGGACGCTGCTCGATGAAGATCACCGCCATCTGGCGACCGACGTTGGTGCGCGTGGCACGGCTCATCAGCTCACCACCATGGCCGTCCAGGCGGATGTTCACTTCCGGGCTGCCGTGCTCGCCGAAACCGGCCTTGGCATCGGTCACCTGGTCACCGGTGATGATCAGGCCACGCTCGATCAGCGCAGGCGGGCGCTTGCCCTCACGGAACTCGAATTCTTCGGAGGTCGCCTTCGACGCACCCGGCTCGGCGGCCAGGCGGAACTCGAGGCTGGCGGTCTTGCCGAGGATCCGCTTGGCTTCCGCGGTGTCCTGCACGCCCGGCAGCTCGACCACGATGCGGTTGGCACCCTGGCGCTGCACCAGCGGCTCGGCTACACCCAGCTCGTTGACGCGGTTACGTACCGTGGTCAGGTTCTGCTTGATGGAGTATTCGCGAATTTCCGCCAGCTTGGCCGGGGTCATCGCCAGACGCAGTACCGGCTGGCCATTCAGGTCGGCTGGAACAATGTCGAAATCGTTGAAGCTCTTGCGAATCAGGGCACGAGCCTGCTCGCGGGTATCGTTGTCGGTGAAGCCCAGCTGGATGGCGCCATTGAGCTGCGGCAGGCTGCGATAACGCACACGCTCCTTGCGCAGCAGGCTCTTGACGTCGCCTTCGTAGACTTTCAGGCGGGCATCGACGGCCTTGTCCATGTCCACTTCCAGCAGGAAGTGCACACCACCGGACAGGTCCAGGCCCAGCTTCATCGGGTGCGCACCGAGGTTACGCAGCCATTGCGGGGTGGTCTGTGCCAGGTTGAGGGCCACTACGTAATCGTCGCCGAGCGCCTTGCGCACTACATCCTTGGCGGGCAGTTGGTCTTCCTGCTTGCTCAGGCGCAGCAGGCCATCCTTGCCGTTGGCGGCCAGGGTCGCGGCCTTGACGCTGATGCCGGCATCGGTGAGCGCCTTGCTCGCCCGGTCCAGATCGGCCTGGTTGACCTGCAGCGCCGTGCTGGCACCGCTGACCTGGATGGCCGCATCGTCAGGGTAGAGATTGGGAGCGGAATAAATAAAACCGATCGCCAGCACCACCACGATCAGTACGTATTTCCACAGAGGGTATTTGTTCAGCATCACGCCGCCCGCTTATGACGCGGGGCGCCTTGCGCGCCCCGTCGATTGTTGAATATTGAAACTCAGATCGCTTTCAGTGTGCCTTTAGGCAGGGTGGCCGCAACGGCACCCTTCTGGAACTTCATTTCGACGGTATCGGAAATCTCCAGTACCACGAACTCGTCGGTCACCTTGACGATCTTGCCGGCGATACCACCGGTGGTCACCACTTCGTCACCCTTGGCCAGGCTGCCCAGCAGGTTCTTCTGCTCCTTGGCACGCTTGGCCTGTGGGCGCCAGATCATCAGGTAGAAGATGACCAGGAAGCCGACCAGGAAGATCCACTCGAAGCCGCCCGCAGGACCGGCCGCAGCAGCAGGGGCCGCGCCGTCGGCGAACGCGTTAGAGATGAAAAAGCTCATTTAACACTCCAGTTACGAGAATACGATTCTGAAAAGTCAGTCCAAGGGCGGCACGGGAAGCCCGCGCTTGGCATAGAAGGCATCGACAAAGGCGGCCAATGTACCCTGTTGAATAGCCTCGCGCAAACCAGCCATCAGGCGCTGGTAATGCCGCAAGTTGTGGATGGTATTCAACATACTCCCGAGCATTTCGCCGCACTTGTCCAAATGATGCAGATAAGCACGGGAGAAGTTCTGGCAGGTGTAGCAGTCGCAGGTCGGATCCAGTGGCGAATCATCATGGCGATGGAACGCATTGCGGATCTTCAGCACACCGGTGTCGATGAACAGATGCCCATTGCGGGCATTACGGGTTGGCATCACGCAATCGAACATGTCCACCCCGCGGCGCACACCCTCCACCAGATCTTCCGGCTTGCCAACGCCCATAAGGTAACGAGGTTTGTCAGCCGGCATGCGCCCTGGCAGGTAGTCCAGCACCTTGATCATCTCGTGCTTGGGCTCGCCCACCGACAGGCCGCCAATGGCCAGGCCGTCGAAGCCGATTTTCTCCAGGCCCTCGAGGGAACGCATGCGCAGGTTCTCGTGCATGCCACCCTGGACGATGCCGAACAGCGCGGCGGTGTTGTCACCATGGGCGTTCTTCGAACGCTGGGCCCAGCGCAGCGACAGCTCCATCGACACCCGCGCGACGTCTTCATCGGCCGGATACGGCGTGCACTCGTCGAAGATCATCACGATGTCCGAGCCCAGGTCGCGCTGCACCTGCATCGACTCTTCCGGGCCCATGAACACCTTGGCGCCGTCGACCGGCGAAGCGAAGGTCACGCCCTCCTCCTTGATCTTGCGCATGGCGCCCAGGCTGAAGACCTGGAAACCACCCGAGTCGGTGAGGATCGGGCCTTTCCACTGCATGAAGTCGTGCAGGTCGCCGTGTTCCTTGATCACCTCGGTACCCGGGCGCAGCCACAGGTGGAAGGTGTTGCCGAGGATGATCTCGGCGCCGGTGGCAACGATGTCCCGTGGCAGCATGCCCTTGACCGTGCCGTAGGTGCCCACCGGCATGAACGCCGGGGTCTCGACGGTGCCGCGCGGGAACGTCAGGCGACCGCGACGGGCCTTGCCATCGGTGGCCAGCAACTCGAACGACATACGACAGGTGCGACTCATGCTTGATCCTCGGGTGCCGATGCCTGGGGTCCGGTCGGCGCGGGGTTGCGGGTGATGAACATCGCATCACCGTAACTGAAGAAGCGGTAACCGTTGTCCACGGCGGCCTGGTAGGCGGCCATGGTTTCCGGGTAACCGGCGAAGGCCGAAACCAGCATCAGCAGCGTGGATTCGGGCAGGTGGAAGTTGGTGACCAGGGCATCGACCACATGGAACGGCCGGCCCGGGAAAATGAAGATGTCGGTATCACCACTGAACGGCTTGAGCACACCATCGCGGGCCGCGCTCTCCAGCGAACGCACGCTGGTGGTGCCCACGGCGACCACCCGGCCACCGCGAGCACGACAGGCGGCCACGGCATCCACCACGTCCTGGCCGACTTCCAGCCATTCGCTGTGCATGTGGTGGTCTTCGATACGCTCCACGCGCACCGGCTGGAAAGTGCCGGCACCGACGTGCAGGGTGACGAACGCGGTTTCGACGCCCTTGGCGGCGATCGCCTCCAGCAGGGGCTGGTCGAAATGCAGGCCGGCGGTCGGTGCGGCGACGGCACCCAGGCGCTCGGCGTAGACCGTCTGGTAGCGCTCGCGGTCGGCGCCCTCGTCAGGACGGTCTATATAAGGAGGCAACGGCATGTGGCCGACACGCTCCAGCAGCGGCAGCACCTCCTCGGCGAAGCCCAGTTCGAACAGCGCATCGTGCCGGGCCAGCATCTCGGCCTCGCCACCACCGTCGATCAGGATCTTCGAGCCGGGCTTGGGCGACTTGCTGGAGCGCACGTGGGCCAGCACGCGATGACTGTCGAGCACCCGCTCCACGAGGATTTCCAGCTTGCCGCCGGAAGCCTTCTGGCCGAACAGCCGGGCCGGGATGACCCGGGTGTTGTTGAACACCATCAGGTCGCCCGGGCGCAGATACTCGAGCAGATCGGTGAATTGACGATGCGCCAGGGCCCCGCTGGGCCCATCGAGGGTCAGCAGGCGGCTGTGGCGACGCTCGGCCAGCGGATGGCGAGCGATCAGGGAATCGGGGAGTTCGAAAGTAAAGTCAGCGACGCGCATGATGGGAGGTTCGTCCAGCAGGGCCGGAAAGTTTAGCGGAATTCGTCAAAATTGACCATGAAAGGCAATTGACCAACGGTAGGCGCCTCTCTATACTTCGCCGCCATTGAGCCCTGATGGCGGAATTGGTAGACGCGGCGGATTCAAAATCCGTTTTCGAAAGGAGTGGGAGTTCGAGTCTCCCTCGGGGCACCAAGATTGAAAAAGACCTTGATTATCAAGGTCTTTTTTTTCGTCTGTAGAAAAGTGACCACCAGCGGCCGCAGCGCTCGGCGGAGGAAAACGCCTCATGGAATCGCAACTGGAAACCGTCGCTCTTTTTGCCCTCAAACTGGCCCACGAACGTGACGGCGGGAGCCCGCTTTTGCGCGATGACGTGGTGATGGGCGAGTACCAGAAGGATGTGTTCGAGCTGTTGGTGCGCCAGGGCGATGTCGAGGCGATCCGGGGCAAGCTCAATGCCTGCGTGGCCGTCGCGATGGACGCCGTGGGCGGGACGGACAAGCCCCTGGGGCGTGAACTGCGGCGATTGGCCGATGACTGCAATCAGGTACGGACCACCGCAGACCTGACGGCACCGCTTGATCTGCTAAAGAACTACCTGAAAGACATCCAGTGACGAGCCGCACGCGCCCTGTAGGAGCAGAGCTTGCTACGGGCGGCGTTCCGACGAAGAACGATAACGCGGCGGGCCTGCCGACACCCACCGCCCAATCGCTATTCGCTGAACGTTGCAGACCTACGCTTCAAGCAACATCCGCTGCGTAAGATCGTCGATCACCGCCTTCCCCATCTCCCCCAGATAATGCGCCGCCCAGGCATATCGCTCGCCATCCTTTGCATCCAATGCCGCATCGAGGGACAACGCCTTGGCGCACTGCAGTAACAGGGAAGCATGCTCCATGGCTTCCAGGATCGGCACATCGGCATTGACGCGGAACAGCTCGCGGCCTTGGGAACCGCAGGTGGAAAAGGTGACGGCACCGAGGGTTTTGATGAGGGGTGATGGGCTCATTGGGCACCTCCGGCGAATGCCTGGGTGCTGAGGGGTAAAATCTGAAACGGCGACTTACAAGAAACGCTCATGCGCTTGGCTCCCGCGGAATACTGAATCTCAAGGGCACCAACCATCGTGCTGAAGGGTGGCGCAATATTCCTACTTGCAGGTTTCCAGGCCTGATCGTTGGATTTTCAACGACATTCCGAGAATAGCGGGATACGCACAGTGCCTCAAAAAGCGTTTGAAGCGAGATATTTCAAGGTAATGCATCGCCACCTGCGCAGTGCCCCTTCCCCCCGACATCCCCGGGCCAGTTGGCCGGGATTGCCGCCGAACACGGGAAGATCGAGATACCGACGGTCCAACAGGCATTGATCACCCTGCAAGAGAAGAAGCTGGTCTGGAAGGCTTCTAGCGGCGTATACGCCGTGGATGAGTCGGCCATCACCGACATTCTACAAGAGGCGAATCTACTGGAAGGACTCAACTGAAAGGACGTTTCATTAAACCCGCCCCGGCCGAAACCAGGGCGGGCCACGTCAATAACCCTTACCGCTGGTCATCGAAGTGATCCCGTAGAAACTCATACAGGCGATAAGCCCGAAATGCGTTCACTACGAGGCTCCAGGTACGTCGCAGGATCTTTGACATACTGTGGCCCTCCAAAGCGGGCCAAACCTCCAGCGTACTTACCGGAACACGCACGCCTTCGGGTCCACGCGAGGACTCGGTGAGGCGGCCGGGCTGATGGCCCCCTGAATGAATCCGGCACGGGTTACTAAGCCGTGTCAGGGGGGCCTGAATGCGCGCGCGGGCCTGGCCGCCTCAGCAATGTTTTTCGCGCGAGAGCACCGACATCGTACCCGAGCATCAACCGTCAGATGTTTCTATCAGTTGCTTTTTTGTACAACTTTCAATCAAAACATTTCAGCCCCATCCCTCGACCTAAGGGCGTTGCATAGTCTCATCAGACTGGTTAGGATTGGGCCGTCCACGCGAGGACTCTGTGAAGTGAGCAAATCGACCCTACGGCCGGATTTGCAAAAAGAACCGCCCTACTAAGGCGGTTTTTTTTCGCCTCGTGTCCAGGCCGCAGCCATGAGCATGGCCCGTCGTACATATCGGCACCCTTCCCGGCGCTCCGACGCCCAGACTGGACCCGATAATAGCGCTTCAGTAGCATGCCCCCTCTTCAAGTCCGCCAGCCAGGGATGCTCAATGCCGGTTCTATCCTCCACCCCTTCACGCCTGTTGACCACCGCGACCCTGCTGCTATCAGCCCTGCTGGGCGGCTGCAGCGTCAACGGCACCTACCCGGATGCCACGGAGCCAGACGCCGCCAAGCTGCGTTTTGTCGCCAACACCTCGAACGCCACCCTCGACTATTTCGACGCCGAACACTGCGACGGGCAGACGACCGGGATGCTCAACAACATGCTGATGGGCGACACCAAGCGGCGCGCCGACATGCTCAGCACGCCGCCCAAGGACGCCCGGGGCTACCTGGAAATCAAGCTCAAGCCCGGACACGAGACCCTGTTGCGGGTCAACACCCACGAGGGTTATTCGGTCTGTGGCAACGGCATCAACTTCAAGCCCGAAGCCAATGCCGAGTACGAGCTGACCTTCGACTCCGGCAAGGGCCAGTGCCGCACCCGCCTGCAACGGGTCCGGATCATCGACGGCAAGGAACGGCGTACGCCTGTGCTGCACCTGGGCAAGGGCCTGCCCGCCTGTGCCGGACGCAGTCCGCTGTTCCCCAAGCAGCCGGTGGCCCTGCCGGACACGCCACATCGCCTGGAACTGATGAACCGGATCATCGACAGCAGCCTGATCCCGAGCATGCTGCCTTCCCCGGAAGATGCCAGCAAGACGCCGCTGGCGATGGCAAAGGTCGACAACCTGATCGCCGAGCGCAAGGCCAAGCTGGGCTTCACCCTGCCGGACGACTACTGGGCCCTGTATCGCCAGAACCTCCAGGCCTTCGACGCCGAGTCGGCACAACGCAAGGCACTGACCTTGCAGCGCTACAAGGATGAGTACCTGTCGCGCCTGCGCCCGTTGAAGGATGCCGAACTGGAAGAGTGGGCCAAGCCGGAAGACAAGTCGGCCAAACCGACCAACAAGGCCGCATTCGAGCAGTACAAGTCGATGACGCTCTACTACTTCGAAGCCGGCAAGCAGGTGACCCTGGAGATCATCGAGCATCACCTGGAGCGGATGGCACAGATGGACAAGCGCTACGGGGTATGCGAGCGCTACAGCGAATGCTGGAGAAGCTTCTAACGACGAGACACCTGCCGGGCGGGCCATCCAGGCCAACCGCCCGGCTCTCCCAGAGCCCCCTCCTGCCCCTTTCATGGGGACGCCAGGACACCCGCCCACAGCCGAACGGCCGGGGCCGCGCCCTCCATGCCCCCGTGGCACTCCGCCCGAAGCGTCCCCTTCTATACTCAATGGCAGTCGCGAAAAGAACCATGCAAGTCGCTTTGGTGCCGATAAAGCCGGGGCGCCATGGCAAGCTGGACTTTATGCCCTGAAGAGGTGCGGCAAAGACCGCACCGGGCCAAAAAGATGCCCGCTCAGGGTGCCTGGCCACCGGACATGCCACGATACCGTGACGTGGTGTGAATGCCGCAGCCGACACTTTCGGACAACCGACGACCTCGTGGTATGTCCGTAGCCGTGAGGATTGCCGTATGCCTGATGAGACGTTGCACCTGCCCCTGGTCAATCGCCTGCTGGAACGCCACAAGGGCTCCCCCGGCGCGCTGCTGCCGATTCTTCATGAAATCCAGGAAGGCATCGGCTACATCCCCGATGTCGCCATCCCCGAAATCGCGCATGCCCTGAACCAGAGCCAGGCGGAGATTCGTGGGGTGATCAGCTTCTACCATGACTTCCGTACCGCGCCCCCGGCCCGGCACATACTGCGCCTGTGCCGGGCGGAGTCCTGCCAGAGCCGTGGTGCCGAACAGCTCGCGGCACAGCTGCGCGACCGCCTGCAACTGGACGACCACGGCAGCAGCGCCGACGGTCGCATCAGCCTGCGTCCGGTGTACTGCCTGGGCGCCTGCGCCTGCTCACCGGCCCTGGAGCTGGATGGCCAGGTGCACGCACGGCTCAGCGCCGAACGCCTGGATGCGTTGCTCGACAGCTGCCGGGAGGACGCATGATGCCGAACCTCTACCTGCCCGCCGACTCCCTGGCCCGCGCCGTCGGCGCCGATGAGACCGCCGCGGCCATCACGGCCCGGGCCAGCGCAGGCAATCTACAATTGGATCTGCAGCGTACCAGCTCGCGCGGCCTCTATTGGCTGGAGCCGCTGCTGGAAATCGACAGCCCGCAGGGCCGTCTCGGCTTCGGTCCCGTGAGCGCCGCCGACGTACCGTCGCTGCTCGATGCACTACAGGGCGACCCATCGGCCCATCCCCTTGCCCTCGGGCGGGTGGAAGAACTGCCTTATCTGAAAAGCCAGCAGCGCCTGCTGTTCGCCCGCGCCGGCATCACACGGCCGCTGTCCCTGGACGACTACCGGGCCCATGGCGGGTTTGAAGGACTGGCCCGGGCCATCGCCATCGGCGCTGAACAGGCCGCTACCGCCGTGTTCGATTCGGGCCTGCGCGGCCGCGGTGGCGCGGCCTTCCCTGCCGGGATCAAATGGCGCACGGTCAGCGCCGCCCAGGCGACGCAGAAATACGTGGTGTGCAACGCCGACGAGGGCGACTCGGGCACCTTCGCCGACCGCATGCTGATGGAAGGCGACCCCTTCCTGTTGATCGAAGGCATGACCATCGCCGGCCTCGCGGTCGGTGCCAGCCAAGGCTACATCTACGTCCGTTCGGAATATCCACAGGCGGTGTCGACGCTGCGCCAGGCGCTGGACATCGCCCGCGGGGCCGGCTACCTCGGCGCCGATGTGCTCGGTAGCGGCCAGGCCTTCGACCTCGAAGTACGGGTCGGCGCCGGCGCCTACATCTGCGGCGAGGAAACCGCCCTGCTCGACTCCCTCGAAGGCAAGCGCGGCATCGTCCGCGCCAAGCCTCCCATCCCGGCGCTGCGCGGGCTGTTCGGCCAGCCGACACTGGTGCACAACGTGCTCACCCTGGCTTCGGTCCCGCTGATCCTGGCCAAGGGCGCGCAGTTCTATCGCGACTACGGCATGGGCCGCTCTCTGGGCACCATGCCTTTCCAACTGGCCGGCAATGTCCGTCACGGCGGCCTGGTCGAGCGGGCCTTTGGCCTGACCCTGCGTGAACTGGTGGAAGGCTACGGTGGCGGTACCGCCAGCGGCCGGCCACTGAAGGCGGCCCAGGTAGGCGGCCCGCTGGGCGCCTGGGTACCCCCGGAACAATTCGATACACCGCTGGACTACGAAGCCTTCGCCGCCATTGGCGCCATGCTCGGTCACGGTGGCGTCGTGGTGGCTGACGACAGCCTGGACATGGCCCGCATGGCGCGCTTCGCCCTGCAGTTCTGCGCCGAGGAATCCTGTGGCAAGTGCACACCCTGCCGCATCGGCTCGACTCGCGGCGTGGAAGTGATCGATCGGCTGCTGGCCGCCCCCGACCAGGGAGGCCGCGATGAACAGGCGATCATCCTCAAGGACCTGTGCGATACCCTGCAATACGGTTCGCTGTGCGCATTGGGCGGCATGACCTCCTATCCGGTGGCCAGCGCCCTCAAGTATTTCCCCGCCGACTTCGGTCTGCAGCCCTCGGAGGCCGATCAATGATCACTCTCTTCGATCCGAAAACCGATATGGACCTGGGCACCCCGGCCCACGACAGCCAGGTGCAGGTCACCCTGAACATCGACGGCCAGAGCATCAGCGTCCCCGAAGGCACCTCGGTGATGCGCGCGGCGGCCATGCTGGGCACCAGCATTCCCAAGCTGTGCGCCACCGACAGCCTGGAAGCCTTCGGTTCCTGCCGCATGTGCCTGGTGGAGATCGACGGGATGCGCGGCTACCCGGCATCGTGCACCACCCCCGTCAGCGAGGGCATGGTCGTCCACACCCAGACGCCCAAGCTCGCGACACTGCGCCGCAACGTCATGGAGCTGTATATCTCCGACCACCCGCTGGACTGCCTGACCTGCTCGGCCAACGGCAACTGCGAACTGCAGACCGTCGCCGGCCAGGTCGGCCTGCGGGAAGTGCGCTACGGCTATGAAGGCGACAATCACCTGGCCGACCAGAAAGACACCTCCAACCCTTATTTCGACTACGACCCGAGCAAGTGCATCGTCTGCAACCGTTGCGTACGCGCCTGCGAGGAAACCCAGGGTACCTTCGCCCTGACCATCACCGGACGCGGTTTCGAATCGCGGGTCGCCGCCGCCGGCGGGGAGAATTTCCTCGACTCGGAATGCGTGTCCTGCGGCGCCTGCGTGCAGGCCTGTCCCACCGCGACGCTGATGGAAAAAAGCGTGGTCGAACTGGGCCAGCCCGAGCATGCCGTGATCACCACCTGCGCCTACTGCGGCGTCGGCTGCTCGTTCCGCGCCGAGATGAAGGGCGACCAACTGGTACGCATGGTTCCCGACAAGAACGGCCAGGCCAACCACGGCCACTCGTGCGTCAAGGGGCGCTTTGCCTGGGGCTACGCCACTCACCCGGATCGCATCACCAAGCCGATGGTCCGCAAGCACATCGACGACCCCTGGCAGGAAGTCAGCTGGGATGAGGCGGTCACCTACGCCGCCAGCGAGTTCCGGCGCCTGCAACACAAATATGGCCGCGACTCCATCGGTGGCATCACCTCCAGCCGCTGCACCAACGAAGAAACCTACCTGGTGCAGAAACTGGTACGGGCGGCCTTCGGCAACAATAACGTCGACACCTGCGCACGCGTCTGCCATTCGCCCACCGGCTATGGCCTGAAGCAGACCCTGGGCGAGTCCGCGGGGACCCAGAGCTTCGACTCGGTGATGCAGGCCAACGTCATCCTCGTGATGGGCGCCAACCCCAGCGATGCCCACCCGGTGTTCGCCTCCCAGCTCAAGCGCAGCCTGCGCGAAGGCGCGCGGCTGATCGTCATCGATCCCCGGCGCATCGACCTGGTGGACTCCGTGCACGCGCGTGCCGAACTGCACCTGGCCCTGCGCCCGGGCACCAACGTCGCCATGCTCAACGCGCTGGCCCATGTCATCGTCACCGAGGGCCTGCTCGACCAGGACTTCATCGACGCCCGTTGCGAGGGCGACGATTTCGCCCGCTGGAAAGCGTTCGTCAGCCGCGCGGAAAACTCGCCGGAAGTACTCGGGGTCATCTGTGGCGTTGCGGCCGACGACATTCGCGCAGCCGCCCGCCTCTACGCCAACGCCGACAACGCGGCCATCTACTACGGCCTGGGCGTGACCGAACACAGCCAGGGCAGCACCTCGGTCATGGGTATCGCCAACCTGGCCATGGCCACCGGCAACATCGGCCGCGAAGGCGTCGGCGTGAACCCGCTGCGCGGGCAGAACAACGTGCAGGGCTCGTGCGACATGGGCTCCTTCCCCCATGAGCTGCCCGGTTACCGGCACATCTCCAACGAAGCGGTGCGCAGCCAGTTCGAGCAGGCCTGGAACGTCACCCTGCAACCCGATCCGGGCCTGCGCATCCCGAACATGTTCGAGTCCGCGCTGGCCGGCCACTTCAAGGGGCTGTACTGCCAGGGCGAGGACATCGCCCAGAGCGACCCGAACACCCAGCACGTCACCGCGGCGCTGTCGGCCATGGAGTGCGTGGTAGTACAAGACATTTTCCTCAACGAAACCGCCAAGTTCGCCCATGTGTTCCTGCCGGGCAGTTCGTTCCTGGAAAAGGACGGGACCTTCACCAACGCCGAGCGGCGCATCTCGCGCGTACGCAAGGTCATGGAGCCGTTGGGCGGCAAGGCCGACTGGGAAGGCACCGTGGCCCTGGCCAACGCCCTGGGCTACCCGATGAACTACCAGCACCCCTCGCAGATCATGGATGAAATCGCCAGCCTGACACCGACCTTCACCCACGTCAGCTATGCGGCCCTGGAGCGTCACGGCAGCCTGCAATGGCCATGCAACGACGCGGCACCGAACGGTACGCCGACCATGCACATCGAAGCGTTCGTGCGGGGCAAGGGGCGCTTCATGATCACCGGCTACGTTCCCACCGAGGAAAAGGTCAACAGTCGCTACCCACTGCTGCTGACCACTGGCCGCATCCTCAGCCAGTACAACGTCGGCGCGCAGACCCGGCGAACCGAAAACGTCGCCTGGCATGATGAGGACCGCCTGGAGATCCACCCCACCGATGCCGAGAGCCGGGGTATCAGCGAGGGTGACTGGGTCGGCATCGGCAGCCGTGCGGGGCAGACCGTACTGCGGGCACGAGTGACCGAGCGGGTTGCCCCGGGCGTGGTGTACACCACCTTCCACTTCCCGGAATCGGGGGCCAACGTCATCACCACCGACAATTCGGACTGGGCCACCAACTGCCCGGAATACAAGGTCACCGCCGTGGAGGTCAGTCGCGTCTACCAGCCTTCGGAATGGCAGAAACGCTATCAGGCGTTCAGCGACGAACAGCAGCGCCTGCTGGAGGAGCGCCGCCAGGCAAGCGAAGCCGGAACCCGAGCGGAGGTCCGCCGATGAGCACCGACAACCTGATCAAGATGGCCAACCAGATCGCCCAGTACTTCTCCAGCGAGCCGGACCCGCAACAGGCCGTGCTCGGCGTGCGCAATCACCTGCAGATGTTCTGGACGCCCGGCATGCGCAAGGAATTGCTGGCCTGGCAGATCGAGCACCAGGGCGCCGAGCTGCATCCGCTGGCGCAGGCGGCAGTCAGCGGGGCGGGTTGGGAAGCCTAGCAGCGGGCTTGCCCCCTGGCCCGTGAAGACGGGCCAGGGGGACGCCTGCGAACCGATAGCCGCCATACCTCGGCATTCTCCCTTGGCGGGCTAGAAATCCAAGCGCCTGCGGCGTTCATCGCTGGCGGTACGATCGATCCGACTCCGCGCGGCCTGCCGCGACTCGCGCAACTGCCGTTTCAGCGTTCGCAACGGCGGCGCATACAGGAAACCGAACGACACGCTGTCCTTGCGCCCCTTCACCGCATGATGCAGCAGGTGCGCCTGATACAGGCGCTTGAGGTAACGATTGCGGGGCCGCGGCCGGAACGGCCAGTAGCGATGCACGATGCCGTCATGCACCACCACGTAGATGACCCCGAAGGCTGCCACGCCGGCACCGATCCACTGCAAGGGATCATGCCCGCTGTTACCGGCCACGATCAGGCTGACAGCCACCGCCGCCAACACCAGCAGATAGATATCGTTGGTCTCGAAAGCCCCCAGGTGTTGCTCATGGTGCGAGCGGTGCAGGAACCAGCCCCAGCCATGCATCACGTACTTGTGCGCCAGGTAGCCGACGCCCTCCATCGCGACGAGGGTACAGAGGAACAGGGCAAGGTGGGTGATCATGGAACGCTGTCGACTCGCAGGAACATCGGAATGCAAAGCGGCTGGTAAGGAGCCAGCATACCTTGCCGGAGACGAAAATCGAGCGCTGGAACGACGAGCGCTCAGATCTGCGCCTGCACCACTTCGATCCCCAGGCGCCGATAAGCCTCGATATCGCCCATCACCTGCTGCTCGGTGAACATCGTCTGCAACCGTGTGCACGGCCCCACCACAAACGGCTCCACCGCGCCGAGCTTGTCGGCGGTGCTCACGGCCACCACATGGGAGGCGCTGTCGAGCAGCGCCTGCTTCACCGCCAGCTCCTCGTAGCGCGAACAACTGATACCGACCTGCGGATGGATCGCACAGACCCCGGTAAACAACAGGTCCGCCTTGATCCCCTGGATCAACCGCACCGCTTCGTGGCCCCCCACCGCCATGGTCGCCGGGTTCAGCGTGCCGCCCGCGAGGATCACCGTCACGCCCTGGTGTTCGGCGAGGGTCATGGCAATCATCGGCGAACAGGTCACGGCGGTGAAGGACAGGCCCGTCGGCAGTGACTGGGCGATCTGCAAGGTGGTACTGCCCGAGTCGAACAGGACGATCTGCCCCTGGCCGATCCGCCGTGCCGCCAGTTCGGCCAGGTGCCGTTTCACCTCATTGGTCTCGGCGATCCGGGTGAAATAGTCCTTGCCGGTATCCTTGGGGCGCGGCAAGGCGCCCCCATGGACCCGTTGCAACAGGCCAGCCTGGGACAGCTCGGCCAGGTCACGGCGGATAGTGTCTTCCGACACCGCGAAATGCTGGCTCAGCTCCGAGGCCATGACCTTGCCATCGCGCTCCAGCAACAGCAGGATCTTCTGCCGCCGCACATGAGGCAGCTCGGAAGGGGAATGAAGGTTTTGCATGATTTCGCCTGATTGTGCGTGTTTATGCCGATTTTGATAAAACTATATGACAGCCACCTGCTCGATCAAGCGAAAGCACGATAATAGCGACGTACGCGATCACAGCCGGCGAAAGCTGACGACACAGGCAGTTTTCACGAAATTGGCCCAAATCCGCTGTCGATGTCGCCAATACCTTCAATGCCCACAGCACCTGGCTGTCGGAAACGTCCCAATCCATGCCTAATTTGCCCGCAACCCCGCGTAATACTTGAGCCCCCCATCTTCGGGATTTAATATCCACGCCGCTTATGTCGAGCACTCAGTATCGGTTGCAGATCTGATCCAGTCAGGGCCCCGCTGAGAAGAAAAACTAGAGAAGGTGAAGCAATGACGGGTGAAAACCTGACACCGGGTTTGCTCAAGCGCGGCCTGAAAAACCGCCATATCCAGCTGATCTCCCTCGGTGGGGCGATCGGTACCGGGCTGTTCCTCGGCTCTGCCGGGGTGCTCAAGTCCGCAGGCCCGGCGATGATCCTGGGCTACGCGATCTGCGGTTTCATCGCTTTCCTGATCATGCGCCAGCTGGGTGAAATGATCGTCGAGGAGCCTGTAGCCGGCTCCTTCAGCCACTTCGCCCACAAGTATTGGGGTGGCTACGCGGGCTTTCTCTGCGGCTGGAACTACTGGGTGCTGTACGTGCTGGTGGGCATGGCCGAACTGACGGCCGTGGGCAAGTACGTGCAGTTCTGGTGGCCCGACGTGCCGTCCTGGGTCAGCGCGGCGGTGTTCTTCGTGCTGGTCAACCTGATCAACCTGACCAACGTGAAGACCTTCGGTGAAGCCGAGTTCTGGTTCGCGATCATCAAGGTGGTGGCGATCCTCGGCATGATCGCCCTCGGTGTCTACCTGCTGGTCAGTGGTGTCGGCGGCCCGCAGGCCACCGTCAGCAACCTGTGGAGCCATGGCGGTTTCTTCCCCAACGGCGTCAGCGGCCTGCTGATGGCGCTGTGTTTCATCATGTTCTCGTTCGGTGGCCTGGAACTGGTGGGCATCACCGCCGCCGAGGCCAGCGAGCCACGCAAGGTGATCCCCAAGGCGATCAACCAGGTGGTCCTGCGTATCCTGATTTTCTACGTCGGCGCGCTGACCGTGCTGCTGTCGCTGTACCCGTGGGACCAGTTGCTGGTCACCCTCGGCGCTTCCGGCGACGCCTACAGCGGCAGCCCATTCGTGCAGATCTTCGCCCTGATCGGCAGCGACACTGCGGCACAGATCCTCAACGTGGTGGTCCTGACCGCCGCCCTGTCGGTGTACAACAGCGGCGTGTACTGCAACAGCCGCATGCTGTTCGGCCTGGCCGAGCAAGGCGATGCGCCGAAGTCGCTGCTGAAGCTGAACAGGCAGGGCGTGCCGGTTCGTGCCATCGGCGTCTCGGCGCTGGTCACCCTGCTCTGCGTGGTGGTCAACTACGTCGCGCCCCATGAAGCGCTGGAACTGCTGATGGCGCTGGTGGTGGCGGCGCTGATCATCAACTGGATCGTGATCAGCCTGACCCACCTGAAATTCCGCAAGGCCATGGAGCAGCAAGGCGTGGTACCGGGCTTCAAGGCGTTCTGGACCCCGTTCAGCAACTACCTGTGCCTGGCTTTCGTCGCGCTGATCCTCGGCGTGATGCTGATGATCCCGGGGATCGCCGTGTCGGTCTACGTGATGCCGGCATGGGTTCTGTTCATCTACGGGCTGTACCGCCTGCGCGTGGCCAAGGGCACAGCCCGCACGGCCTGATCACTGAGCTGGATGACAAGGGGACCGAAAGGTCCCCTTTTTTCTTTGTACGAGGCCATGCCCCACGACATCAGGATGACTGAAAGGCCCGTCGATACTTCACGAAGCCACGCTTGGCATCACCGACGAACCTCGCTCGCTGGAAGAATCGATGGGCTGGCTCACGCCCGATGGAACTGAGCAGCATGATCTTCGAACAATCCGTCCGCAGGCAGAACGCCTCGACAGCGACCAGCAGAGCACTGCCGACACCAGTTCCCCGCACCTGCTCGTCGACCACGACATTCTCCAGCACGGCGAAAGGCTGGAAACCGAACATCGCATCGCTGCACAGCGACAGCAGCGCCGTGGCACGGACCTGACCCTCCAACTCGGCAACGAACAGTTCGGTGTGCGGATCACGAGCCAACTGTGCCAAACGCTCGGGCAGCACTCGAACCTCACCGTTGCCAACCAACTGGCGATACAAGACCTCGATGGCCGGCGCATCCTCAGGGGTTGCGGTTCTGATCAACGGTGACGGTTTCAGCATGGTTCACTCCTTGTGAGAACGGCATCGCACGGTTCAGGGCGTGCCCGGATGCGGCTGTGGATAATCCCGGGCCACATCCAGCGGCCAGGCATAGGGTCCATCCCACAACTGCTCGTGCAAGGCGCCGATCCGTTCGGCCATTGCCTGGTCGTGCATCACCACTTCGAGGTTGCGCGAGTTGTCGAGGTAGCCGCCCAGCCAATTGCTGGTACCGACCCAGGCCACCTGCCCGTCGATCTCCATGGTCTTACTGTGGATAACCCGCGCATAGGGGATGAAACCCTGAGGATCCTGGGGCAAGGTGACGATCTTGACCTGGACATTCGGCAACACCGCCAGGCTTTTGAGGTAGGCGACTTCCGGCGCGCCGGTGTTCCAGTCGGAAACCATCAGCTTGATCGAAACGCCCCGTGCCGCCGCCGCACGAATCGCGTTGTCGATCACCGGGTAATACGGACGAGTCTTGTCCGGACCGTAGGACAGCGGCGCATAGTCGAGCAATTGCACCCGTACTTCATGCTGGGCCTCGGCCAGCAGGCGTGGCAGTTCCTGCTGTGAGTCGCCGACGCCCGCCGGGTTATAGCGCTGTGGACTGGCGACCAGGTAGTTGCCGCCACGCCCCGGCTCCTTGCCGGGTTTGGGCAATGGCACCGGCTTGTTCTGGGTCAGCGCGGCCTGGGCGTTCCAGTCC
The DNA here is from genome assembly GCF_014268755.2 of Pseudomonas vanderleydeniana. Lineage (NCBI taxonomy): Bacteria > Pseudomonadati > Pseudomonadota > Gammaproteobacteria > Pseudomonadales > Pseudomonadaceae > Pseudomonas > Pseudomonas vanderleydeniana. Next base: position 1,391,806 of record NZ_CP077093.1, on the reverse strand, counting down.
TGATCGAATATTGCCTGGACCTGGCCAACGATGGTTTCGTCGCTGATCCGCAGGCCGGTCTCGTGAATGTGCTCGAGGGAGCGCCAGTCGAAGTTCTGGCTGCCGACGAAGGCCTGCCGGCCATCGACCACCAGGTACTTGGCGTGGATGATGCCCCCGCCCACGCGGGCATAGGGCAGCACACGGAACGTCAGGTTGGGGATCTTGCGCAGCCGTTCCAGGGTGGCCTGGTCGGAGAGCTTCAGGCCCTTCTCTTCCAGCAGGAAGCGGATCTTCACCCCGCGCTTGCCGGCAGCCTCAAGGCTTTCGATGACCTTGTCCATCACCGAACCGGGATGGTCGGCGGCATAGAACTGGCCGATATCGATGCGGCTCTTGGCCCCATCGAACAGTTCGATCCAGACCGGGCCGGGCTGGCGAAGGTCAGGGGTATCGAGTTCGGTTGCCACGGGCACGGTGTGCACCAGCTCGATACCGGGAATGGAGAAATCCGCCTGGGCCAGCGGACTGAGCAGCAGGCCGAGCGCGGCGGCCAGAGCGACGCGCAGGCGTGTCGCGTGAAACGTTGGGATGAGGGACATGGATCTCTCGTATCGGAAGATAAAAACAACGGGTGGCGAGCGGGCTTGTCGGCACGCCGCAGCGCCGCTCTCGGCTGCACAGCAGCCGCAGAACCGGATACCGCGACCTGACTGAGACCCCGGCTGTGCTGATTCCTGGGGGGCGTTGCCCCCCAGCGCGGGCAAGCCCGCTCACCACAAAAACCCTAGCCCAGCCCCAGGGTCCGGGCACAGGGCCAGATGGCTCAGGCCGTGTGCAACTGCGCCGGACTGGTGGCGCGATGCGGCACCTCACCCTGCACCCGGGCACCGGTCGCGGCGCGGATCAGCAGCATCTTGAGCTGGTCGTTGATGCGTTCCAGGCTGTCCTGGAAGAAGTTGTGGAACACCACGCAGAACAGCGCGATGGCGATCCCCAACCCGGTGGCGAACAGCGCCGTACCGATACCACCGGAGATCTGCCCCGGATCGGACACGCCGGCACTGGCCAGGGCCTTGAAGGTGTCGATGATGCCCAGGATAGTCCCGAGCAGCCCCAGCAGCGGCGCCGCCGTGGTGATGGTCTCGATGATCCACAGGCTGCGGGCCAGCGGCGCCCGACTGGCCAGGTACTGGGTGTCGATCACGTCGTCCAGGTCCTTGCGCGGCCCATGCTTGGCCTTCTGCGCCAGCACGGCACAGGCCATGTCCAGCGGCAGGCTGTCACGACGGGTCAGTTCCTGTGGCAGGTCCTTGTCGCTGTGCACATGCGAGCCCAGGGCTTCCATCAGCCCCCGGGCCTGGCGCCGGACGTAGGCGAAGTAGATGGCGCGCTCGATGGCGATGAAGATCGCGATCGCCAGGGCGGCGTACATCACATAGAACGTGATCTCGTGAAGCGTGTTCATGTCCATTAGCGGGTTACCTCTGTAGCGGATGGGACAGACATCAGAAATTCGCCTCCAGCGAGACGGTCACGGTGCGGTCCAGGCCGACGATGTAGGCCGGGTCGCCATCGCGGAAACCGCCGTAGGTCGCCGAGTTGGTCTTGGTGGTGTACACGCCGTCCAGGTACTTCTTGTCGAACAGGTTGTCGACGTTCAGGCGCAGGGTCGCGTCCTTGACCACTTTCTTGTCGACCGGCAGGTAGATACCGGCACCGAGGTTGAACACGGTGCGCCCGGAGATCGCCTCGTCGTTGGTCAGGTCGCCGTACAGCTTGCTGGTGTACTTGCCGCCGAAGGTGCCGTAGAACAGGCCGTCGTCATAACCGATGTTGGCGGCCAGCATGTTCTTCGGCACGTTGGCGAACTGCTTGCCGGCGGTTGGCAGCAGGATCGCCTTGCCGGCGTTGTAGACGGTCAGGTCGTCCTTCTGCTCGGCACGGGTGTAGGTGTACGAGGTGTAGAAGTTGAAGTGATGGGGCAGCAGGCCGCTCCACTCCAGTTCCAGGCCCTTGTTGTCGACGTTGCCGGCGTTGATGTCGGCGAAGTCGCCGTTGATGTCCTTGGACGACACCTGGCGGTTCTCGAACTGCATGTAGAACAGGGTCGCGGCGACGGTCATGTCGTCCTTGGTGTAGCGCCAGCCCAGTTCGTGGTTCCAGCTGGTTTCCGGCTTGGCGTCGATGGAGCCGGCGCCCTTGTCGTACAGCACGTAGTTCTGCGGCACGCGCATGTTGCGCGACAGGCTGTAGAACAGTTGGTCATGCTCGTCGAGCTGGTACTTCAGTCCGGCGTTGGGCAGCAGCTTGGTGTAGGTCTGGCTGCGTTTTTCCGGCTGTTCGGTGAGGCTGCCGTGGTTGGTGCCGTCACGCTTGACGTTCATGTAGGCCAGGCCCGCGACCAGGGTCCAGTCCGGGGTGAAGTACCAGGTGTCCTGGGCCCAGACCTTCTGCGCCGGGGTCACGGTGAAACGGTCGCGCCCCTGCACGGTGTTGCCGTTGGCATCGACCACATAGTCCGAATCCGGCCAGATGCTCTCCGGCTTGCCGTTGGACTTGAGACGGATGAACGGCTGGGTCTGGCTCTGGCGGGCACGCTCGTACCAGTAGCCGAACTGCAGGCTGTGGTCGCCCAGGTCCCAGTTCAGTTTGGTGGTGATGCCCGGACGCCAGGTCTGGGTCCGTGAAGGCCGGTAGTACACGCCGTTGTTCGGCGTGCCGTCGGCGTTGTACTGGGCGCCCGTCGGCAGGTTGCTCAGGTCGAAGACACCGCCGGCGTTCGAACCGCTGTTCAACGCATAGGCCGAACTGCCGACACCGCTGCCGTTACCCCAGTAGTAGTACGGGATCACCGAGAGGGCGAGGTTGTCGGCCAGCTTGAACTGGGTGTTGAGCACGCCGGTGAAGGTCTGGAACGGGTTCAGCGCCAGGCCGTAGTAGCTGTTGATCTTGCCGTTGCTGCCCAGGGCCGGAGTCTGCGGATAGGGATCGTAGCTGCGCCCGTACTGCTGGAACTGCGCCTTGGTCAACTGGCTGTAGCTGGTGTTTTCCTGCTCGTGGTACTTGAGGATCAGGTTCGCGGTGTTGCCGCCGCCCATGTCGAAGAAGCTGTTCCACTCGACCTTGTCGGCGCGCTCGGCACCGCCACCGCGCCACTTCTGGCCTTCGGTATGGGAGACCGACAGCCAGTTGCTCAGGCCGTTGACTTCACCGGTGTTGAGGCGGGCGAAGGTCTTGGTGGTGGCGTGGCTGCCAACCACTTGCTTGACGAACGCACCGGTTTCCTTGGTCGGGCGAATGGTCACCACGCCGATGTTGCCCCCGCTGGAGCCGATGTGCGGGCCATCGGCCTCGGACGAGCCCTGGGTGACGAAGATCTGCTCGATGTTCTCCGGGTCGCCCAGCAGGTTGGCGTACAGCGCGTAGTTGCCGGAGTCGTTGATCGGCATGCCGTCGATGGACATGCCGACCTGGTCGGAGTTCAGGCCGCGCATGGTGAAGCGGAAGCTGCCCAGGCCCGTGGCGTCCTCGCTGGAGATGTTCAGCCCCGGGGTGTACTTGAGCTTGTCGATGGCGTTGCCAGTGGCGGTCTGCTTGTCCAGCGCCTCCTTGGTCACGGTGGAACGCCCCTTGATGCTGTCCTCCTGGACCATGTAGCCGCCGCCGGCGGTCGCCTTGCCCTGTACGCCGATCACGCCGACGTCGGTGCCGCTGGTGTCCGCCATGGCCACGCCGTGGCCCATGCTCGCGGCAACGAGTGCCAGATGAATCCGTGTAAACCTCATCACTCTATTCCTGGTTATAGGTGCTTACTGCACGCTGTAATTGAAAGTGGCGGTGAAGCGTTGCTCGTTGCGTCCGCCAAAGGCTTGCTCAGGGAAAGGCTTGACCTGCTTGATGCGGTGCAGGCTGTTGGTCGCGGCCCGGTTGAGCAGCATGCTCGAGGCCGGGGTCTGGATCCCGGAATCGAGGACACGGCCCTGCCGGTCCACCAGCAGCCAGACCACCACGTCGCCGCTGGGGCGTTCGAGGGAGGCCTGGCGTCCGGTGGGGTACTGCTTGTAGGAGTCCAACTCATTGCGCAGCCCCTTGAGGTAGCCGCCCTCCAGGGCCTGGCTGTCGACCTTCGGCGGTGCGGGCGGAGCCGGCGGCGTCGAGGCCTTGGGCACCACGGGTTCGGCAGCCGGCTTGGCCTCCACCGGTTTGGCCGGCACGGGCGTCGGCTTGGCCACCGGTTTGGGTGTCGGCTTGGGCTTGGGTTCCGGCTTGGGTTCCGGCTTGGGTTCCGGCTTGGGCAGCGGTTTGGGCTGTGGCTTGGGCGGTGGTGGCGGTGGCGCGGGCTCGGCCTCCTCGTCCTCGATCACCGGTGGTGGTGGCGGCTCTTCCACCGCCGGCACCGGCTCGGGGACCACCTCCGGCTCAGGCTCGACCAGGGCCAGTTCCACCGCCGACTCGTCGTAGACCGGCTGGACCTTCAACGGCTGCGAGGTGATCCCCAGGATCACCAGCACCATGGCGATCAGGGCCGGGACACTGCCCAGCAGCTGACGTGCACGAAACAGGATGTACATGATCAGGACTTACGCGTGGCAATGGAGACGGACGTGAAGCCACCCAGACGCAAGGTGTCCATGACTTCCACCAGGCGGGCGACTTCCACGCCCTTGTCGCTGTTGACGATGATCGTCGACTTGGTATCGGGCTTCTCCGCAGCCTTGAGCGCCGGTACCAGGCCATCGACGGTCATGTCCTTGCCGTCCAGCTGCAACTGGCCGTCCACGCCCAGGGTGAGGATGAATTTGTTCTGCGGCTTGAGCTGCTGCGAACTACTGGCACTCGGCAACTGGGTCTTCATGCCGAGCGCCGGAATCACGTTCAGGCTGACCAGCACAAAGAACACCAGCAGGAACATCATCACGTCGATCATCGGGATCAGTTCGATGTGCGCCTTGCGCTTTTTAGGTTCGTCCCAGGTTCTCATTCGGCTGCCCCTTGTTGATTAGGGGCGCCAAGCTAGCAACGAAAAATGACCGATCGGTTAACTTTAATTTACGTTTTTAAGGCTCTAGAACAGGCATTACAAACCGTTACACAGGGATTTTCCGAACGTAATGAAACTGACACCCAGCGCGGACATTCTTGAAAACTTTTCTCAGATGGGTACCCGACATGGACATTCCCCTCCCCCGCCTGGGCACTCGGCGACTGTGGCTGTCAGCCCTGGAAATGAGCCAGGCCGAGACACTTTCCCGGTTGGCGGACGAGCCGGAAATTGCCGCCAATACAGCAACGATACCGTCGCCCTACACCGTGGAAACGGCACAGGCATTCATCGCCGGCCAGGAGGAGCGCCACCGGTCGGGACACTCGCTGGGACTGGGTATTCAGCTGAAGCACAACGCTGAACTGATCGGCGTCATCAGCCTGAGATTTTCCCCCGCGCACCGCAGCGCCCACTTGGGCTACTGGGTCGCCGCCCATGCCCGTCGCCAGGGCCATGCCGTCGAGGCGGTCACCGGGTTGCTGGAATACGGCTTCAATGAACTGGGCCTGCACCGCATCGCCGGCCAGTGCTTCGCCCGCAACAGCGGATCGGCTCGGGTCATGGAAAAAGCCGGATTGCGCCCTGAAGGTTGTATGAAAGGCGCCTTTCTCAAGCATGGGGTCCATGAAGATATGCTGCTCTTCGGACTGCTGCGTGAGCATTGGCACACCCTTTGACTGAACCCACGAGTTTTCTCCATGAGCGATAGTGTTGTGCAAGAACGGGACACGGCGCCGTTCGATCCGGATCGCCGCCGCCTACTGGTTGGAATGGCCGGAGCGGCGGCGCTGTCGATCCTCAGCCCGTTCGCCCGCAGTGCCGGGGTCGACTACCCCTTCACCCTCGGCGTTGCCTCAGGCGATCCGCTGCCCGACGGTTTTGTCATCTGGACGCGCCTGGCCCCCGCGTTCAACGCGGCCGATGGCCGTGGCGGGCTGGACCGGCCGGTGCCGGTGCGCTGGCTGGTAGCGACGGACGCGGCCATGAGCCGTGTCGTCCAGCGCGGCGAAGTGATGGCTGACAATCGTTTCGCCCACTCGGTGCATGTCGAAGTCGCCGGGCTGGAAGCCGGCCGGCCCTACTGGTACCAGTTCGAAAGCCTGGGCGCCCAGAGTCCGGTAGGCCAGTCGCGCACGACTCCGCCACTGCAGGCGCTGACCTCGGCGCGGCTGGGCTTCGTTTCCTGCTCCCACTGGGAACGCGGCTACTTCAGCGCCTATCGCCATCTCGCCGCCGAACAGCCCGATCTGGTGTTTTTCCTCGGCGACTATATTTACGACAGTTCCTACACCGATCCAGGAAAAATCGTGCGACCTCACGGTGCTGGAAACGCCAGGACCCTGGTGGACTACCGCAACCGCTACGCACTGTATCGGACCGACCCGGACTTGCAGGCGCTCCACGCCTGCGCGCCCTGCGCGGCGACCTGGGACGACCACGAGGTACAGAACGACTACGCCAACCAGTGGTCGCAGGACCCGAACCTCTCGCCGCAGGCATTTCTCAAGCAGCGGGCGGCGGCCTACCAGGCGTTCTACGAACACATGCCGCTGCGCGCCAGCAGCCTGCCGCGGGGCCCGGACATGCGCATCTACCGACGGCTCGATTACGGCCAGCTGGCGCAGTTCCACATTCTCGACGGCCGCCAATACCGCTCCGAGCAGCCGTGCATTCCGCCCAACCGCAGCCACCAGGGGCATGTCGCCGCCCTCGACTGCGTCGACCTGCGCGACCCGAAACGCACCATGCTCGGCTGGGAACAGGAGGCCTGGCTGGACCAGGGCTTTGCCCGCTCGACGGCGCGCTGGAACGTGATCGCCCAGGACCTGCTGGTCGCACCGATCCTGCAGCGCAACCCGAGCACTCAGGAACTGGGCCGCTGGACCGATGGCTGGGACGGTTATGCCGCCACCCGCGACCGGGTGCTGCAATCGATCGAACGAACGCGGGTGAACAACCCGGTGTTCTGGGGGGGCGATATCCATTCGTTCTGGACCACCGACCTGCACCTCGACGGCGCAGACCCGGATTCGAAGATCGTCGCCACCGAGTTCATCGGCACTTCGGTGACCTCCGACGGCCCGCCGTTCGAGCTATTCAACTCGCTGATGCCGCTCAATCCCCATGTGCGGTTTTTCGACAGTCGTCAGCATGGGTATGTGTCGGTCGAATTGGAGCCGGGCAGGATGCTGACCAGCTTCCGGGCGATATCCGAGCGCGCCGATCCGCGAGCGACGGTGTCGACGCTCAAGCAGTTCGTGGTCGAGGATGGACGGGCGGGGGCACTGACCCTCTGATGCGCCGGTGCTGCCCCTCAGGGCAGCCGCGCATTGCCGTCATATGGCGTCTGCAGGTCCCGCTCGGGAATCTCCCAGACGATCAGCTTCGGCGGCGTCTGCGTGAACGCCGGGCTATCGAAGTAGGCCTTGGCCGCGCCGGAGAACTCGCCACCATCCTTGGCGAAGTTGCCCACCGGTGCGCCCAGCGCGGCCTCGAGGAAGCCGACGAAGTTCGAGTTGCGCGAAAACGAGGTGCCGATCAACGCGGTATTCGGCAGGTTGTCGTCACCGAACAGGTCATCGAGATTGTCGCCAGTCGCCGCCTCGGCCCGCTCCTTGATCTGCGTCGCCGCGACATTCTCGACGCGCGGCTGCAGCTTCGTCGGCAACCAGTCGATCCCCGCCAGGCGCACCAGGTCACCTGGCCGCACAGCGCTCGGTTGGGTTGTCAGGTCGAAGCTCTTGTGGGGTGTCGGAACGAATTTCACGCCCGTGATCATCCCTGCCACCTGCTCCGCCGCCGCCTTCGCCCCGGCTTCGCTCCAGTGCGTGTCGGTACGCAGATAGGCCGCCTCGCCCACGGCCTGCAGGGTTGGGGTCAGGTTCAGGGCGGTGACGCCAGCGCCCTGCAACAGCGCCAGCCATTCATCGATGCGTGGCGCCAGGACGGCCGGGCGGCTCAGCTTGCACAGCTGGCTGGCGACGATCCGGCTCTTGTCCGGCACCACCGCCACCACCAGCTGGATCCCGCGCTTGCCCAGCGCCTGCTGCAACTCGCTCACGGCCTGGACCTTGGCCCGGGCATTGAGCGCGGCATTGCGGTTCAGGCGCAGCTCATCGGTCAGGAACAGCCAGTCCGGACAACCCTCGCGCACCCGAGGGCCCAGGTCGCCAAAGGCCAGCCAACTGCCACCGCGCTCCAGGTCTGCCGCCTGCTTCGGCACGGGTGCGTCGGACAGGGTCTTGGCAAAACGATGGGTGATATCGCCGTGCAGCAGCATGTCCTGGGTAACGGTCTTGGGCAGGAACTCGATCTTGCCCTTGAACATCAGCCAGACACAGGACAACAGGCCCAGCGCCAGAAACAGCGTGAAGATCCCCCCCGCCAACGGGCTGACGCGTAGCGCCAGCTCCGTGGGGGGCGTGGGTGCGGTCGACGGGGATTGCGTTGGCTTGGTCATCAGAACTGGAAGTACAGGAAGGGCACGGCTTCACGGCTGGCGATCAGAGCGAACGACAGCATGAACCCGAGCACGGGCCAAAGGGCCGCAGCCAGCGCAAACCACGCACTGCCGGCGAATCGACTTTCACAACGCGCCTGCAACAGCGGCGCGAGAATGCACACCACCCCGAGCAGGGCCGCCAGGCCGTGCACCGGCCTGAGGGTGACCGCCAAGGCATCGCCGAGGGCGAAACCATGCTGGCCGAACTGCCCGCCATACATGCTCAGTGCCGTGGCGAAATCCGGGGAACGGAACAGCGTCCAGGCCAGGCAGACGAACAGCAAGGTCGCGGTGTGCGAAGCCCACAGCGGCAGGCCCGGCAGGCTGGAGCGCGACCAGGCGCGATCGATACACAAGGCCACGCCATGGGCCGAGCCCCACAACAGGTAGTTCCAGCTGTCGCCCCCGTGCCACAGGCCGGCAATCGCCATGGTCAGGAACAGGTTGCGATAGGTGTTCCAGGTGCCCTTGCGATTGCCACCCAGCGAGATGTACAGGTAATCGCGCAACCAGCTGGACAACGACAGGTGCCAGCGCCGCCAGAAATCCTGGATGCTGTAGGCCAGGTACGGCCGGTTGAAGTTCTCCGGAAAGTGGAAGCCCAGCATCAGCCCGAGGCCGATGGCCATGGCGCTGTAGCCGGCGAAGTCGAAGAACAGTTGCAGCGAGTAGGCCAGGCAGCCGATCCAGGCATCGACGAACGATGGATTTTCCAGGTGAAAGGCCACGTCGACCAAGGGCGACAGGGTATCGGCCACCAGCACTTTCATGCACATGCCGATCATGAACCGGCGGGCGCCCAGGGAGAAATTCAGCCAGTTGAAATAGCGCTGGTTGAGCTCCCGGCGCACCCAGTCATAACGAATGATGGGGCCTGCGATCGAGTGGCCGAACATCGAGATGTAGGTCGCGTAGTTGACGAAACTGCGCTCCACCGGCACCACATGCCGGTGCACGTCGACCAGGTAGGAGATCGCCTGCAGCACGATGAACGACAGCCCCGCCGGCAACGCCACCTTCTGCCAGGCCATGGGCATGGCCCCGTACCAGGTGATCAGCTCGTTCCAGGTACCGGCCAGGATGTTGGCGTACTTGTACCAGCAGAGCACGGCGGTGTTGATCACGATCAACGCCACCAGCAGGCGCATCCGCCCGCGGCCGTCCTCTCGCGAGCGATCGACCAGCAGGCCGCCGACCCACGCGAGCACGGTCAGGACCATGTGCAGGAACAGGAACAGCGGGCTCAGCCAGCCGTAGAACAGCCAGCTGCCGATCAGCAGGATCACGTTGCGCCAGGCCGGTCTTGCCAGGGCATAGACCAGCAGGAACGCAGGCAGGAACAGCGTCAGGAACTCGAGCGAGGCGAAAACCATGGCGACGGGTGCTTCCGATTCAGTTGGACACGCTGTCCGTGGCGGTAATGAGACGTGGCCCCGTCGACGAAGGCAGGATCAACAGACTGTAGCGCTTGTTGGCTTCCAGGGCGCCCAGTTCGACGGCTGAACCGACCGGCTTGCCGGCACAGACCAGTTGGACGGCCAGCGAGCCACGCGGGTTGAGCTCCTGGCGCCGCGGGTTGCCTGCCGGTGCCTTCTGGAACAGGTCGACATCGCGACCGGCCAGGTTGACCTTGGCCTCGGCGCAACCGGAGTCGGCATCGAATAGCGCAAGCGAGGCCTTGAGCTGGTTGGGAATGTCGAAGGCTTCGTTGACCACCAGTTGGCGAATGCCCTGCTTGCCATCGTCCAGGGCGAATACCGTGGCGAAGTCGCCTGCCGCCACCTTCGCCTCCAGCGCGGCCTTGTGGCCGTCACGGCTGAGGGTGCCCTTGATCGCCTGGCCACCCGGTACCGGGATGAAGTCACTGACGACCTTGTCGCCCTCAAGCTTGAGGCTGGTCTTGGCCCCGTCGGGCGTCAGCTCCAGGGGGCTGGCGGACACGTTGACGAAACGCAGATAGGCCGAGTCCTGGGAAGGACCGGTGGGATACAGGGCAATCTGCGCACCGAACGCCGGCGCGATCAGGGCGGCCCCGAGCAGGCCGCCGACAAGACCGAAAGTCCGTTTCACTTATTTCGCTCCCTTCACTGCGCTGGCCGGCAGTTCGCTGATGGATTTGCCGATCGCCGCCGCCCAGGACTTGTAGCCGGCGATGGTGAAGTGCTGGCCGTCGGAGGTGATCCACTCGCCCGGCTTGGAGAACTTGGTCGAGTCGATGTAGGTGCATGGCGCGACCATGTTCGCCAGGGTGCCGGCGACCAGTTGGGTGCGCACCTGGTTCTTGCCGTAGGTGTTCTCGTTGGTGTTGCTGCCGTTGGCCTTGCCCCAGGCCGGCCCGACCCAGACACACTTGGCGCCGCTGTCGGCGATCTGCTTGGTCAGCGCGGTCACGCTCTGGTAGGCCCAGACCTTGGGAAACGGCGTGGTCTTGTAGGAGGCCATGGTGTCACCCATGATCAGCACGACCAGGTCCGGCTTGTCCTTGGCGATCACGTCCTTGATCGGCTGGGTGTCCATGGTGCCACGGCTCATCACCTTGATCTTCTCGCCCGGGTCGCGGGTCGCACCGCAGTCGAGCTTGAGCTTCGGCGTGACCCAGTCGGCCGGGTTGGCGCCACAGGCACCGATCGCATGCACCTGGGCGCCCTGCTGGGTCAGGTTGTCATACAGCGGGTTCATCAGCGAGTCGGGAAAGCTCATGTGGCTTTCGCCAATCACGAGCAGGGTCAAACCAGCGAGCACGGAAGAAGCCATCAAACTTTCCTCGTTGAATCAATTCGAATAGGGGGAACCGAAGGGACTGACCGGCAGGTCCATGGGGCCGGTCATGTCCTCGAAGGTATAACGCAGGTACACGCCACCGGCGACCTGGCGGTAATCGCTGGCATTGTCCACGCCAAGCGTACCGCCGAGGAAGAAGTTCGTGCCGAACTTGTATTCGCCAGCCGCGTTCAAGCTGTAGCCGATGCCTGTCTTGTTGTCACCGGAATAGCGGCTCAGCCCGACTGCCGTGGCATTGGACTGGTACTCGCTGTGACCGGGGAAGATGTCGGCGCTGTCCTGACCGATATGCTGGATACCGATCGAGGACTTGATCCGATAGGTAAAGCGCTCGGTGCGCTGGGCCCAGCTGACCGGCACGCCGAGGGCGAAGAAGGTCTGCGGGCTGAAGTAGCCGCCATGGCCGTAGGTGTAGAAATCCTGGTTCTCGGAGTAGCTCAGGGCGGAACCGCTGAGGCCGAGGGTGAGGATACTGCCCGGCGTGTTGCGCAGGTACCAGTAGACACCGCTGCCCAACTCGAAGCGGTTGTTGTCGTCGACATTGTTGCCCATCAGCCGATGCGCCGAACCGTAGCCGTAGGCACCGAACTTCTGGTTGTCGTAGCCCAGTTCGCCACGCACGCCGTTGGCAGTGACGCCGCCCCACTTCTCGCCGGTACGTGGGTCACGGGAGCCGGCGAACGAAGTCACACTGTCGGTGACGACACGCCGCGAAGCGCTGACGCCATAGCTGAAGTTGGGGTTGGCGGCGAACGGCCGGTTGAGGCTGACACCACCGATCGGCGTGCTGTAGGTGAAACCGATCGGACTCATGCCGATGTCGGCCTTGAGCCCGTTGTCCTTGTCGCGATAGGCCACGGCCAGGCCGACACCGCTGTCCTTCTGGCTGCCGACGAGTTCGCTGCCGCTGGTGCCGAAGCGTGGCGAACCGTTGGCACCGGGACTGCCCGAATACAGGAAGACCGGAGTGACCTGCAGGGCAATGCTCGCCAGGTTCGAACCGACGGGGAAACTGGCCTCGAACGGTGCCTCGACATCCGTCAGCTTGCCCAGGCCCTTCTCACTGTTGTTGCTGCGCACGGTGAGCCCCTGGACCACATAACCGGTACGGTCCTGGAGAATGTCGTTGAGCGCGACCTGGGCCGGGCTCAGCCCGGTGCTCGGCGCGGTGTCACGGGCGTAGGTGTCGCGCGAGTACGGATCGCTGAACGGGTTGGCACTGCGACTGGCCACCGGGGCTGCCGGGGCTGCCTGGGCCCTGCGCGTCACCGGCTCCGGAATCAGTTCCGGATCACCGGCGCTCAGGCCGCTAGACGAGCCGTCCACCGGTGGCGGAATCAGCGAGGACTCGGCCAGCGAGGTGCCCTGGCGACGCTGCCCGGCCAGCCCGACGAAGGGGTTGGACGATGCGGCACTGCCGCTGGCGACGCCGGCTACATAGGTGTCGACCCGCTGGCCGTTCTCGATCTCGATGGCCTTGCGCAGCAAACGCGCGGACTCGCCGGTCTTGCCCATTTCGCGATAGATCCGCGCCGAAGCGGTCAACGTCTGTGGCACGCCAGGCTCGAGGGCCAGGGCCTTTTCCACCGAACGCTCGGCCAGCGAATAGTCGCGGCCCTGCATGGCGACATCGGCCAGGCCCAGTTGCAGCTTGGCATTGCCCGGGTCGGCCTTGATCAGCGGTTCGTAGAGATTGCGCGCCTTGTCGACATTGCCGCTGGCGGCGTACATGCGCGCCAGCGAGGAAATCGCCAGGCTGTCGTTAGGGCGCTGTTGCAGGGCCGGCGACAGCATGTCGTAGGCCGCCACCAGATCATTCTTCTCACGCAGCTCGTCGGCCTGCTTGACCCGGTAGAGAAATACCAGGTCCTCGTAGCGCTTGCTGGCGGTTTCGCTCATCGGCCGGCCCTGCAACTGACGCAGGATCTCGCTGACCTCGGCGTCCTTGTCGGCCTTGAGCAGCACGCCCGCGTACAGCAGTTGCAGATCCGGGGTCGGTGCGGACTTGTCCATCAGGTCGCGCATCAGGCTCACGCCCTGATCCGGGTTGCCGGCTTCGGCATAGGCGCTGGCCAGCACCGCCACCCGCTCGGGCTTGCCGCGGGTCAGCGGCTCGCAGCGCGACAGCAGGCTCCAGGCTTCCTGGCGCTGGCCGCGACGGGCGACGTCCACCGCCAGCTCGGTCTGCACGTGCAGACGGATGTCCAGCTCCATCTCGTTCATGTCGGCGCTGCGCCGGGCCGCCGGGATCCGCGACAGGGTGCGCTGGGCCTTGGTCCACTCGCCCAGTTCGGCTGAGAGCAAGGTGCTGGTGTACAGCGCATCCGGCTGGTCGGGCTGCTGCTTGAGCAGCTCGTCGATCAGGTCGCGGGCGACCTGGGTCTGGCCTTGACGCAGGTAGACCCGCGCCAGGGCGAAACGGATCCAGGGGTTTTTCGGGTCGTCGGCCAGGGCCTCCTTGTAGGCCCGTTGCGCACCGTTCAGGTCACCACGGCGCTCGGCGAGCTTGGCCACCTGGGTGGCACGCAGCGCGCGAATGCGCACGCTCGGCGCCAGTCGGGCCTGCTCCGCCGGCGACAGGCGATCGATCAGTTGCAGGGCTTCATCGGACTTGCCGGCCCGCGACAGCACACCGATCAGCCCGCTCAGGGCATCCGGGTAGTTCGCGGTGCGCGCCAGCACCTGGCGGTAGCCGGCCTCGGCGGTTTCCAGCTCTCCGGCCTGGGCATACCAGCCGGCCAGCGCGGTCGGCCCGGCGGGTTCCACCGGGTTCCTGGCGATGGCCTGCTCGATCAGTTCCCGCGCCTGGGCCTGGCGACCGCTGCGCTGGGCATCGTTGGCGCGGTCGAGAAGGATCCAGTAGCGCACATCCTCGAGGGCACTTTTCCACTGCGCACCGGCGCCGCTCCGGGTCGCCTGCACCAGGTAGTTTTCCGCCTCGCCGAGACGCTTTTGCTGCTGGCGCAGGATACCCATGCCGCCCAGGGCATCGTAGTCGTCGGGCTTGTCCTTGAGACGCGCCTGCAATTCCTGCTCGGCGGTCGCCAGGTCACCGGCGTCGAGTGCCTTGAGGCCGCGGGCGACATGCGGGTCGCGCTGCCAACCGGAACCGGTGCGGCCCTGGGCAATGCCCTTGTTCATCAGCGCGCGGATCTCGCTGTCGTCCGGGTGCGCCTGCAGGTATTGCTCGAACAGCGACACCTGGTCGCGTGACGGCGGCCCCAGCCAGACCAGGGCGAAACGCCAGGTCTCGTCGGCGTTACCGCCGATGTCCGGGTTGTGCGACAGCCGCGCGAGGGCCCGGATGCCCTCCGGACGGCTGTCGGGGTTGCGCGCCAGGTGCAACGCCAGCCACAGGTCGAGGATCGCGTCGTCCGGACGTTCCCGGCGCAGGCGCTCCAGGCCGACACGGGCCTCTGGCCAGCCACCGGTGGAGAAACCGAGGGTGTTGTAGTACTCGCGGGCGATCAGGCCCTGCGGCTGGCGGCCATCGAACAGTTGCCGATAGACCGCAACGGCCTGGTCGCGCTCGCCGGCATCGCTCAGCTCACGGGCCTTTTCCAGCAGCTGCTTCTTTTCCGGCGGGCTCAGGGCGATGTCCTGCTCGAGCTGCAGGGCCAGGCGCGGCTGCGGCTTGATCGCCTGCAGCCGGGCCAGGTAGTTCTGTGCGTTGGCGATACGCTGGCGTTGCACCTCGATCAGGCCCAGGCCGTACAGCGCATCGGGCTGCTCGGCGTCCAGGCTCAACAGTCGGGTCCACGCCTCGGCCGCGCGATCGGGTTTTTCCTTGGACTGCCAGTAGTAACCCTGCTGGATCAGCAACGATTGCGGGCTGCCGCTGTCCGCGGCGAAGCCGATGCTGGAAGCCAGGGCGGCACAGACCGCCAGGGCTAGGGTTTGCTGGCGCATGCGGCCTCCCAGGATACTTTCACAGTGCCGTCCTTGTTGAACTGATAGCGGTTCTCGCTCCAACCGAGCGCGAACAGGCTCAGCATCACATGATAATACTGATGCTGCTGGTAGGCCGGATCAGCCGGGTCGGTGAAATGCGCGATCGCCTGGTCGACCAGCCGCAGTTGCTGGTCCGCCAGCAGCGGCAGGCCCTTGGCCCGCAGGTAGGGCACCAGCGACGCCGAGAAACCGTAGGGGCCTACGCCCTCGGTGGCCCCGGTCAGCACCTGGACCTTCTCCGGAGGCACGCCGGTGGACGCGGTGGACTGCGCCATGCCGTCGAGGTTGTCGAGCATCGGCTTGGCCAGCGGGTCGGCCGGCGACGTCAGGCCGGCCCAGAGGTAAGTGCGGATCGCGTCGTAGCTGCCCAGCGCGTTGGTGAACTTGTCCACCACGAACATGCCCTTGTTGACGTCGGTACCGCGATAGCCCACCCAGTCCGGAACGAAGCCGAAGCGGTTCATGTTCTTGTCGGCGACCATCTTCGCGGTGCTTTCGGCCACTTCCTTCCAGGGGCTGGATGGCAGTTCCTTGCTGAAGCGGCG
This sequence comes from Pseudomonas vanderleydeniana, assembly GCF_014268755.2. NCBI lineage: Bacteria > Pseudomonadati > Pseudomonadota > Gammaproteobacteria > Pseudomonadales > Pseudomonadaceae > Pseudomonas > Pseudomonas vanderleydeniana. The sequence continues at coordinate 1,376,001 of NZ_CP077093.1, read as the reverse complement.
CAACAGCGGGATTGGCGTGTAGCTGGCGTTGAAACGCCACAGCTGGTCCGGGTGCTCATAGCCCACCGGCCCCGGCAGCAGCATCTTGCCGAGCCCGGGGATATCGCGGATCAGGGTCTTTTGCACATTGTCGAGGATCCGCTGCGCGTCGGCCCGGTAGCCGGGTTTCTTCCACAGGCGGTCGGCCTCCAGCAAGCTGTAGGCGAACCACAGGTCGGCATCGCTGGCGGAGTTCCTGTCGATGATGCCCCAGGTACCGGCAGGGGTCGGCCCCCACAGCCAACCTGGCAGGTTCTGTGCGATGTTGGCGCCGGCCATGTTGTCCCGGGTCCAACGCCACAGGGCATCGAAGGTCTCCGGGTCGTTGGCGATCAGTGCGAAGAACATACCGTAGGACTGGCCCTCGGAGCTGCTCTGGTTGGGATCCATGCTCGAGCCTAGCATGCGTCCGTCTTTCTGCACGAAACGCTCGGCATAGTTCTTCCACAACGGCCAGTTCTGCACGCTGCAGCCCTCGGCGGCTTTCGCCGCCAGGGGTACCAGCAGGGCCAGGGACAGCAGGCTACGCCCGAACAGACGCCCCACGCCTTTCGTGGAGGTCGACTTGCGCAGACTCATGACAGACGCTTCCGGGCCCGGGAACGCAGGAACACGAACAGCAGCAGGCTCACCAGCGCCAGGCCGCAGACCGTCACCAGCAGCATCCACAACAGATTCTGCGAGAGCATCCACTGCATGCGCTTGAACAGGCTCAGGTCGCCGACGTAGTACTGCTCGTCAGCCACCAGCGAGGTGATGCGCTTGTCCTGCACCACCGCCAGGCTGCCCTGGATGGTGTCCTTGTACTGGTCGCCACCGATCAGCGCAGCCGTGGCATCGGCCAGGCCTTCGGGCTTGCCACTGGCGATCACCACCACGCTGCGCTCGGACTTGAGCGGCGATTCGAAACCGGCCAGGTAGGTGCTACTGTTGGCGCCACTGTAGGTCACTTGCAGGCGTGGCTTGCGCTGGTTGGCCTGCGGGTCCGGGCTGATCCAGTCACGCACGCGCAGGGTCAGGTCGGACAGGCTGAAACGGTGGCCCGTGCCTTCGAAACCGGCCGGCAGGTGGCTGGCCCACTGCTCCAGCAGTGGCTGGTTGGCACCCGAGGCGAACACCAGCAGGTCCTTGTCGCGAACCGACTGGACGTCCTTGGGTTGCACCACGGTCACGGCGGTCGCCGGGTAGCCGGTGGACTCGCCGAAGCGGCCCATCACGGTCAGGTACGCACCCCACTCCTGCGGGCCACTGCCGTCAGGCAGGATCACGGCGCTCTGCGAGAGGTCGGCCAGGCGGGTGAACGGGAAGCCGCTGTCGTTGAACACGCCAAGGTTGGGCAAGGCGATGTAGTGGTTGAAGCCGCGCAGGTCGAGGCTCGAATCCGGGTCGATCAGGCCGCGCATGTTGTCGATGATGATGTCGCGGCATTCACCCTGCTTGATGTAGTCGAACATGAAGCGCAGTTGCAGCTGCGAACGTGGCGAGGCCACGCCCAGTGGCAACAGCACGCGCGCTTCGCGCGGCAGGCTTTCATCCTTCTTCAGCATCGCCAGCAGGTTGTCGCCGCCGTCGAGGCTCTTGAGCGATGGCAATGGCATCGACTTCATGAAGTTGTTGTTCAGGCTCACCAGCAACGAGGAGTTCGCCGACTCCTGTTGTGGGGTATAGCGGTACTTCAGGTCCAGCGGCACGCCCGCCTCGCGCCAGTTGAACAGGTCCGGCGGCAGGCGCACGGGAATGGTGATGTTGCCGGGGTTGTAGCCGGACACACTGAGCTGCTTGGTCTCGATCAGCTCACCCAGGCGCACCGGGCGGTCCGATGGCACCCAGTTCGGCGCATCGTAGGGCTGGCGCGGGCTCAGCGGGTCGAGATGATCGATCACCACGCTGCTGCCCACCAACGCCTTGCTGCCCATGGCGACCGCGTTGGCGGCCAGCTTGAGCTCGGCGGCATCACGACCGGCGACGATCAGCAGCTTGCCACGCGGATCGTTCGGGTTGGCCAGCAGGGTCACGGTCGCGCCCTTGAGCTCCGGGATCTGCAGGCTGCCCAGTTGCACCGCTTCCTTGCTTTCGACCAGGACGATGGCGTTGCCCTGCTGGGGAATCTGGCCCAGGGCGCTGGTGAAGTTGGCCCCGCGATAGGTAGCCAGTGCGCCCATCCACGACGACAGGGCACCGGCGGCCTCCAGGGTCGCGTTATCCGGTTGCTTGGCAAACACGAACGGCAGGTTGAGCTGGCTCGCGTCGCGACGGTCGAAAAACGGCAGCGGCAGGATCGACAGGTCGTCCTTGAGCAGGATCGGCGAAACGCTGAGCTTGAGCTCCGAACCGACGTTGATCTTGGCCCACAGGCTGCTGTGCTGGGGGTCCTCGCACTGCATGGTGTAGTGCCCGATGAATTGCAGGCGCAGGCGGTTGAATTCGGTGATCAGGTGCGGCGGGATGTTCACCACCTGCTGCTGCGGCTGGCCGGCCCCCTCCTTGGGCAACGCCAGGCTGGCAGCGACTTCGTCGTTGACCAGCACGTTGATCTGCGACAGGTCGGCGAGCAGCGCCGGCGAATAGCTGTAGCTGAGCACCAACTGTGCGCCATTGACCACTTCATCGGCGCGGATGTTGAAGTTCACCGCGTCCGAGGCTTCGACGCCCTGCAGGTTCATGGTGTCCAGGCGACCCAGTTGCTTGAGGGTCAATTCTCGGGTGTAGCTGCCGGCTGGCAGCGGGTCCGCGACAGGGGTGGTGACAGCGGGGGTCGCTGCGGGGCTGGCCACCGCGGTGCTGGCGGCCGTGGCGGCGCCGGCATAAGCCATGTGAATCATTGCGCCCAGGCACAGCACCGACGAAGCCAGGCGCATGAAGGGGTGACGTGGGCAGCGGGTAGCGCTGCGAGACGGAGGGTTCATGATCATGACTTGTCCATAAGAGGGTCGAGCGGTTTCGAATTGGCAGATCTGGCAGCCAGGCGGTCGCGAATGCTCAGCACGCTGGCCTTGACCAGCGCACCCATGCCGATCACGCCGATGGCACTGACTTCGCGCAGTGCCGACAGCGGCGTATCGGGCTTGCCGCTACCCCAACTGGCGGCCCAGGTGTCGGCGCGGGAGAACGTCATGCGCACCAGTTCGCTCTGCTGGCGCAGGGTCAACGGGTCGAACAGCGCGCCCAGGTACTGGCCCTTGCTGAACACCACGGTAGTATCGAATTGGCTGGTCTGCGAGTTGCGGAACAGCGATACCCGCATGCGTTCACCGGCGGCCACCGTGGTGCCCTCCGGCAACTTGAGGCCAAGGCCGCGCTGGGAGAAGTCCTGGGTCACGCCATAGAACTCGGTGCCATCGGCCAGTTCGATCTTGACCGGCAGTTCGGCGCGAACCCGCGGCTCGGAACGCACCTGGCGGGTTTCCGAAGCCACTGCCACGGCGGCACTGGTGATGATCAGGTTGTAGAGCGTCCAGACACAGTTGATCAGCACGGTGATCTCGGTGTCGGGCTCGCCCCAGATCAACTGGTAGAGACCGCACAGCAGGCCGAACAGGTTCAGCGCCAGCAGCACGATGTAGGGACGGGCCAGCTTCCAGTCGAAATATTCCTTGTCGATGATGCCGCCCTTGTCGGTGACGTTGAAGCCGCCGAACTTGGGGTTGACCAGCGCCATCAGTACCGGCGGCATGATGTACCAGGCCAGTACCGTCTCGTACACCTCGTTCCAGAACGAATGCCGGAAACGCCCCTGGATACAGGAGTTGGTCAGGTTGGAATGAAACAGGTGCGGCAAGGCATAGGCCGTGATCATCAACGCCGAGGCGTGGAAGATCTGCGCGCCGAAAATCAGGTAGGCCAGCGGTGCGGTGAGAAACACCAGCCGTGGCAGGCCGTAGAAGAAGTGCAGCATGGCGTTGGCGTAGCAGATGCGCTGGCCGATATTCAGGCCCTTGCCCATCAGCGGGTTGTCGAGACGGAAGATCTGCGCCATGCCCCGTGCCCAGCGAATGCGCTGACTGATGTGCCGCGACAGGCTTTCGGTCGCCAGCCCCGCCGCCTGGGGGATCGCCAGGTACGCGGTGTTGTAGCCGGCACGGTTGAGCTTGAGCGCGGTGTGGGCGTCCTCGGTCACGGTCTCGACCGCCACCCCGCCGATCTCTTCCAGCGGCTTGCGACGCAGGATCGCACAGGAGCCGCAGAAGAACGTCGCGTTCCACAGGTCGTTGCCGTCCTGCACCAGGCCGTAGAACAGTTCGCCCTCGTTGGGTACGGCGCGGAAGGTATTGAGGTTCTTCTCGAACGGGTCCGGGGAAAAGAAGAAATGCGGCGTCTGCAGCATCGCCAGCTTATCGTCCTTGAGGAACCAGCCCATGCCGATCTGCAGGAAGGAACGGGTCGGCACATGGTCGGCGTCGAACATGGCGATGTATTCGCCGTCGGTGACCTTGAGCGCTTCGTTGAGGTTGCCGGCCTTGGCGTGGAAATTGTTGTCACGGGTGATGTAGTTGACCCCGATGCTGTTGCAGAACAGGCGGAACTCCTCGCGCCGGCCATCATCGAGCACGTGCACGCGCAGCTTTTCCTTCGGCCAGTCCATCGCCTGGGCCGCGAAGATGCTCAGTTTCACGATGTTCAGTGTTTCGTTGTAGGTGGGGATGAACACATCCACCGTCGGCCAGTCACTCGGGTCACCGGCCAGCAGCACCGGGCGGCGACGCAGCGGCCAGGCGGTCTGCACGTAGCCGAAGATCAGCACCACCAGGGCGTAGAACTCGGCCAGGACCAGGCCATAGCCGAAGACAATGTCCAGCCAGCCTTCGAAGCCCAGGGTATCGGTCAGCCGCCAGTACAGGTAGCGCAGGGACGCCACCAGCGACAGCACGATCAGCGCCAGGATCGGCAGGCGGCCGGGCACCCGCTTGATCAGCAGCGCCGAACCGAAGCACAGCGCCGCGAACAGGCACTGGGTGTACAGGTCCAGCGGTGCACTGACGATGCCGACCAGCAGCAGGCAGGCGATGAGTGCCCCGCCAACCACCAGCGCACCGCGCAGGACTCGCGGCCACTGCCTGACGCGAGCCAGCCAGTCATTGAGGCGCAACTCGGAGCGCCCCGGGATCTGGGGCGTGAAATTGGGATCGATGGTCATGACAGTTGGGACTCTTGCGTACCTTGCACGAGCAGTTCGCACAGCGAACCGGCCACGTCGAGAATGTCCCGGCAACCTCGGGTCGCAGGAGTCTGCGTCAGCGGATTACGCTCATAGGCCAACGCCTCGCCGAGGAAGTGGTCCTGCCGGATCACGCCCAACAACTGGTTATCGACCTTTCTTTTCAATACTTCACACATGTCGAGGCTGAACTGGCGGGAAGTATCCAGCTGATTGATGACATATCGGCACTGCAGCGGGGTTTCGCGCTGCAGGTAAGGCGCCAGCAGGCGACTCATCCGCTCCAGGCTGGAGTAGGAGGCCGCATCGGCGAGTGTCACCACCACGGCGATATCGGCAATGGCCAACACCTGGTCCAGGTAGACGCTGGCACCGGCGGGGGTATCGATGATCACGCTGTCACGCTCGCCCAGCCCCAGGCCCGCCAGTTGCCGGGCCAACCAGTCAGGATCGTCGCGCAGCTCGTTTTCGAAGCTCGCTCGCTGCGCCTCGCCCACCACGCCGTAGGCCAGGCAGTGGCTGCCCGAGAAACCATCACGCAGCAGTGGCTGCCAGCCCTGCTGGAGAGACGCCTGGGCGACCCCCGGCCATTGCTCGCTACCGCCCAGGTGCAGGCAGAGAGCGTTTTGCGGGTCGAGGTCGAGGGCGAAGGTACGGCCTTCGGTACGCTTGAGCGCACCGGCCAGCGCGGCAGCCAGAGTGCTCTTGCCGACACCCCCCTTGGCCGAGACCAGGGCAATGACCCGGGGCTTCTCAAGTGACGGCGAACGAGCCTTTGCCGGTGCGTCGACAGCGCTGGCGGCCCGCTGCTGTTCGATTTCCGCCAACAGGCGGCTGAGAGAGGTCACGGTCTGCGCCGCGGCCTCCATGGCAGCCGGGCTCGGGGCGACAGCGACCGCAGGAGTCGGCGCCACCCTCGGCGAAGCGAGCGGAACCGGGTCCGGTGTGAGGGCCTGCGCCGGCTCGTCATCGACTGCGACCACGGGCGTGGCCGGTGTCTCGCAGTGGACTGGTGCTGAAGGCTCGACCGGAGCGGGCGAAGACGCCGGCTGCAACGCACTCAAGGCGGCGATCAGTTGAGTCGCGGTCTCTTCGGCGTAGTCATAGGACGGTTCGATTTCGAGGTAGGTTTCCGCACTACCCCCGAATCTCTTGAAGAGATTCGCGATATCGTCAGAACGGTGCATGCAGGCGTCCCTTTGCACAATAAAATTCAAGAAAAGCTTCCAAAGGGACAAGCACCAAACCCTGGCTGTACAACTTCCATTATTCCCGACTGCTTCCCCTACAGGTAGTAGCAATATGATGGTGTCATTATTTTGCTGTCTAATTGATTTTATTCAGCACGGACAAATGGTCAGCCAAAATTTTGGCGAACAACTTTGAAACATATTGATTTGTCGACAAACCCTGTCATTGAGCGGGCCGCTCGCCCGGTGATCCGTGACAACAGCGCGCCGCTCCAATAGATTAAACGCCCCCAAAAATGCTGCGGCATTTTGAGCCTTACACCCTGTTAAATGAAATAGCGAATTTTCGATGCCTGACTCTCATACCGATGAAGCCGTAACCTCCTTGTCCGCCAAGCACGAATACGAAAACGCGATCAATCTGTCCCAGCACGTGGCCCAGGCCAAGACCATCAGTGAAATGGTGCTCGACGCTTTCCACACGTCCAGGGAAAGTGAGGAAATCCGCCAGCTGCGCACGGCCATCCGCCAGGCGCACGACCGTTTCGACGACGACCAGGCCTACGAGCTCATGGGCCAACTCAAGCAGCTCAAGGACGCCGAAGCCGCGGACATCGCCGCGCTGGAAGACCTGAGCACGAAATTCCCGATCACCCGGATCCTGTCCAGCTACAAGGATGACCCGGCGTTCCAGGAGCTGGTCTATGGCCTGGCGCTGAAGGTGCTGAACCAGACCCACCAGGCGATCAGCAACCCGAATGCCGGCAAGGGCAAATCGTCGCGGGCGAAGAAGGAAGCCGAGGTGTTCGTCATCAGCAAGGACGGCGCCAGCGTCAATTTCCCGTTGCGTACCCCTCGCACCAAGGCCAACGCCGACCGCGAGGCGTTCGAATTCCTCGGCTTCGCCTTTGCCGGCCACGGCGACCTGGCCGAACTGCTGAGCGAGACCTTTGTGGATAACGAAGGCAACGAGCAGCCGGCAACCCGCAAGAACATCGTCACCGCGATCCAGCAGCAGACGGCGTTTGCCGGCTACAGCGTCGCCCAGCAGTAAAGACATAGAACAGCTTTATCGAAGTCTCGATGGAAAAGGCAGGTCTGTTTCATGGTCGGGCACGTAGGCGACGGCCCTGAAACAGATCTGCCTTTCTGCATTTCTGGACACGGACAATCTCACGCCGACTCGTGAAAAAGCTCACGACTGAAATACAGGTTCGCCCCTAGCGCCACTGCGCCAATGGCAAGGAAATCGGCGTCGAGCAACTCATGGAATGTGGGAGCCAGCCACAGCAGCCCATAACCCAGGGGGATGAGCGAAATGCCCAGACGGGCCCGAATCCGCGGATTTTTTACGCAATAGTAGAGACCTGCGGCGAGAAGTATCGGCATTCCGTAATGCAGGAAATCACTCATTGGCTCACACATCCTTGGGCCGGGAAATGATTCGGCGCCCGACCCGTTGGCACTCCTCGTCGAACCGGCGCCGCCGCCGGAAAAGATCAAAACCCACAGCACTGATCACGAACGAAAAAATGACCAGGTCAAACCCCTGAAACATACGCGGGATCATCCAGGGCGCTGCCAACCCAGCGATGATCATCAGTAGCCCGAGCCACTTTCTCACACTGTAGGCTCTCACGAGATGACCGATTGGAAGCAACAATGCATAAAACGCCAGAAACTGGGCAGGCTCACTCATGTCTTAGCCAGCCTGGGTAGGAATGAGCAGCGATGTGACGGTACGTTGTGGACCTATGCCGCCATTGACATGAGCCTCAATCCCGACAATGACGTCGCCTGCATGGTAAGTACGCAATTGGCTCTGAGAAAACTTTCGCCCCTCCCGAGCCGCCCACAGACTGGTCATTTTCGATATTCCTGAAACGATGCCCCCGAAAATGGAACCGACAAGGACGGCCAGGTCGGATCGCTGCTCATTCAGCAAGTCGGCCTGTTGCCGAGTCAGCGGCTTGGAGACAACCACGCCCATGGCACAAGGCAAATCTCTGGCAAGCATCCGATCATACAGTTCGCGCAGGCGGCGGCTCAGCTCCCAGTTAGCCATGCGGGCCTCATGGAAATAGAGCGTAGTGAGCTCATGTCGATTAATGGAGGTCACGCTGAAACGCGAGATGTAAAAAGTGATTCCATGCCGCCCAAACGCCTGACTTTTCTGAATATCCACCTGACATTCCTTTTGACTGGACAATGTCAGCAAGTCTCCGTTTGCCGTTCGGACGTCGACAAGACAGGCAAGGGCATCGAGGAAGGGTATGACAGGAATTGAAGAAAAGTCCTAGGGCTTTCACGCACGCACAAAAAAACCCGCCGAAGCGGGTTCTTTTGTTGACCTGCCCAACATCCTGTCGGTAGCCATCCTAGCCAGGTCGATCTTCCGTGATCCTGCGCACATCCGTATGCAGCAGTGATGGGTGTAGATTAAGGCAACGACCGGGTCGGGCAAAGACGTGATCGCCAGTGTGTCGTGTAAGCCTTTGGCTATACCGCCACCGCTTTTGCCTCGGCTGCGCTGCACGCGGCGGCCAGGGCACCGCAGACGCCGGCGACGATCATCTCCACTTCCGCCGCATCGATAGTCAGCGGCGGCAGCAGGCGGATGGTCTTGCCCCGCGTGACATTGATCAGCACGCCCTGCTCGCGGGCGGCGATCAGCGCCAGGTCGCGGATCGGCTCCTTCAGCTCTATGCCGATCATCAGTCCCCTCCCCCGGATCGCCACCACCTGCCGGTGCTGCCCCAGCGCCTCCTGCAGGCGCGCCAGCAGCCGATCTCCCTGCCGCCGAGCATTGCTGACCAGCGCCTGCTCCTCGATGATATCGAGCACGGTGCAGCCGACCCGGCAAGCCAGCGGATTGCCACCGAAGGTGCTGCCATGGCTGCCCGGGGTGAACAACTGCGCAGCCTTGCCCCTTGCCAGGCAGGCACCGATGGGAATGCCGTTGCCCAGGCCCTTGGCCAGGGTCATCACGTCCGGGACGATACCCTCGCGCTGGAAGGCGAACCATTGGCCGGTGCGGCCGACGCCGGTCTGGATTTCATCGAGCATCAGCAACCAGGAGCGCCGCTTGCACAGGTCGCGTACCGCCTTCAGGTAGCCCGGCGGCGGCAGCTGCACCCCACCCTCGCCCTGGATCGGCTCCATCAGCACGGCGCAGATGCGCTGGCCATGACTGCGGGCGATGCTGTGCAGGATCTGCAGGTCTCCGAACGGCACCTTGATGAAATCCCCCGGCAACGCGTTGTAGCCCAGGCGCACCGCTGGACCATCGCTGGCCGACAAGGTGCCCAGGGTGCGGCCGTGGAACGCGTTCTCCATGACCACCACCAACGGCTGTTCGATCCCACGGTGCCAGGCATGCAGGCGTGCCAGCTTCAGCGCGGTTTCATTGGCCTCGGCGCCGGAATTGCTGAAAAACACCCGGTCCATGCCCGACAACCCGGCCAGGCGCTGCGCCAGCCGCTGTTGCCAGTCGATGGTGTAGAGGTTCGAAGTGTGCAGCAGCAGCCCGGCCTGCTCGCTGATCGCATTGACCAGCCGTGGATGGGAGTGCCCGACGTTGGTCACCGCCACCCCTGCCACGGCGTCCAGGTACTCACGACCGCCCTGGTCCCACAGACGCGTCCCCAGGCCCTTGACGAAGCCGAGGTCGAGCGGTTGATAAGTAGTCATCAGGCAGGTGGCGGTCATGACGGCAGGCTCCAGGCAATGAGTTGGCGCTTGCAGTATCGTTAGCCACCTGAGCTGGATAAACTCGATAAAACTTCATTCATTCTGAAGCAGGAATTGATAATGGATCTGTTCCAGGCCATGCAGGTGTATGTGAAAGTGGTGGAAAGCGGCAGCATGACCGCCGCCGCCCTGGACTGCGGTATTTCCACCACCATGGTCGGCAATCACCTGCGCTCGCTGGAGCAGCGCCTGGGCGTCAGGCTGCTCAACCGCACCACCCGTCGCCAGCGCCTGACCGAGTTCGGCACCACCTACTACCAACGCTGCCTGGAGGTACTGGGCCTGGTGGCCGATTCCGAGCGCCTGGCCGAACAGGTCCAGGGCGAACCGAGCGGCACCCTGCGGATCACCGCCCCCCTGACATTCGGCTCCGAGCGCCTGGCTCCGGCGCTGAGCGAGTTCGTTCGGCGCTACCCACGGATCAAGCTCGACGTGATGCTCAGCAACCAGCGCGAAGACCTGATCGACAGCGGCTTCGACGTGGCGATCCGCCTGGGTGTCCCCGAGCCTTCGGCGCTGATCGCCCGGCCACTGGAAAACTATGCACTGACCGTCTGCGCCTCACCCGCCTACCTCGAGCGACGCGGCACGCCACAGGTTCCCCAGGATCTGGAGCATCACGACTGCCTGGCTTTCGCCTACCCGGCGGGAGATGACTGGCGCACGGTGGAAAAACAGTGGAGCCTGAGCGGCCCGGAAGGGGAGATCCTGGTACCGGTCAGCGGTCCGATGACCATCAACAGCTCATCGGCACTGTACCAGGCGGCACTGGCCGGCATGGGCATCGTGATGGTGCCGGATGCGCTGTTGCGCGACGATCTGCGCGAGGGGCGACTCATACCGCTGCTGGTCGACTACAAGCTGCCGTCACGACCGATGAACCTGCTCTACGCTCAGGACCGCTACCGCCTGCCCAAGCTACGCAGTTTCGTCGAATTCGCCCTGGAGAAATGGGCAAAGCCCTGAGGCCTTGCCCATTTTCGGCAGTGGCGTTACTGCGCAGTGGCCTTGGCGGCATCCTCGATGATCGCCGCGACCTTGTCCGGATTGGACACCATCACCACATGGGATGCGCCCTTGATATCCACGGTTTCCCGGGAGCCGGCACGGTCAGCCATGAACTTCAGCGCGGCCTCGGGGATGTTCTTGTCCGCCGAACCGTAGATGAACCAGGACGGCAGGGTCTTCCAGGCCGGCTCGCCAGAGGCTTCCTTCAGAGCCGCCTCGGCAATCGGCCGCTGGGTCGCCGCCATCAGCGCCGCTTCCTTCGCCGGCACGTCGGCGGCGAACTGGGCTGGGAACTTGTCCTGCTGGATGAACAGATCCACGGTGCCATTCTTCAGTTGCACCGGTGGTGCCAGGGTTGGGCCCAGGGTACCGCCCGGAAAGCGGCCGGAGAGTTCGATCGCGGTCTCACCCTTCTCCGGAGCGAAGGCGGCGACGTAGACCAGTGCCTTGACATTGGAGTGCTCGTGGACCGCGTTGGAAATCACCGCCCCGCCATAGGAGTGCCCGACCAGGATCACCGGCCCCGGTGTGTGCTCGACGATATCGGCCACGTAGTCGGAATCACTCTTGACGCTGTGCAGCGGGTTGGCGACGGCGACCACCGGGTAGCCCTTGGCCTGCAGGCGGGCAATCACCCCGTTCCAGCTGGACGACTCGGCGAAAGCGCCATGCACCAGGACCACGGTGGCCTTCTTGGCCGGCTCCGTGGCCGCCGAGGCTGAACCACTCCAGCCCAGGGACAGTCCACCGGCGGCGATGGCAACGGCAGCGAAGAGTTTCGACACAGCAGAGAGACGGGACGTTTTCATCGGTAATTCCTTTCGTTTGAAGTGACGGGCCTGCCGGAAGTGGCGGTTTGAACGTGGGGCCATGATGGCGAAAACACGTTTACGAATGGCGTCTTTTTGTCGATGATATGAGGCAGATCGTCTAAATCACTCTACGAGACCCCCTTTCATGGATCGCCTGTCGACCCTGCTGACCCACTTCGGCATCGCCGCCAACACGTTCCACAGCGGTCCGCTGCAGGCCCCGATCGAGGTCGATGGCACAGAGCCCTGCGGCCATGTGCATCTGCTCAAGAGCGGCCGGCTCAGCCTGGGGGCAGGTGGCAGGACGCTGCGTATCGAGGAACCGAGCCTGGTCCTCATTCCCCGCCCCCTGCCCCACCACCTGGTCGCCAGCGAGGCCGATGCGGCGGAACTGGTCTGTGCCTCACTGCGTTTCGATGGGGGCATCGACAACCCGCTGTCGGTCGCCCTGTCCGAGACTATCGTCATGCCACTTGATGCCGTGCCGATGATCGAAGGCACGCTGGACTGGCTGTTCGGCGAAGCCTTCGCCGAGCACTGCGGTCGCGAAGCGGTGATGAACCGCCTGTTCGAGCTGATGGTGATCCAGTTCCTGCGCCACATGATGGCCTACCACAGCATGACCACCGGGATGATGGCGGGCCTGGCCGACCTGCGCCTGGCCAAGGCCATGACCATGATGCACAACCATCCCGAACGGCCCTGGACCGTGGCCGAACTGGCGCAGGAGGCGAACATGTCGCGCGCCAGTTTCGCCGCGCACTTTCACCGGGTGGTCGGCCAGACGCCGGCGGACTATGTGCTCAGCTGGCGCGTCAGCCTGGCCCAGAAGCGCCTGCGCGAAGGGCGGCCGATCGCCCTGATTGCCGATGAGGTCGGCTACGAAAGCCCCTCGGCGCTGGCCCGGGCCTTCCGTCGCAAGATCGGCGAAAGCCCCCGCGAATGGCTGGGGCGTCAGTCGAACGAGCTGAAAGACACTGCCCAGCCGCTCTGAGACGGTTGCCGGGCACTTTCGCCCCGGCGGCCGATCAGACCCTACAAGGGCTCCGCCCGGCTGCCCATGGACTGCAACACGGATCGACTTGCGCCTATGTTCGAACACATCGACTTCACCTACCTGCTCGCCAGCTACGGCTATTGGGCGATCTTCATCGGCTGCCTGCTGGAAGGCGAAACCATCCTGATACTCGGCGGGGTGGCGGCACACCAGGGGGTGCTGCAACTGTGGACGGTGATTTTCTGGGCCAGCCTCGGCGGCATGCTCGGCGACCAGCTGCTGTTCTGGGCCGGACGCTTCTTCGGTGCCCGCCTGCTACCGCGTCTGCACCGCCAGCAGGCGGCGATCGACCGGGTGACCGGGCTGATCGTGCGGCACCCGCTGGTGTCGGTGTTTTCCGTGCGCTTTCTCTACGGCATGCGCCTGGTCGGCCCACTGGTGATCGGCGCCAGCGGCCTGTCGCCGCTGCGCTTCAGTCTGATCAATCTGTTCGGGGCGGTGGTCTGGGCCACTCTGTTCGCCTCCGGTGGCTATTGGGCCGGCGAGTTTCTCGAACAGGTGTTCGGTAACCTCAAGCCCTATCGCCTGCCCATCGCCGTCGGCGTGGTGCTGCTGATGGCCGGTATCGCCCTGGTCCGGCACCTGGTTGCCCGGCGCAAGGCGCGCCGGTCAGACGCGAAACTGCCCGACCATCCCACGCAGTGAGTTGGCCAGTTGCGCCAGCTCGTGGCTGGAGGCACTGGTCTGGTCGGCACCGGCCGCCGAACGCAGCGACAGGTCACGGATGTTCACCAGGTTGCGATCGACCTCACGGGCCACCTGGGCCTGCTCCTCGGCGGCGCTGGCAATCACCAGGTTGCGCTCATGGATCTGGCTCACCGAGGCCGTGATGGTCTTCAGCGCATCACCCGCGCGCTCGGCCAGGACCAGGGTGCTGGCAGCGCGCCGGGAGCTGGCCTGCATCGAATCCAGAGCCTGGGTCGAGCTGCTGCGCATGCCCTGCACCATCTGTTCGATTTCCTGGGTGGATTGCTGTGTCCGGTAGGCCAGGGCCCGGACCTCGTCGGCCACCACCGCGAAACCACGCCCGCTCTCACCGGCACGGGCCGCCTCGATGGCGGCGTTGAGGGCGAGCAGGTTGGTCTGCTCGGCAATCGCCCGGATCACATCGAGCACCTTGCCGATGTCCTGGGACTGGGCAGCCAGTGACTGCACCAGCTCACCGGTCTGCTCCACCTCGCCGGCCAGGGCATTGATCGCCTCGGCCGTTTCACTGACGCGCTCCTGGCCCAACTGGGCCGACTCACTGGATTCGCGGGTGGCTTCGGACGTGGACACGGCATTGCGCGCCACTTCTTCCACCGCAGCGGTCATTTCGTTGACCGCGGTGGCCGCCTGCTCGATTTCGTTGTTCTGCTGCTGCAGGTCACGGGTACTGTTGAGGGTCACCGCATTCAGTTCATCCGCCGCAGTTGCCAGTTGCACCGACGAACCGGTGATGCCCTGCAAGGTGTTGCGCAGCGTCTGCTGCATGGTCGCCAGCGACTCGAGCAGATGAGTCACCTCATCATTGCCACGCGCCTCGATATTCTGGGTCAGGTCGCCACGGGCGACGTTCTGCGCAGCGCCCAGCGCCTCGCCCAGCGGCTTGACGATGCTGCGGGTGAGCAACATCGCCAGGGCCACGGTGGCCAGGGCCGCCAGCACGATGAACAGGATGACGATGGTCCGCGAGTTGCTGTAATGCGCCTCGGACTTCACGCTTTCGGCCTCGACCCGCTTGCTGAACAGGTCGGCCAGGTCGTTCAGTTGCTTGCCGGAACCATCGACCACGGTCTTCATGTCCACCAGCAGCAGCTTGTTCAGGTCGTCCCGTCGCCCCTGCTCGGCCAGGGTGAACGATTGGGCGATGCCGGAACGGTAGGCGGCGAAGGTCGACTTGAACTGGTCGTACAACACCCGGGTCTCCGGGGTGGTCACCAGCTTGTCGTAGGCGACGATCTTCTCGCTCAGTTCCTTGTCGCGGGTATCCATCTGGGCGCGGTAGGTGGCGACGTTTTTCGGGTCCGGGTCCAGCGCCATGCGCAAGGAGATCGTCCGGATGCGCAGCATCAGCTCGCGAATCTCGTCACCCCCGCGAATACTCGGCAACCATTGGGTTTCTACCGCCACTTCACTGTCGCGGATACTCGACATTTTCTCCAGGGCGAAGAGGCCGAGGAAAGCCACGAGAACGGCAATCAGGGCAAACCCGAGCGCTGCGCGCGGCGCGATATTCATTTGGCGAAGAAGCATGGCGGCCTTTTTCCTGGGATGATCCGAAGTGAAGTAGCGTGGGCATGGCTGCCGACGGTTGGCATTCTATCGGCAAGTGATATGACAACTTGAAGTGCACTTCGGAAAATAGCAGGTGCCGGCAATCACCGCTGGACAACCAGGCAATCCACGCCGGAATGGCCGAAGGCCGGCTTGCCCGCCCCGACCGCTCTAGGGCGCCCTTTACCCGGCAGCCGTCACGATCGAGTGCTGGTAATGGATGAATGAAACGTCACTTTTCCACAGGCAACAAAAAACCCGCCTAAGCGGGTTCTTTGTTGCCCATCACGACTCCTGTCATCGACCGTCCTGGTCCGGGCCTGTCGTCCCTGAAGCTGTACACATCCTTGCGCAGCAGCAGTAGGTGTAGATTAAGCCTACCCGGGAATCGTCAACAGAGGAGATCACTGCCAGCGCGTGTAAGCCTTTCGCCATACCTCTGCGCTGTTCGCGAGCATGGGAGGCATTGGGCCTGCACCCATGCCCCACCCGGTCGGTCTACTGATCCCCTCCAGGCGGCCCGCTGGCAGACAAAAAAAAGCCCCGCTCTTCTCTCGAAGGCGGGGCTTTTCCGTCATGCGGGTCACTCAGTGCGCATAAGTCAGCAACAACTCGGTCGGCACTTTGAAATCCAGGGACATCATCACGCTCAGGGCGGTAATGGTGAAGATCGAGAACACGAACAGCTTGCGTGCCCAGACCGTGTCATCCACCGCCTTGTAGCCGGTCCAGGCCATGTACAACCAGTACATGCCCATGGCGGCGGCCACTGCGAGGTAGCTCATGCCGGCATAGCCGCTGAAAGTCAGCATCAGCGTCGCTGCGACGAAAGCCAGGATGTAGAGCAGGATGTGCTTCTTGGCGACCACGATCCCGCGCTTCACTGGCAGCACCGGAATCGATGCGGCCAGGTAATCGTTGAAGCGGAAGATCGCGATGGCGTAGGAATGCGGCATCTGCCACAGGCTGAACATCACCAGCAGCGTCAATGCCGCCATGTCGAAGCTGTTGCTGACCGCAACGTAACCGATCACCGGTGGCATCGCCCCCGACAGACTGCCGATCAGCGTGCCGTGAACCGACTTGCGCTTGAAATACAGGCTGTAGAGGCCGACGTAGATGACGAAGCCGATTACCGCGAACAGCGCCGCCAACGGGTTGGCGACGCGATACAGCAAGGCCACGCCGGCGACGCCGAGGACGGTCGCGTAGACCAGCGCCAGCTTCAGGGAGATGAGGCCCTGGACCAGCACGCGGTTCTTGGTGCGCTCCATCTTCAGGTCGATGTCACGGTCGATGCAGTTGTTGAACACGCAACCGGACGCTACCACCAGCGAAGTGCCGATCATGGCCGCCAGGAAGATGGCCAGATCGACATGCCCCTTGGAGGCCAGGAAGAAACCACCCGCCACAGAAAGCACGTTACCGAAAATGATCCCCGGTTTGGTGATTTGGATAAAGTGCTTGAGCGACATCGGGTTTACCTCACTTCGCCATCATGACGGCGTGGATAGTGAACATGATCCACAGCGACAGACCTACCAGCAGGACGATCACCAGCGCCGCGAAAATGAACGCGATCACGTTGTTGCGTTGCGCGGCGGAGCGGTCCAGGTGCAGGAAGTACACCAGGTGCACCAGCACCTGGATCACTGCGAAGATCAGCACGATCCACAGGGTCGCGGCTTTGGGCAGCGACGGGTACATCACCAGGCCGAACGGGATGGCAGTCAGGATGATCGACAGGATGAAGCCGATCATGTAGGACTTCACGCTGCCATGGTTGGCATCACTGGAATGGTGTGCATTAGCCATTTACAGGGTCCCCATCAGGTAAACAACGGTGAATACGCAGATCCACACGACGTCCAGGAAGTGCCAGAACAGGCTCAGGCAGCTCAGGCGAGTGGTGTTGGTCGGCGTCAGGCCCTTTTTCCAGACCTGGTACATCATCACGGCCATCCAGATCAGGCCGCTGGTGACGTGCAGACCGTGGGTCCCGACCAGGGTGAAGAAACCGGACAGGAAGCCGCTGCGGTTAGGACCGTAGCCTTCTTCGATCAGCTTGTGGAATTCGTTGATTTCCATGCCGATGAAGCCCAGGCCGAACAGGAAGGTGATCGCCAACCAGCCCAGTACCTGGCCTTTCTTGCCCTTGAACAACGCCAGCATGGCGAAGCCGTAGGTGATCGAGCTGAGCAACAGGCAGGCGGTTTCGCCCAGCACGTATGGCAGCTCGAAGATGTCGTGGCCCGACGGGCCACCCGCTACGTTGTTAACCAGTACCGCGTACGCTGCGAAGATCGACGCAAACAGGATGCAGTCGGTCATCAGGTAGAGCCAGAAACCGAATACGGTCATCTCGCCCGAGTCGTGGTGGTGGTCATCGTGCCCATGGTCATGACCATGGGCGTGTCCAGCATGAGTCACTGCATTCGACATGGTTTAAGCCTTTTCCAACGAGGTTTCAACACGGGAGGCCGGAATCACCTTGGCCTCGACCAGCACCTTGTGCTGTTCGGCTTCGATGCGTTCGATGGTCTCTACCGGCACCATGTAGCCCTGGTCATCACGGGCAGCATGGATGATGAAATAGATCACGGTACCTGCGAGGCTGGCGATCGCCATCCACCAGATGTGCCAGATCATCGCGAAACCGAAGACGGTCAGCAGAGCACCCATGACCAGGCCGGTCGCGGTGTTGTTCGGCATGTGGATCGGCTGGTAACGCTTTGGCACGCTGTAGGCAGTACCGTTTTCCTTGGCTTCGGTGAACGCGTCGACAGCGTCGGCTTTCGGCAGTTCGGCGAAGTTGTAGAACGGAGGTGGCGACGAGGTCGACCATTCCAGGGTGTGGCCGTTCCATGGGTCGCCGGTCACGTCCAGGTTCTGCTTGCGATCACGTACGCTGACGTAGATCTGGATCAGCTGCGAAGCGATACCGAAGGCGATCAGGATCGCACCCACGAAGGCAACGTACAGGTACGGTACCCACTCAGGGTTGGTGGTGGCGTTCAGGCGACGGGTCATGCCCATGAAGCCCAGAGCGTAGAGCGGCATGAACGCAACGAAGAAGCCAGTGATCCAGAACCAGAATGCAGCCTTGCCCCAACCTTCATGCAGCTTGAAGCCGAAGGCTTTCGGGAACCAGAAGCTGAAGCCGGCGATGTAGCCGAATACCGCACCACCGATGATCACGTTGTGGAAGTGGGCAATAACGAACAGGCTGTTGTGCAGAACGAAGTCGGCACCTGGAACGGCCAGCAGAACGCCGGTCATGCCACCGATGGCGAAGGTCACCATGAAGCCCAGGGTCCACAGAACCTGGCTGGTGAAACGCAGGCGACCACGGTAGATGGTGAACAGCCAGTTGAACAGCTTCACCCCGGTCGGGATCGAGATCAGCATGGTCGCCAGGCCGAAGAAGGCGTTGACGTTCGCACCCGAACCCATGGTGAAGAAGTGGTGCAGCCAAACCATGAAACCCAGCACCGAGATCGCGCCGCTGGCGTAGATCATCGAGTGGTGGCCGAACAGTTTCTTGCCGGAGAAGGTCGAGATGACTTCGGAGAACACACCGAAAGCCGGCAGGATCAGGATGTAAACCTCGGGGTGACCCCAGGCCCAGAACAGGTTGACGTACATCATCGGGTTGCCGCCGAGTTCATTGGTGAACACGTGGAAATCCAGATAACGGTCGAGGGTCAGCAGTGCCAGGGTGGCGGTCAGGATCGGGAACGAAGCCACGATCAGGACGTTGGCCCAGGTGCAGGTCCAGGTGAAGATCGGCATGTCCATCAGTTTCATGCCAGGAGTACGCATCTTCAGTACGGTCGCCAGGAAGTTGACCCCGGTCAACGTCGTACCCAGACCCGATAGCTGCAGCGCCCAGATGTAGTAGTCCACACCCACGCCCGGACTGTATTGCAGCCCCGACAGCGGCGGATAGGCAACCCAACCGGTCTTGGCGAACTCGCCAACGCCCAGGGACAGGTTGATCAGCACCACGCCGGAAACCAGCAGCCAGAAGCTCAGGGAGTTCAGGAACGGGTAGGCAACGTCACGCGCACCGATCTGCAGCGGCACGACGATGTTCATCAGGCCGGTGAAGAATGGCATCGCCATGAAAATGATCATGATCACACCGTGGGCGGTGAAGATCTGGTCATAGTGGTGAGG
Organism: Pseudomonas vanderleydeniana; assembly: GCF_014268755.2. NCBI lineage: Bacteria > Pseudomonadati > Pseudomonadota > Gammaproteobacteria > Pseudomonadales > Pseudomonadaceae > Pseudomonas > Pseudomonas vanderleydeniana. The sequence continues at coordinate 1,356,555 of NZ_CP077093.1, read as the reverse complement.
AGGCAGGTAGCCAGGCGAACCCTCGGTGGCCATGGCCAGCTGGGAACGCATCATGATCGCGTCGGCGAAGCCGCGCAGCAGCATGACCATGGCGACGACGATGTACATCACGCCGATTTTCTTGTGGTCGACCGAAGTCAGCCACTCGGACCACAGGTAGGTCCACTTCTTGAAGTAGGTGATGGCCGCGAAGACCGCCAGGCCACCGATCGCGATCATGGCGAGTGTCACCATGACGATCGGTTCGTGGAACGGGACCGCGTCCCAACTTAATTTACCAAACATCGTTTACTCCTCTGCCCCGGCAGCTGAATGCGAACCTTCCGTTGCGGCCACTTCTTTCTTCTCGTGCTCGACCGGCTTGCCTGGTTTCATGCCTTCGTACTTGTCGACGATGATCTGGAACAGGTTCGGCGTGACGGAAGAATAAAGCTCGACCGGGTTGTCCTGGCTCGGCTTGGAAAGTTCTGCGTATTCGGCTTGTTCAAGCTGTTTAGGTGACTGCTTGACCTCAGCTACCCAGGCATCGAAATCCGCCTGGCTGGTTGCGATCGCTTTGAATTTCATACCGGTGAAGCCGGCACCGCTGTAGTTGGCGGAGATACCTTCGTACACGTGATTCTCGTTGGAGATCAGGTGCAGCTTGGTCTGCATGCCAGCCATTGCGTAGATCTGGCCACCCAGGCCCGGGATGAAGAACGAGTTCATCACGGAGTCAGAGGTGATCCGGAAGTTGACTGGGGTGTTGGCCGGGAAGACCAGCTTGTTGACGGTGGCGATACCCTGGTCCGGGTAGATGAACAGCCACTTCCAGTCCAGCGAAACCACTTCGACGTTGATCGGCTTGACGTCGGATTCCAGCGGACGATACGGGTCCAGGGCGTGGGTCGACTTGTAGGTCACGATGCCCAGGAACAGGATGATGATGGCCGGAACAGCCCAGACCACGATTTCGATCTTGGTCGAGTGGTTCCATTTCGGCGCGTAGGTGGCGTCCTTGTTCGATGCACGGTATTTCCATGCAAAGGCAAGGGTCATAAAGATCACCGGCACCACGACCAACAGCATCAGCAGCGTGGCGGTGATGATCAGGTTACGTTCGTCCAGGCCTACCTGACCTTTGGGGTCAAGCAAGGTCATGTTGCACCCTCCCAGCAACAACGTGCCGAGCAGCGGCAATAAGCCTAGCAATCTGGGGTACCTAGTTTTACTCATCTCACGACCTCTAAAGCAGCTTGCGCAATGCAGTTGGGTTTTGATCGCCAACACTTCACCCTGCCAAGGGTTGGCATTTTTCTTCAATTGAATAAGGGCCTGCCCTTCGCGCTGATCGCTGATCGGCACATCCGGAGCTGGCAGTGAGTCTTATTCGATTTCGTCGGTCAAAGGCCTTGTTACAGACCAATTCCATTTGGTGCGGATACTTGGAAGGTTGCCTGCACCCGGGATCGCATGGCACCTTTTGGCCCCTGTGCCCGCTCAAAAAATGAACGACGCAGGACACTCAGTGCGGGCGATTGTAGATATGTCGGGTTTTATAAACCATGTCTCATCCTGAAATATTTTTTATCAAGTGGCGCAACAATCCTTCGCCGTTTTTGCAATGATACAGAATCGTATCGCTTTTCATTCTCAACAAGAAGCACTGATACGTTCTTCTATCGGACAATCTGCTATGCTCCGCCAGGCCTCCTGAAACACCCTACGAGGCGGCTCTACCCCCTGTAAAACGGGGGCCATGGCAAGTATTGGGGCGCCTGAAAGAGGCTCCCGGCGAGGGATACGGGAGAAAATCGGCGAACGGAACTTTCCCGGGAATTGTTGTCGATTGGACAGGCCTCAACGAACCGAAAGGCCCCCCTGCGCACCCTGCGACGTGACAATATGTCGCACTTTTTTCGGGCCTTTTGTTGCCTTTCGTCACGGTCATTTTTACCGGCTTCCAGACACGAAAACGCCCCGATTCCGGGCTACGGAACCGGGGCGCCCGAGAGGCCGCTCAGCGAGCGTTCTTACGGTTGCGGTAGATACCCAGCGGCACCAGCACCACGGTCAGCACGAAGGCTACCAGGGCCCACTGCGCGAGGGACAAACCAAGCACCGGCGGATATGGGGTTTCGCAGAAGCCATCGACCTGGAAGCCCAGCGGGAACAGTTTGGCCAGCGGCAGGCCGTCGACGATCGGCTGCAGCACATCGATGCCACAACTGACCTGCGGAAAGGCCTGGATGTAGACATGCCGGCCCGCCACCGCGAGGCCGCCGATCGCGCTCAGCCATGCCAGCCCTTCAAGCACCGACAGGCTGCGCCGGGTCGGCATCGCGGCGCCGATGAAGGCGAAGATCGCGATGAACAGCAAGGCGTAGCGTTGCAGGATACACAGCGGGCAAGGCGCTTCGCCCAGCACCACCTGCATGTACAGCGCACCGCCGATCAGGGCCAGGCAGATCCCCCCCAGCAGGACGAGAAAGCGCTTTTCCCGTCCCAACCGCATCATTTCGTCATTCATCCCATTTCCCTTATGACTCGTTATTGGATCGGCCGCAGGGCAGTGCTGGCGGCAGCTGCAACAGGCCGAGGTTGCCTTCGTCCGGCGCACGGGGCGCCATCCGGGCGTGGTCGATCCCTGGTTCGCCAGTCTACACGCAGGAGATGACCTTTGAGCGTATCGAACAGCCGAGAACGGCAGATGCGCCGATCAACTCCGGCGAATTAACGCGAAGTCGATTAAAGGCGGATTAACCACGGAGGGATTTTGCCGACATGAAAAAGCCCCGTGGCAGCCGGGCTGCACGGGGCTTGTCGGGAAAGCTACGAAACAACGGTGGGAACTGCCTTACTCCAGGGCGGCAGCCGGACCGAAGAACTCATAGCGGCTCTGCTTTTCCGGCACGCCCAGGGCCTTCAGGTGGCGCTTGATCGCGCCCATGAAGCCTTTCGGCCCCAGGAAGTAGGCGTCCAGGTCGCGCTGTTCCGGCAACCACTGGGCCAACTGCTCCTGGCTCAGCAGGCCGATCTTGTCCGCCGCCGGGCTCACCCCGTCATCCTCGGCGTAGCAGTAGAAGCGCTTGAGCTGCGGATGACGTTCGGCCAGGGCGTCGACCCAGTCACGGAAGGCATGCACCGCACCATTGCGCGCGCAATGGATGAAATGCACCGGCCGCTGGGTCGCCAACGCCGCTTCCAGCATCGGCAGGGTCGGGGTGATACCGACACCGCCACTGATCAGCACCAGCGGCTTGTCACTGGCGACCAGGGTGAAATCGCCCGCAGGCGGGAACAGGTCAACGGTCGCACCGACTGCCAACTGATCATGCAGGTAACCCGAGACCCGGCCACCCGCCTCGCGCTTGACGCTGATACGGTACTGCCCGGCCTTCGCCAGCGCCGACAGGGAATAGTTGCGACGCAGTTCCTCGCCATCGATGAGCAGCTTCATGCCGATGTACTGCCCCGGTTCGAAGGCCAGGATCGCCTGGCCGTCGACCGGCTCGAAATAGAAGGAAGTGATTTCCGCACTCTCCTCGACCTTGGCCACCAGCTTGAACGGACGGCTGCCACGCCAGCCGCCCGGTGCGACAGCCTTCTCGTCATAGATCGCGGCCTCGGCACCGATCAGGATGTCGGCCAACTGGTTATAGGCAGCGCCCCAGGCCGCAAGCACCTCGGGCGTGGCGATTTCCTCGCCGAGCACTTCACGGATGGCCCGCAGCAGGCAGGCGCCGACAATCGGGTAATGCTCGGGAAGGATCTGCAGTGCAACATGCTTGTTGATGATCTTCGCCACCAGGTCGCCCAACTGGTCGAGCTGGTCGATGTGCCGGGCATACATCAGCACACCGTTGGCCAGGGCACGGGGCTGGTCGCCGCTGGCCTGGTGGGCCTGGTTGAACAGCGGGCGCACCTGCGGGTACTCGGACAGCATCATCCGGTAGAAATGGGTGGTCAGTGCCTCACCACCGCTTTCCAGCAGGGGCACGGTCGATTTGACGATGGCACGGTCTTGGGCGCTCAGCATGGGTCAACTCCTGGATATGAGGATGTACCTGAATTGACCTGGGTCAATCACACTTCATGCCAAGAATAAAAACCTTAAAAATCAAACAGTTAAAATAATAATAGTCATAATGACCACGCAGACCTTATAGTCAGCCTGACACCACAGGAGTCAATATGACTGCAAAGCCCCTGCTGACCGCCCTCTTGCCGCTGGTGGCGGACCTTTCCCGGGAACTGCCCGAAAGCGAACGTTATCGTCGCCTGCTCGACGCGATGCGAGCCCTGCTGCCCTGCGACGCCGCCGCCCTGCTTCGCCTGGATGGCGAATCGCTGGTCCCGCTGGCGGTCGACGGCTTGAGCCCGGACACCCTGGGCCGGCGCTTCAAGGTCAGCGAGCACCCGCGCTTCCAGATCCTGCTCGACGCCAAGGGGCCGGTGCGCTTTGACAGCGATAGCGAGCTGCCGGACCCTTACGACGGCCTGGTCGATGGCTTGACCGAACACCTGGAAGTGCACGACTGCCTGGGTTGCCCGCTGTTCATCGACGAACGTCCCTGGGGCCTGCTGACCCTCGATGCCCTCGACCCGGAACGCTTCGAACAGATCGAGCTCGATGCCCTGCAGGCATTCGCCAGCCTGGCCGCCGCGACCGTCAGCGCCGCCGAGCGCATCGAGCGCCTGGCCCTGCGCGCCGAGGACGAACACCAGCGTGCCGAGCTCTATCGCCAGGCCAATGGTCCGCAACAGCGCGAGATGATCGGCCAGAGCAAGGCCCACAAGCGCCTGGTGGAAGAGATCAACCTGGTCGGCGGCAGCGACCTGACGGTGCTGATCACCGGTGAAACCGGAGTCGGCAAGGAACTGGTGGCGCAGGCGATCCACGCCGCCTCGCCACGCGCGGAAAAACCGATCATCAGCCTCAACTGCGCCGCGCTGCCGGACACACTGGTGGAAAGCGAGCTGTTCGGCCACGTCCGGGGCGCCTTCACCGGGGCGGTCGGCGACCGGCGTGGCAAGTTCGAGCTGGCCAATGGCGGCACGCTGTTTCTCGATGAGGTCGGCGAACTGTCGTTGAGCGTGCAGGCGAAACTGCTGCGGGTCTTGCAAAGCGGCCAGTTGCAGCGGCTGGGTTCGGACCGCGAACACCAGGTGGACGTACGCCTGATCGCGGCGACCAACCGCGACCTGGCCGAGGAAGTGCGCAACGGTCGCTACCGGGCGGACTTCTATCACCGCCTGAGCGTCTACCCGCTGCAGGTGCCGCCGCTGCGCGAGCGCGGTCGTGACGTGCTGCTGCTGAGCGGCTACTTCCTCGAACAGAACCGTTCGCGCATGGGCCTGGGCAGCCTGCGCCTGAGCCCGGATGCCCAGGCCGCGCTGCTGGCCTACAACTGGCCGGGCAACGTTCGCGAGCTCGAACACCTGATCGGCCGCAGTGCCCTGAAGGCCCTGGGCAACCGTCATGAGCGACCGAAGATCCTCAGCCTGGACGCCACCGACCTGGACCTGCCGACAGCCGCCAGCGAAACACCCGAGGCCCCCACCATCGCCCCGCAGAGCCTGCAGGGCGGGCTCGACTTGCGCCAGGCCACGGAGCAGTATCAACGCCAACTGATCAGTGCCTGCCTGGAACGTCACCAGCAGAACTGGGCCGCTGCGGCACGGGAACTGGGCCTGGACCGGGCGAACCTCGGCCGGCTCGCCAGGCGCCTGGGGCTCAAGTGAGCGCTACGCTACACCGCAGGAACGGTGCGCCCCAATCGGAACGGGCCAAGCCTGCGGCAATATTCACCTAAAGCCCGTCCGGCTCGGGTCGATAACCTGTAGATAACCGTTCAGGGCCGAACCTGCCCTGACGCAGCTCTTTGTACAGAAGGTTTTTATGTCCTCGAACAAAGCTCGCGCAGACTCGCTGTCACTGCTGCTCTTCACCTTGCGCAGCGGCAAGCTGATGGCGATCAACCTGCTTAAAGTCAGCGAAATCATCCCCTGCCCGCCGCTGACCAAGCTGCCCGAGTCCCACCCGCATGTCCGGGGCATCGCCACCCTGCGCGGCGCCTCGCTGTCGGTGATCGACCTGAGCCGGGCCATCGGCGAACGCCCGCTGGCGGACCCCGACGGTGGCTGCCTGATCGTCACCGATGTCAGCCGCTCCAAGCAGGGCCTGCACGTCCAGGCCGTGAGCAAGATCGTCCACTGCCTGACCACCGATATCCGCCCACCGCCCTTCGGCTCCGGCGGTCCCAAGGCGTTCATCACCGGGGTGACCCAGGTCGATGGCACGCTGGTGCAGGTGCTGGATATCGAAAAGGTCATCCATGTGATCGCCCCGACGCAGATCGAAGTCGCGCCGACCGAGCTGACCATGGAAGAAGCCGAACTGCTCGGCAATGCGCGGATCCTGGTGGTCGACGACAGCCAGGTGGCATTGCAGCAATCGGTCCATACCCTGCGCAACCTCGGCCTGACCTGCCATACCGCGCGTAGCGCCAAGGACGCCATCGGCTGCCTGCTGGACCTGCAAGGCACCGCCGAGCAGATCAACATCATCGTTTCGGACATCGAGATGTCGGAAATGGATGGCTATGCACTGACGCGCACCATTCGTGAAACCCCGGACTTCCAGGACCTCTACATCCTGCTGCACACCTCCCTGGACAGTGCCATGAACGCGGAAAAGGCACGCCAGGCCGGGGCCAACGCGGTACTGACGAAATTCTCCTCGCCCGAACTGACCAAATGCCTGATCAAGGCGGCCAGGACTGTTGCCGGGCAGGACTACTGAAATGCCTGACCAGCACTGCCTGCTGCTGCGCAAGGATCTCGACGGTTTGCTCGATGTGCCGAAATGGCCGACAGGCATTCGCCTGGGCGTGTTGCGTCCGGAACAGATGGAAGCGGTACATGCGCTGCTGGTCGAGGGCTACCGCGGCAACGGCATCGAGGTCGACGCTTACCCGCACTGGTGCGAACGCTTCATCACCGACGCCGAGTTCGACCCGGCTCTCTGCCTGATCGCCCTGGACGATCAGGGCCTGGTCGGCGTGGCCCAGTGCTGGACCAGCGCCTACATCAAGGACCTGGTGGTGCATCCCCGGCGCCGTGGCGAGGGACTGGGCCAGGCCCTGCTGCGTCACGTGTTCCAGGTCTTCGCCGCACGGGGCGAGGCCTTCGTCGATCTCAAGGTCATGGAAAACAACCTGCCGGCACGAAGCCTGTACGATGCCGCCGGCATGCGCTTCATCCAGCGCTATGAAGTCAGTCCGGCTCAGGCATAATCGCCTCTTTGCCGGATCCATCTTCAGGAGCCCCGCCATGAAAGCCTCCACCCTGATCCTCATCAGCCTCACTGCGCTCGCCACCCAGGCCCAGGCATCCAGCCCCGCCGAGTGGGCCGCCCACGACAAGGCGGTGCAGGCCAGCTGCATCAAGGCCAGCCATCTCAGGAACGTCAAGCAGGTGGGCAATCCGGCGCTGTTCGACGACAAGCTCGGCTATACCGCCCTGCTGCTGCGCGGTCATTACCCGCAGGCGCACATGAAGAACCAGGCCGGCACCGAGCTGTGCCTGTACAACCGCAAGAGCAAGACCGCCACCGTGACCGAATGGGACTCGGTGATGCCAGCCCGCAGCAACTGAGCGACTGGCGCGCAACTTGCTTCGCCAAGGGTCCATGCGGTGACGGCCTGTCGGGTTTGTGTCGCCGCGCCAGTCTTTTTCTTGTTGCCGGTCGACCGATGAACACCCATTTTTCCTGCGTAGGCTGCGGCAAGTGCTGCACCGATCACCATGTACCGCTGACCCTGGCCGAAGCCCGACAGTGGGCCAGCGATGGCGGCCAGGTGATCGTGCTGGTGGAAGCGTTCCTGCCGGACGGCACCGGGATCACCCCGGACCAGCGCGAACATGCGCAACGCCGCTCCTGGGGCGTGCCCTGTGGCAGCACCGAGGCACGCGTGGCCATCACCTTCGCCGCCTACAATGTCGGCCCCTGCCGGAATCTTGACGAGCGCCAGCTCTGCCGGATCTACGAGCGTCGCCCGCTGGTGTGCCGCATCTATCCGATGGAAATCAACCCGCACATCCCGCTCAGGCCGCAAGCCAAGGACTGCCCGCCGGAATCATGGCTGGCCGAACAACCGCTGCTGGTCAGCGATGGCCGCCTGGTGGATGCCGGGCTGGCACAACTGATCGAGGACTCTCGCCAGGCCGACCGTGACGACATCCGCGCCAAGGAAGCCATCTGTGCCCGCCTGGGCATCCACACCACGGCGCTCAAGGGGGATGGTTTCACAGCCTACCTGCCGCAGATGGCCGCGTTCGCCGAGGCCATCGACCAGGTGCAACGGCAGTCGCACTGGTGCGCCGAAGGCGAGTGGGCGTTTCACGTCTCCGGCGACGAACTGGCCGAGCGCTTGCGCGCCGCCGGGGCGCGAGTGGTCAGCGATACCCCGCTGACCTACACCTTCATTGCGTTGCGCGCGGCCTGAGCAGCGGCCCGCTAGACCCGACTGCCACGCCCCCAGAACTCCTGCGCCAGTGAGCGCAGGTCATCCGCCAGCCCCGCCACGTCACCCGAGTTGATATGGCTCTGCCGACCCGCGCTGACGGTCACTTCGCAGGCATTGCGGATACTCATGATGTTGCGGTTGATGTCCTCGCTGACGGCGCTCTGCTCCTCGACCGCCGCAGCGATCTGCAGGCTCATCTCGGTGATCCGGTTCACCCGCTCGCTGATCCCGCTCAGCGCCTCGGCCGCCTGCTGCACCTGCTGGACGCTGTCCTCGGCATGCTGGCTGCTCTGGCGCATGACCAGCACCGCCTCCTGCGCCCCGTCCTGCAGGTTGCTGATCATCCGCTGGATCTCGCTGGTCGACTGCTGGGTGCGCTGGGCCAGCCCGCGCACCTCATCCGCCACCACGGCGAAACCGCGCCCCTGCTCGCCCGCACGCGCAGCCTCGATGGCCGCATTCAAGGCCAGCAGGTTGGTCTGTTCGGCAATACCGCGGATCACCTCCAGCACGCTGGAGATCTCGATGCTGTGGCTTTCCAGTTGGTGGATCACCTCGGTCGCCCGCGCCAGTTCCCCGGCCAGGCGCAACACCGAGCTGCGGCTCTCGCCCACCAGTTGGTGACCGTCACGGGTCTCGCTGCCGGCCAGGTCGGCGGCCACCGATGCCTGCTGGGCATTGCTCGCGACCTCGGCGACACTGGCGGCCATTTCGTGAATCGCCGCGGCGACCTGGTCGGTTTCCGCCTGCTGGTCCAAGGTGCTGCTGTGACTGCTCTCGATATGCCGAACCAGCTCCTGGGCATGCCCGGACAGCCGCTGCGAAGCGTCGCCAATGCGGCCGACCACCGAGCCGACCTGGGCTTCGAGCATGCGCAGGGCAAATTCGATCTGGCCGAACTCATCGCTGCGCCCGGTATAGATCGCCTGGCTCAACGGGTTGTCGGCCAGATTCCGCGCCCGCTCGGTCAGGCCGGCGAACGGCCGCAGGGCCCAATGAACAGTGGCGGCACACAGGACGCTCCCCAGCCCCCACAAACCCAGTTCGAGCAACAGCGGCTGGGGTGAGAACCAATCCCCCAATGCCAGGGCGGCGGCGAACGCCAGGCTCGACAGCAGTGTCAGCCGCCCTGGCAAGCCCAGGGCGGGCAGGCGCTGGCGCCATGAGCGACGCCCACTGCGCAGTTCACCATAGCAACGCTCGGCGGCCTCGATCTGCCCCGCCCCGGGCTGGGTGCGTACCGACTGGTACTCGACGATCTGGCCATTGCGGCTCACCGGTGAGGCATAGGCACTGACCCAGTAGTGGTCACCGTTCTTGCAGCGGTTCTTCACCATACCCATCCACGAGCGGCCGGCCTTGATCGTCTGCCACATGTGGGCGAACGCTTCCGGCGGCATGTCGGGGTGACGCAGCAGGTTATGCGGTGAGCCCAGCAACTCTTCCCGGCTGTAGCCACTGATCCGGATGAAGTCCGGATTGGCGTAGGTAATGCCGCCCTTCAGGTCGGTGGTCGAAAGGATGTTGGCGTCGCGGGCAACCTCGACGTTTCGGCCGGTAACCGGGAGATTGATCTTCATGGAAGGCGCGCTCGGATTATTGGGGGAAGAGTCGGCAGGGCGTCGACTCTAAGCGGACCAAAATCCCAAACACTGATCCAGATCAGCTTTAGGCGATAAGGCGGGCGCAGGCGGCCTGCCGTCACTTGTAGAACAGATCGACCACCACTTCGGCCGAGAACGGCCCGGCCTTGGGTCGGTCGCTGTTCCATAGCAGCTCGGCATCGAAGCGCGCCGTGGCGGCATGGGTACTGCCCAACAGTTCGGCCAGGTGAAAGGAACGGTTGTACGGGATCAGCGAGCCGCCTCCGGCCCGGACGATGCGGATACCGACCCCGTCGTTGCCATTGGGGATCAGCAACTCGCCGGCCAGGGTGCCGGAGACCGGCTTCAGCCGCGCATCCAGGCTGAAGGCGCTGTCGCAGGTACGACTGGTGTGCAAGGCGAATGGACGCCGTTCGACCACCTGCCCGACCACCACATGCTGGATGGCGATCCGCCCGAAGTCGACGGTTTCCGGGATGACTTGCAACTGGGCATCGCAGGCGACGAAACGCAGGCCGCCGAGGTTGTTGACCACATAGTTGAGCGAGTTGCCGTCGTCGCCCGGCCCACTGCCGCCATCGAGCTGGAACAGCCGGTAGTCCTGCAACTGGCTGGCGATACCCGAGGGCGGTGTCGGGCCGAATTTCTCGATGAACAGCGAGAAGCCCAGGTTGAAACTCAACGGCGCACAAGCCTGGGCATTGGTGCACGCCGGCAGGCTGCGCCCGGTGGCAATGCGGCCGTTGCTCTGGCGATGATCGACGCCCTCGTAGCTCAACCCCAGGCGGATACCCTGGCCGACCACCTGGCGCGCCGGGTTGAGGTAGAGATAGATATCCTCCGCAGGCCCCGCTTGACCATCCCGGGCGCACTCGACTGCCAGATTGAAGGGCTCCGAACGCCAGACCAGTGTGCCATTGGGCGACGACGCGGGAATCGCCACGCTACTGCCAAGATCGGCATTGGCCAGTAGCGCGCCGCTGCCTTGCAGGGTACAGGTGAGGGCAAAACAACTGGCTGGACTGAGCAGGCCAAGCAGCAACAGCCCGCGCTGCCAGGTCATCCGGGACAGGTTAATCATGGGCAGATCCATTCTGTGAGAGTGAGGCCTCGCCCACCAGCGAGGCATTGAACGGCGCACCGAAGTCGAATCGGGCGCGGTAGCTGCGCTGACCGCCGTAATCGGTCAGCGCATTGAACCGCAGCCAGCCCGGATGGGCCGACAGGGCACGGGATGTCAGCAACAGCTCGCGACGACCACCGGGCGGCACCAGCAGGTCATCGCCAAGCAGGTGACGACCGTGCTCATCGGCCAGTTCCAGGCGCAGCAGCGCCGCATGAAAGTCCGTCGGGTTCTCCACCTTGAGCCGGGGCACTCCGCTGGCGTCCCGCTCCAGCACCCAACGCAGGCGTTGCGGGGTCAGTGCCGGATCGCCGGACAGTCCCGGCGGGCGAAACAGCACATTGATCCGCTGGCGAATGGCAATGCTCAGGCGACCGTCGCCGGATGGCGCACGGGGAATCTCCATGACATACAGGTGCAGCAGCGACTCCTGGCCGCTCGGCATGCCCCGCCCCTCATACATCAGTCGCAAGGCCTGCCGGCCCTCGGGCGCCAGCCGCGAGATCGGTGGTGTCAGCACGAACGGCAGGTGGTCCGCACGGTTGTCTTCATGCCCCTCGAGCCAGGCCTGCAGCAACACCTCCTGGCGGCCGCGGTTACGTGCCTCGATGCTCACATCACGAAAATGCCCGTCGAACACCAGGCGCGTACCACTCAGGGAAACGGTCGCCCACACCGGCGCCGTCACGGCCAGCCCCCACATCAGGAAAAATACCCGCAGACCGTTCACCGGCAGACCTCCCTGACCCGGTCATAACTCAGTTGCGGGTCACGTGGCGGCAACTGGAACTGGAACTGGCAACTGCCTCCCGACCACTTGACCTGCAGCGTTCCCTGCTCCTGATCACTGAGCACCAGCGCCCGGCTGGTCGGGTCGACCACCGCCAGTACCTTGCCATCCACCTGCTGAACGCTGGCACCGAACGGCAGGGCGCTACCGTCGGCCTGGCGCAGTTCGAACTGCACTCGCCGCCCGGTACTGGCCTTGAACACCGCGTGGGTCGACGAGCCGCGCCGTGGCACCAGCTGGACGATGGCGTTGTCCACTTCGATATCGGCGCCCAGACGACGGGTGTCCAGGCTGATCCAGTTGGCGCGATAAGGTTGTACGTAGGGCACCACGGCAAAACCGTTGCGGCCGGTCTCGACCCCGCTGAAGTTGTTGAAGTGCGCGCCCTGCACGCCAGGCACCTCGGCCAGGACGAAGGTGTCGCCCAGCGACTGACCGAGGTTCACCCCGCCGGCGTGGGCAACCAGCGACCCACGCGCGCCCAGGCTCCAACTGTTGAAGTCCCGGCCATGGCTGTAGCCGGCGTCGAAACGGCCGACCGCGGTGGTGGCGTTGATACTGGCGGAACCGGCGCGAGCACCACTGCCATCATTGCCGGCCAGCACCGAGTAGAAGGCATTGCGATCCAGCACGCGCCCGGTCAGGCCGGCCATGACACTGGAATCGCCCTCGCTGTCGCGCACCGCGGTCAGCGAAGCGCGAGTCGAGCGTTCATGCCGCCCTAACGGCAATGACAGGGTGAGCGTGAACTGGTGGTCGGTACCGGCACGACCATCGAGATCGGTCGAATGGGTGCGGTCCAGGGACAGGCTGTAGCTGAGGTCGCGCCAGTAGCCGCCATAGGTGGCATTGAACTGCCGCGACTTGCCCGGCAGGTTCCAGTAACGCTGCTCCAGGGCGGTAAGGCTGAAGGTACCCGCCTCAAGCGGCTGGCTGAGGGTGATATCGAAACGATCACGGGCACGGCCGATCGTGCCTTGCGCCAGGTGGCTACGCTCCTCCACGTGCTGTTCGAAGCTGCGGTAATGCTCGCTGGAGTAGCGATACCCGGCCAGGGCAAAGGTGGTCCGCGTAGCGTTCAGGGTATTGGCATAACGCAGGCGCAGGCTCTTGCCGCCAAGATCGGTACCGGCCTGGTGGCTGACCGAGTGGGTCAGGTCGGCCGACACCGCGCCCATGCCGGTATTGACCCCGAGCCCGAGGTTGCTGGCCTCGAAGGCATCGGCCAGCTGCACCCCGCCAAAGCCGGTGAGGTGTTCGCTCAAGCCATAGATCAACGTGGTGCTGGCGAAGCCGGGGTTCAGTTGCCGGTTGTCGTTGCTGTCGTATTCGCCGGCCTCGACGCTGTAGCTGAAAGTGCCCTTGGGCAGCATCAGCGGCAACGAGGCGAACGCCTGGATGAAGGTCCGGCGCCGACCGTCCGCCTCGATCACGGTCACCAGCAGGTCACCGTTGGAGCCGCTGGGGTAGAAGTCGTTGATCTCGAACGGCCCCGGCGGCACGTTCGAGCTGTACAACAGATAACCCGCCTGGCGGATCTCCACCGTGGCGCTGCTTTCGGCGACGCCACGGATGACTGGCGCATAGACCCGCTCGCTGTCGGGCAGCATGCCATCGTCCGAGGCCACCTGGACGCCACGGTAGCGCACGCTGTCGAACACCCGCGAATCGGTGTAGGTCTCGCCCAGGGTCAGCTGGCTTTTCCAGGCGGTCAGGTCGCGCTGGGCGTAGGTCTGGTTGCTGGTGAAACGGGTGGCCTGCGAGTCGCCATGCACCAGCGAGGATTCGTTGCGCAGGCGCCACGAACCGAGATTCAGGCCATTGCGCAGGCCCAGGTAGTAACTGTCGTCCTTCTGCCGATCGAACTCGCGGCGGTTGCCGTTGAAGGAATAGTTGACGAACGCGCTGCCGACGCCCTGGTCCCACAACTCCGGCGACAGGTAGCCGCGGGCATCGCGCCGCAGGGCAATCTGCGGCACGCCGAGATTCAGGGCCAGGCTGTTGGGTTGGTAATCGACACTGGCGCGGTCCAGCCGGGCAAGATCGAAGCACTGCTCGGCGGTCGCCTGTGACGAGACATCGACCAGGCTGCCAAGACGTTCGGTGTCCAACCCCAGGTCCCGCAACAGATCCAGGGTCAGGCAGGGTTCCACCCGCCCGCTGGTGCTGTTGCGGCTGAAGCGCACGTCCCGCCGGGCACTGAGTACCCGGTTCAGGTAGATGTCCACCCGGTAGACACCCGGCAGTACGCTGTTGCCCTCCAGGAATGCACGAATATCGGCCGGCTGCTCACCACCGTGGATGAATGCGGTATTGAACCTTGCGCCCTCCTCGACCGGCTCGGCCAGTGCCAGGTCCGGAGCCAGCAGGCACAACCCCAGCGACAGCGGCCAGCGCGCCTGGCGATTGACGTTGTGCGACAGGAGGCACGTCGTGGCCCGCGCTCTCCCGCGACACGATGACACCCGAACTTCCTTTGTTCTTCGATAAAGCCAGTCCATTTGCAACCTTCACTCGATGTCTTGAGCTGTTTGTTAAAGGCGAACGCTCGCGCGCACGGGCTCTTGCGAGCGTGCGGCGAAGCCTGGAAATGAAGGGGGAGTCGGTGCGCTAATCCTCGGCCCACAAGGCCTGGCCGGTTTTCCAGTCGGAAAGCCGATACGCCACGACGGCACCGTGATCGTTGATGCTCTTGAAACGCAACCGGGCCTGCTGCGGCGCCACCGATGCCGGCAGGGCAAACTCCTGTGCCTGCCCGGGGGCCAGCATCGAGCTGCGGCGATGCAGCAGCCTGTCCGTACCGGCAAACAACTCGATATCCACCAGGGTGATGTGGAAGGGCCCCGGATTGCTCGCCACCAGCACGCCCCCCGGCTTCAGTCGCCAACGCAACTGGCGCGGCGCCTGCTCCGGATCGGCCGCCAACTGCCGGGGACGATAGAACACCTTGATGCGCTGGCGGATCCCGATCTGCAGCACGTTCTCCTGTTCACTGGCCTGGGGTATTTCCTGGACGTTCAGCCAGAACAGCGACTCCCGGTCGGTCGGCATCTGGCCACCGGAATGGATGATCCGTACCGTCTGCCGGCCACCACCGGGCAAAGGTACCAGCGCCGGGATCACGGCGAATGGCAGATCCACGGCTGTCGAATCATCGGCCTCCAGCCAGGACTGCAACAGGATGGTCGACCTGTTGCGGTTCGACACATGAAGTACCGCTTCCTTGTCCTGCGCCGGGTACACCAGCCGGGTGCTGCTCAGCACGATCCCGGCCTGGGCCTGCCCGCACGCCCACGCGACCAGCGCGACGCCGACCGTCGATCTCATCAACTTGCGCATGTTGCGATCCATCTGCTCAGGGGAAACGGAGCCTTGCAGCTCCGTTCAGGACAGTGACTCAGTTGTAGGTCAGTACGAACGGCACCGTCCCCGTGGCCGCACCCGGCACCGTGGAGACGCCGTTCTTCACGAACAACGCGCGCAGCGACAAGGTACCGCTGGAACCGGTGCCACTGGGCTGGAGGATGCCGTCGATGGTGTCGCTGGGGTCCTGGATGTTCAGGAAGTTATCGCTGTCCCGGCGCACCAGGCCAATCCCCACGCCCTTGGCGGCGCCAGCGGTGGGCAGCAGGTAGGGATCGCCCGGGTCGACCTGGGCCGGGCGAAATGACATGTGCACGGTGCTTTCGGCCGCAGGTTGCAGGCAGGTTACCAACAGGTCGATATCCTTCGCCGTGCCCAGGCGGGACTCGGTCCGGTTGCCGATATCGGCAAAGGACACCCGCCCGAGATCGACCGGAATATTGTCAGCCGAACCGCCGCCGGAGGACACCTCGCAACTGGTGTTGGTCAGCGCACCGGTAAAGTTCAGCGTGCCACCGTTGGCCGCGTGGGCGGAGCCCATCACGCCAAGGGCTGAACCCAATAGAGCCAACATCACGGAAATCTTTTTCATGCGAACACAATCCTTCGAGTTAATCGTTTGCACCCATCACTTGGGTGGCGGCCAATATAGTCGGGGACTGTGATTCAAACTATCAGACCTGGCCTTATTCCGGGTGCCAATTCACCCCGTCGCCAGGACATCTGCCTCCGTCAGAAGAGAATGTCACTCACAGGCCACGGAAAAATGACCAGGATCGTGTTTAAAATTAAAAAGGCAACCCATGAAACTCGTCATAAATATATATGACCCACAAACATGACAATGAAACCATGAGATGCTTTTAATTATACCGATCAATCATTTATACAACTCAATCACGAACAGCAAGCCGCTCAGTCAACATAACGACGGATATTTCGTAACACTTTTATCCTTCATATACAGCCAAGACACTGCTTATGTCTGAGTAGACGTACAGCTCTACAGATACGTGATGGTCACGATGCCCTGCGAAGACACTTTTTTCATACCGGAGGCCTTGCCTGGCAAGGCCTGGAAGCGAGTACTGAAGGGCAATATGCTATTACCACAAGCATTATCCGCAGTCTCCACCCACAACATGACGCCGGGGGCGACCTTGATCCGCTCAGAAACGCCATGACGCCCTGTAGAAGTCAATGTCACTTCACAAGCCGCCTCGACAACCTGGCCACTGAAGCGGATCTGTCCCGCATTGGCTGCCGCCACAGTGGAACAAACCCCCATCAACAGCAGCACACCGAATATCGACAATGTGTATTTCATCTCAGCCACTCCCAAACAACTGGAACCTCATATCAATTAAAGCCCAAACGAAAGCATGCCACTCAAGAAACGAGGAATATCCGTAGGACTTCTTATATTCAATTAAACACAGACGAGGCTTAAGCATTCCGCTTTACCGAAACTTACCCACTGGAAAGCAGGCGATTGAAACCCGATCTATATCCGGATATATCGCCGGTGCTACTTTTTTCTTTAATGATCATCCCGTCGCCCCCGCCCGCCGGGGGGTTGCCGCCCCATTGCTGACAGCCGTGTCAGTTAGCTGTCACCGTGCTGACCGGGTGACGGGGTTATAAAGGGGCTATTGTTCTGCCAGCATTGGCTTCATTTTCATCCGTATCGGCGCTTTGACACCATGCACATCCAGAAGAAACCCCTGTTGGGCCTTGTCGCGATCCTGGTGGTGGCCGCCGGTGCAACCTGGGCCCTGACCCGCCCCCCTGCAGCCCGGCACGCGGGCACTACGCCGATCCCGGTCAAGGTCATCCACGTGGCGCAACAGGACGTGCCGCGCTACGCCAGCGGCATCGGCACGGTCCTGTCCCTGCACAGCGTGGTGATCCGCCCACAGATCGACGGCATCCTCACCCGGCTGCTGGTCAAGGAAGGGCAACTGGTCAAGGAAGGCGACCTGCTTGCCACCCTCGACGACCGCTCGATCCAGGCCAACCTGTCCCAGGCCAAGGCCCAACTGGCGCAGAGCCAGGCCCAATTGCAGGTCGCCGAGGTCGACCTCAAGCGCTACAAGCTGCTGACCGTCGACAACGGCATCTCGAAGCAGACCTATGACCAGCAGCAGGCTCTGGTCAACCAGCTCAAGGCGACCGCCCTGGGCAACCAGGCGGCGATTGCCGCAGCACAGGTACAGCTGTCCTATACCCAGATTCATTCGCCGGTGACCGGCAGGGTCGGTATCCGTGCCGTCGATGAAGGCAACTTCCTGCGCATGAGCGATGCCCAGGGGCTGTTTTCCGTGACGCAGATCGACCCGATCGCCGTAGAGTTCTCCCTGCCCCAGCAGATGCTGCCCACCCTGCAGGGACTGCTCGGCGCCAGCAGCCCGGCGGCGGTCAAGGCCTACCTGGGCGACGAAGGCCACACCGACAGCCTGCTCGGCGCCGGCCACCTGATGCTGATCGACAACCAGGTCGCGGCCGGCACCGGCACCATCAAGGCCAAGGCCGAGTTCAGCAACCCGGACCAGCGACTGTGGCCGGGCCAACTGGTCAACATCAAGATCCAGACCGCCCTTGATCGCAACGCCCTGGTCGTGCCGCCGGCGGTGGTGCAACGCGGCCTGGACGGCTACTTCGTCTACCGGATCAAGGACAAGGGTGTGGAAGTGGTGCCGGTGCAGGTGCCCTACCAGGACAGCGAACAGAACATCATCCAGGGCGTGCAGGCCGGCGACCAGTTGGTCAGCGACGGTCAGTCGCGCCTCAAGCCCGGGGCCATCGTCGAGATACTCGGTGCCCCCAAGCTGGCTGAGCAGGCCGTGGCCGTGGAGCCCAAGCCATGATCAAGGACAGCCGCGGTGTTTCCGCGTGGTGCATCAATCACCCGGTGGCGACCATCCTGCTCACCTTCGCCCTGGTGCTGCTCGGACTGATCGCCTTCCCGCGGCTGCCCTTGGCCCCCCTGCCGGAAGCCGAATTCCCGACCATCCAGGTCTCCGCGCAGTTGCCCGGGGCCAGCCCGCAGACCATGGCGTCTTCGGTGGCGACGCCGCTGGAGGTGCAGTTCAGCGCCATCCCCGGCATGACCCAGATGACCTCCAGCAGTGCCCTGGGCACCACCACCCTGACCCTGCAGTTCACCCTGAGCAAGAGCATCGACACCGCCGCTCAGGAAGTCCAGGCGGCGATCAACACCGCCTCGGGCAAGCTGCCCAAGGACATGCCGACCCTGCCGACCTGGCGTAAGGTCAACCCGGCCGACAGCCCGGTGCTGATCCTCAGCGTCAGCTCCAGCCAGATGCCCGGTACCGAACTGAGCGACTACGCCGAGACCCTGCTGGCCCGCCAGCTCAGCCAGATCGACGGTGTCGGCCAGATCAACATCACCGGCCAGCAGCGCCCGGCCATTCGCGTGCAGGCCTCGGCAGACCGCCTGGCGGCCATCGGCCTGACCCTGGCGGACATCCGCCTGGCGATCCAGCAGACCAGCCTCAACCTGGCCAAGGGCGCGTTGTACGGCAAGTCGAGCATTTCGACCCTGTCGACCAACGACCAGTTGTTCCAGCCGGAGGAATACGGCGAGCTGATCGTCTCCTACAAGAACGGCGCCCCGGTGCAGCTCAAGGACATCGCCCGGGTGATCCGTGGCTCCGAGGACGCCTACGTGCAGGCCTGGTCCGGTGACGTGCCAGGGGTGAACCTGGTGATCTCGCGCCAGCCGGGGGCGAACATCGTCGAGACCGTGGACCGGATCAAGGCCGCCCTGCCCGGCCTGGAAGCCATGCTGCCGGCCTCGGTGCAGGTCAAGGAACTGATCGACCGCACCCAGACCATCCGCGCCTCGCTGCATGAAGTGGAAATGACCCTGCTGATCGCCATCCTGCTGGTGGTCGCGGTGATGGCGCTGTTCCTGCGCCAGCTGTCGGCGACCCTGATCGTCTCGGCGGTGCTCGGCGTGTCGCTGGTCGCCAGCTTTGCGCTGATGTACGTGATGGGCTTCAGCCTGAACAACCTGACCCTGGTGGCGATCGTCATCGCCGTCGGCTTCGTGGTCGACGATGCGATCGTCGTGGTGGAAAACATCCACCGCCACCTGGAGGCCGGCGACGGCATGCGCGAGGCCGCGATCAAGGGCGCCGGGGAGATCGGCTTCACCGTGGTCTCCATCAGTTTCTCGCTGATTGCCGCCTTTATCCCGCTGCTGTTCATGGGTGGGGTGGTCGGTCGGTTGTTCAAGGAGTTCGCCCTGACCGCAACCTCGACCATCCTGATTTCGGTGGTGGTCTCGCTGACCCTGGCGCCCACCCTGGCCGCGCTGTTCATGCGCGCGCCGGTGCATCACGAACACGCCAAGGCGACCTTCGGCGAGCGCCTGCTGGCGCTCTACGAACGCGGGCTGCGCCGTGCGCTGGACCACCAGAAACTGATGTTCGGGATCTTCTGCCTGACCCTGGGCCTGGCCATCGCCGGCTACGTGTTCATTCCCAAGGGCTTCTTCCCCGTGCAGGACACCGGTTTCGTGCTGGGCACCACCGAAGCCGCTGCCGACGTGTCGTTCGACAACATGGTGGCCAAGCACAAGGCCCTTGCCGAGATCGTCGCCGCCGATCCGGCGGTGCAGGCGTTCTCCCATTCGGTGGGCGTCTCGGGCAGCAACCAGACCATCGCCAACGGCCGCTTCTGGATCGCGCTCAAGCCACAGGACCAGCGCGACGTTTCCGCCAGTGCCTTCATTGACCGGATCCGCCCGAAGCTGATGCAGATCCCCGGTATCGTGCTCTACCTGCGCGCCGGCCAGGACATCAACCTCAGTTCCGGACCGAGCCGGGCCCAGTACCAGTACGTGCTCAAGAGCAACGACGGCGACACACTGAACACCTGGACCCAGCGCCTGACGGAGAAGCTGCGGGCCAACCCGGCCTTTCGCGACCTGTCCAACGACCTGCAGCTGGGCGGCAGCATCACCCATATCACCATCGACCGCCGGGCCGCCGCGCGCTTCGGCCTGACCGCCAGCGATGTCGACGAAGCGCTCTACGATGCCTTCGGCCAGCGCCAGGTCAACGAGTACCAGACCGAGACCAACCAGTACAACGTGATCCTCGAGCTGGACGCCGCCCAACGCGGTAAGGCCGAGAGCCTGAACTACTTCTACCTGCGCTCGCCGCTGACCGGCGAGATGGTCCCGCTGTCGGCCCTGGCACGCTTCGACGTGCCCACCAGCGGACCGCTGTCGATCGCCCACGACGGCATGTTCCCTGCCGCCAACCTGTCCTTCAACCTGAGCCCAGGCGTGGCGTTGGGCGATGCGGTGCTGCTGCTCAACCAGGCGAAGAACGAAATCGGCATGCCGGCCTCCATCAGCGGCAACTTCCAGGGCGCGGCCCAGGCCTTCCAGAGTTCCCTGGCCAGCCAGCCGTGGCTGATCCTTGCCGCGCTGGTGGCGGTGTACATCATTCTCGGCGTGCTCTACGAGAGCTTCGTACACCCGCTGACGATCATCTCCACCCTGCCCTCGGCCGGCCTCGGCGCACTGATCATGCTCTGGCTGCTGGGCCAGGACTTCTCGATCATGGCACTGATCGGCCTGGTGCTGCTGATCGGCATCGTGAAGAAGAACGGCATCCTGATGATCGACTTCGCCCTTGAGGCCCAGCGTGGCGGACTGACGCCCCAGCAAGCCATCTACAAGGCCTGTATCACCCGCTTCCGGCCGATCATCATGACCACCCTGGCCGCCCTGCTCGGCGCACTGCCGCTGATGCTCGGCCACGGTACCGGTGCCGAGCTGCGCCAGCCGCTGGGCATCGCCGTGGTCGGCGGCCTGCTGGTGAGCCAGGCGCTGACGCTGTTCACCACGCCCGTCATATACTTGTGGCTCGAGCGGCTTTTCCATCGGCCCCAACCGGCAGCCGTGCCGGCGATCACCCATTGAGGCTGAGCAATGCGTGTCCTGATTATCGAAGATGAAGAAAAAACCGCCGACTACCTGCATCGCGGCCTGACCGAACAGGGTTATACCGTCGACCTCGCCCGCGATGGCGTCGGTGGCCTGCACCTGGCGCTGGAGAGCGACTACGCGGTGATCGTGCTCGACGTGATGCTGCCGGAGCTCGACGGCTTTGGCGTGCTCAAGGCGCTGCGGGCGCGCAAGCAGACGCCAGTGATCATGCTCACTGCCCGCGAGCGGGTCGAGGACCGCATCCGCGGCCTGCGCGACGGCGCCGACGACTACCTGGGCAAACCGTTTTCCTTTCTCGAACTGGTAGCCCGCCTGCAGGCGCTGACCCGCCGCAGCGGCGGTGGCCACGAGCCGGTGCAGATCAGCGTGGCCGACCTGTGGGTCGACCTGATCAGCCGCAAGGCCAGTCGCGCCGGCCAACGCCTGGACCTGACCGCCAAGGAGTTCTCCCTGCTCAGCGTGCTGGCCCGGCGCCAAGGCGAAATCCTCTCGAAGACGGCGATTGCCGAAATGGTCTGGGACATCAACTTCGATAGCGATGCGAACGTCGTCGAGGTCGCGATCAAGCGCCTGCGGGCCAAGCTCGACGGCCCGTTCGAACAGAAACTGCTGCACACCATCCGCGGCATGGGCTACGTGCTGGAGAGCCGTGGTGCCGACTAACTCGATCGCCCTGCGCCTCAGCACCATGTTCAGCCTGGTCGCGCTGCTGGTGTTCCTGCTGATCGGTGGTGCGCTGTACCTGCAGGTGGAAAAGGGCCTGGGCCTGCTGCCCGAGGCCGAGCTGGACGCGCGCTACAGCGTGCTCGAGTCCTCGATCAACCGCTTCGGTACCCCGGATCACTGGAGCAAGTTCAGCGCCAAGCTCAAGCAACTGGGTGAAGAGGACAAGCGCATCCGTTTCTGGGTGGTCAGCGGCGACCCGAACTACGAATACGGTGCCCCCGACGCACAGATCCGCGCGTTCGCCGCCGGCCCCAAGGGCATGCGCGACCTGCACCTGCCGGGACATGCCTACCCGTTCAAGGTGCTGCTCAACACGATGCCGGCCAAGGAGCAAAGACCGCCCCTGCAGTTTCTGATCGCCATCGATACCGAAACCTTCCGCCAGACCCAGCACCAGTTGCTGATCGCCCTGGTCAGCCTGGCGATCATCGGCGTGCTGCTGGCCTCGGCCCTCGGTTACTGGGTCGCCCGGATCGGTCTCAAGCCGCTGATCAAGCTGTCGCAGGAAGCCGGCAAGCTGGCGCCGCCACGCCTGACCGGACGCCTGCAACTGTCGCCGCTGCCCCCGGAGCTGAGCCAGTTCGTCAACGCCTTCAACTCGACCCTGGAGCGGGTCGAGCAAGCCTACTCGCGGCTGGAATCGTTCAATGCCGACGTCGCCCACGAACTGCGCTCGCCACTGACCAACCTGATCGGCCAGACCCAGGTGGCACTGACCCGCGGGCGTTCCGCCGAACATTACTTCGAGGTGCTGCAATCGAACCTCGAGGAACTGGAGCGCCTGCGTTCGATCATCAATGACATGCTGTTCCTCGCCAGCGCCGACCAGGGCAGCAAGGCCACCAAGCTGATCAGCACCTCGCTGGCGGCAGAGGTCGCGACGACCCTGGACTACCTGGACTTCATTCTCGAAGACGCCCAGGTCCGGGTCGAAGTCAGCGGCGACGCCCAGGTGCGGATCGAGATTGCCCACCTGCGCCGGGCGCTGATCAACCTGCTGAGCAACGCGGTGCAACATACCGCGCCCGGCCAGGTGATCAGCGTGCGCATCGGGCAGGAAGGCGAACAGGTGGCGATCGCCGTTTCCAACCCCGGGGAGACCATCGCCAGCGAACACCTCTCGCGCCTGTTCGAACGCTTCTACCGGGTCGATGCCTCGCGCAGCAACAGCGGCGCCAACCATGGACTGGGGTTGGCGATCGTCAAGGCGATTGCGCTGATGCACGGCGGCGACGTGTTCGTGCGCAGCGGCGATGGCATCAACACCTTCGGCATCCACCTACCCGCCTGACGCTCCCTCGACAGCGACTGTTGCCCGAAACGTAACAGTCCTTCAAGCGGAGCGGTCTTTTTCCACCCCATCAAGCCCCTTATCCTTGCCTCACCAAACAGCACTTGCTCTGCAAGAAGGTTCTTGAAATGTCCAGTTCCATGGGTGTGGCCAGTCTCTTTGTCCTCAGCGCCGTCATGTTGTCACCTCTGGCTCACGCCGAGGAATCCCAGTCCTTCGTCGCACAGAACGCCGCCCGGGCCGCTGCCCGCCAGGACCGCGCCGAGATGACCGCCAAGGCCAAAAGCCGCATGCCAGAGCAGCACAGTTCGGTAAGCGCGGGTCAGCCGGACAGCGCCAAGGACAGCTGAGCCATACCCAGAGACCGTTTCCCTCTCCATCGATCCAGTTCCTGCCCGTGATCGATGGTTTCAAAAGCCGCTGACACAGCGGCTTTTTTTATTTTTGGCTGCACCCCGCGTTACACAACAAGAACGACCGTTTCATCGACCCAAGGAGCTCAACAGTCATGAAGACTGCCCACTCACTCAGCCCGATCTTCATTGCTCTGGCTGCAACGATGTCGAACGCCGCCCAGGCCGCCGACACTCCCACCGGCGACGGTTTCATCGAAGGTTCGAGCCTCCGGCTCAATACCCGCAACTACTACATGAACCGCGACCGCCGCGACCAGCATGTCGATGACAGCAAGGAATGGGGCCAGGGCTTCATCGGTCTCTTCGAATCGGGCTATACCCCCGGTGTCGTGGGTTTCGGGCTCGATGCCCACGCCCTACTCGGGCTCAAGCTGGACGGCGGTGGCGGCACCGACGGCTCCAGCCTCCTGCCGGTCAGCGATGGCAGCGGCAAGGCGCCGGGATCATTCTCCACCGCTGGCGGCACCCTCAAGCTGCGTGCCCTCGACAGCGAACTCAAGGCCGGCGACCTGTTCCTGGGCAACCCGGTGATCGCGGGTGGCCGCACACGCATGCTGCCGCAAACCTTCCGCGGTTTCAGCCTGGCCAACCACAGCGTCGACGGGCTGCTGCTCGAAGGCGGCCGGGCCAGCTTCACCAAGCTCTACAACCAGAGCGGCCACCGGCGCATCGGCACCGCCTACGGCAGCCTGCCCGACGCTCGCGAAAGCCGTCACCTGGACTGGCTCGGCGCTTCCTGGAGCGGTACTCCCGGCCTGACCAGCAATCTGTACGCGGCCACGCTCAAGGACATCTGGAACCAGTACTACTATGACCTGGACTACACCTGGACACTCGCTGACGGAGTGAGCCTCAATCCCGGGCTGCATGCCTATCACACCCGCGACACTGGCCAGGCCCTGCTCGGACACATCGACAACAACACCTACAGCCTGCACCTGACCCTGGGTGTCGGCAGCCACAGCCTGACCGCCGCCTACCAGCGGGTGAACGGCAATACGCCCTTCGACTACATCAACCAGGGCGACAGCATCTTCCTCGACAACTCCCAGCAGTATTCGGACTTCAACGGGCCTGGCGAGCGCTCGTGGAAACTCAAGTACGCCTACGATTTCGCCGGCCTCGGCCTGCCGGGCCTGACCTCGGCGATCTCCTACTCCCGCGGAACCCTGGACCTGAGCAGCGCCGACCAGGGCAGCCGCGGCTACGCCAGCTGGTACAGCGCCGACGGCACGCACGCGCGGCACTGGGAACGCGACCTGGACATCCAGTACGTGGTGCAGGATGGTCGGGCGAGGGATCTGGCGCTGCGCCTGCAGTGGGCGACCAACCGCGGCAGCGGCGGCTACTCGGCGGTGGATCGGGACGTCGACGAATATCGGGTCATCGTCGACTACCCGGTGAATATCTTCTAGCATTCGCTAAAAAGGCCAGCCCCTGATGCTGGCCTTCTTGCAGTTGGGGCTTCATACCGGCGCCCATCACCCCCGAGCCCCGTGAGGTTTGCCATCAATCATTCTTCAAGCCGTTCGGCATTGCCTCGCCTGTTGCTGATACTCGGCAGCGGCCTGAGCGTCAGCGCGATCCTCGGTATCGTCATCTATCTGCTGATTCGCGAGCGTGGCAGCGCTGAGCTGTTCGCCACGCGCGCCGCGACGAACATCGTGCAACTGATCGATGCCGACCTGCTGCGCAACGCCGAACTCTACGACAGGTCCCTGCAGGACCTGATCGCCGCCTCACGACGCGAGGATCTCAAGCAGGTCTCGCCGCAGATCCGCCACCTGGCGCTGTTCGACAGTGCCACGGCCGCCCCGCAGAAAGGCGACATCCTGCTGCTCGACAAGCACGGCGAGGTGATTGCCGACTCGACCTCGATCGAGCCCCGGCCAGGCAATTTCGCCGACCGCGAATACTTCAAGACCCACGTCGACAACCCGAGCCCGGCGATGATGATCAGTCACCCGTTCCTGGCCCGCGGACGGATCGTCGACTGGCGCATCAGCTTCAGTCGCCGGGTCTCGTCACCCGAAGGCGATTTTCTCGGCGTGGCCAGGGCCGCCATACGCCTGAGCTATTTCAATGACCTGTTCAAGACCCTGAACATCGGTGCCAGCAGCACCGTCAACCTGCTCAGCAGCGACGGCATTCTGCTCGCCCAGGAACCGCTGATGAGCGCCGACATGGTCGGCAAGGATTTCAGCCAGCGTCCCAACTTCCTGCGCATCGTGCGCGAGGGCAACGGCAGCTTCAGCGGTATTTCGGGCAACGACGGCCGCCAGCGCCTGTATACCTTCTCCCAGGTCGGCGAATTGCCATTGATCGTGGTCGTGGCCCTGTCGGAGGAAGAAGTCTATGCCGCCTGGCGACGTACCACCTGGCTGGTGGGCAGCGCCACGGGCGCACTGTGTTTCGGACTGTTGTGGCTGAGCTGGCTGCTGGCACGGGAACTGCGCCTGCGCCAGCGGGCCGAACAGGAGCTGGCCGAATTGGCCACCACCGACAGCCTCACCGGCGTCGCCAACCGCCGGGCGCTGGACCAGTCGCTGCAGCGCGAGTGGAACCGCGCGCAACGCTCGGGACAGCCGTTGTCACTGCTGATGATCGACGCCGACCACTTCAAGGCATTCAATGACCGCCACGGTCATCCGATGGGTGACGAGGCGTTGCGCCAGATTGCCCGGGTGATCGGTGACAACATCCGTCGCCCGGGCGATCTGCTCGCCCGTTACGGCGGCGAGGAGTTCGCGGTGATCCTGCCACAGACCGACGAAGCCGGCGCACGCTGCCTGGCCGAGAAGATCAGGCACGCCATCCGGCAGATACCGCCCCTGCTCGCCGATGCCTCGCCCATCAGTGTCAGCATCGGCGCCAGTACCCGCTGGGTTTCCCGTGAGGCCGTTGCCGGCGGAGCCAGGCTCGACCAACTGGTGCAGGCGGCCGACCAGGCGCTGTATCACGCCAAGTACCACGGCCGCGACCAGGTGGTGCACGCAGCCGATGCCGAAGCCCAGGCATAAAAAAAGGCTGCCCGAAGGCAGCCTTTGAAGAACAACAAAAGGAGAAGTCGTTACACGGCCGCAACGGGACGCATGTACGAGATCGGCGCCGTGCTGGCGTCTTCGAAAGTCACCACTTCCCAGGCATCCTTCTGCTCGATGAGCTTGCGCAGGAGCTGGTTGTTCAATGCGTGACCGGACTTGAAGCCCTTGAACTCACCAATCAGGCTGTTGCCCAGCAGGTAGAGGTCACCGATGGCGTCGAGGATCTTGTGCTTGACGAATTCGTCTTCGTAGCGAAGGCCGTCTTCGTTCAGTACACCATCCGAGTCGACCACGATGGCGTTTTCCACGCTGCCGCCGAGTGCGAGGTTGTGCTTGCGCAGGTACTCGATATCACTCATGAAACCAAAGGTACGGGCGCGGCTGACTTCCTTCACGAACGACGTGCTGGAGAAATCCACGCTGGCACTCTGGGTGCGGTCACGGAACACCGGGTGATCGAAATCGATCTCGAAGCTCACCTTGAACCCGTCGAAAGGCACGAAAGTGGCGCGCTTGTCGCCGTCTTCCACTGTGACTTCGCGCAGGATGCGGATGAACTTCTTGGCTGCGTCCTGTTCTTCCAGGCCGGCGGATTGAATCAGGAATACGAAGGGTCCAGCGCTGCCGTCCATGATCGGAACTTCGGACGCGGAGAGCTCGACGTAGGCGTTATCGATGCCCAGGCCAGCCATGGCCGAGAGCAAATGCTCCACCGTGTCCACTTTGGTGTCACCGTTGACCAGGGTGGTCGACATGGTGGTTTCACCAACGTTTTCCGCGCGCGCAGGGATCTGCACCACAGGGTCGAGGTCGGCACGACAAAACACGATGCCGGTATCCACGGGCGCGGGCTTGAGGGTCAGGTAGACCTTCTCGCCCGAGTGCAGGCCGACACCTGTAGCACGGATAATATTTTTCAGGGTGCGTTGTTTAATCATGGCTTTGGCCGCTTCAGCGCAAATTGCGAACAGGTATCAACAAAGGCTGGCGATAATATCAGACCAGACCTTTGCTGAACACCAATCACCCTAATACTCCTGATACATTCCATCAATCGGCCTGACGACGCAGGAAGGCCGGGATATCCAGATAGTCCAGATCATCCTGTGGATTCATCTTCGCGGCAGTCGCAGCACCGGCCTGGGCCTGGTTGCGCATGACGGTCGGACGGTCCAGGTCACGGTAGTTCACCGACGGCAGTTCCTGACGGGCGGCAGCCGGTGCCTGGGTGGCAGCTGGCTGGCTGGCGGTCTGCAGGGTGTTGTCGATGACCTTCACAGGCTTCTCGATACGGGCCCCCAGGCCGGTGGCAACCACGGTCACGTGCAGCTCGTCGCGCATGTCCGGATCGATGACGGTACCGACCTTGACCATGGCCGCTTCCGAGGCGAAGGCCTCGATGATGCTACCCACGTCGGAGTATTCACCCAGCGACAGGTCCGGGCCTGCGGTGATGTTGACCAGGATGCCGCGGGCGCCCTGCAGGTTGACGTCTTCCAGCAGCGGGTTGCGGATCGCCGCCTCGGTGGCTTCACGTGCACGGTTTGGACCGCTGGCGCAGCCAGTGCCCATCATCG
The DNA here is from genome assembly GCF_014268755.2 of Pseudomonas vanderleydeniana. NCBI lineage: Bacteria > Pseudomonadati > Pseudomonadota > Gammaproteobacteria > Pseudomonadales > Pseudomonadaceae > Pseudomonas > Pseudomonas vanderleydeniana. Next base: position 1,328,125 of record NZ_CP077093.1, on the reverse strand, counting down.
CCATGCCCATTTCGCTCATCACGGTACGCACGTCGGCGAAGTCGACGTTGATCATGCCCGGACGCTTGATGATGTCGGAGATACCGCGAACGGCACCGGCCAGCACGTCGTCGGCCTTGGCGAACGCCGACAGCAGGCTGGCGTCCTTGCCCAGGATGGTCAGCAGCTTCTCGTTGGGAATGGTGATCAACGAGTCGACGCTTTCGCTCAGTGCACGGATGCCTTCATCGGCGATCTGCATGCGCTTGCGGCCTTCGAACGGGAACGGACGGGTCACCACCGCAACGGTGAGGATGCCCATTTCCTTGGCCACTTCGGCGATGATCGGCGCTGCACCGGTACCGGTACCGCCGCCCATGCCGGTGGTGATGAACACCATGTTGGTGCCCTGCAGCACTTCGGCGATGCGCTCACGGTCTTCCAGGGCGGCCTGGCGACCGACTTCCGGGTTGGCACCTGCGCCCAGGCCCTTGGTCACACCGGTACCCAGTTGCAGGATGGTCCGCGCGCCGATGTTCTTCAGCGCCTGGGCATCGGTGTTGGCGCAGATGAACTCGACGCCTTCGATGTTGGTCTTGACCATGTGGTTGACGGCGTTGCCGCCGCCACCGCCGACACCGATAACCTTGATTACCGGGCTTTGTGGGACGTTGTCTACGAGTTCGAACATGTTCCCTCTCCTTTCATTTCTCTAGTTTTTCGCCTACTTCTACTGCTTTGAAACTTTAAAAGTTGCCCTGTACCCAGCGCTTCAGGCGCTCGAATACAGGAGCCTTCTGTTCTTCATCGCGATAGTCGTTTCTGTTGCCGCTGTTGTAACCGGACAGGGGAATGCCATCCGACTGCTTTTGCAGCCCATACAGCAACAGCCCCACACCAGTTGAATAGATCGGGTTGCGGACCACGTCGGACAGGCCCTTGACGGTGTGCGGAACACCCAGGCGGACCGGCATGTGGAAAATTTCCTCGGCCAGCTCGACCGCGCCTTCCATCTTCGAGGTACCGCCGGTCAGCACGATGCCGGCCGGAATCAGGTCTTCGTAGCCGCTGCGACGCAGCTCGGCCTGGATCAGCGTGAACAGTTCGTCGTAGCGTGGCTCGACCACTTCGGCCAGGGCCTGGCGGGACAGCTCGCGTGGCGGACGATCACCGACGCTCGGGACCTTGATGGTCTCGCCGGCACCGGCCAGCTTGGCCAGGGCGCAGGCGTAGCGAATCTTGATCTCCTCGGCGTACTGGGTCGGGGTGCGCAACGCCATGGCGATGTCGTTGGTCACCTGGTCGCCGGCGATCGGGATTACCGCGGTATGGCGGATCGCGCCTTCGGTGAAGATGGCGATGTCGGTGGTACCGCCGCCGATGTCCACCAGGCACACGCCCAGCTCTTTCTCGTCGTCGGTCAGCACCGAGTAGGCCGAGGCCAATTGCTCGAGGATGATGTCGTCGATTTCCAGGCCGCAACGGCGCACGCACTTCTCGATGTTCTGTGCCGCGTTCACCGCGCAGGTGACCACGTGAACCTTGGCTTCCAGGCGTACGCCGGACATGCCCAGCGGCTCGCGCACGCCTTCCTGGTTGTCGATCACATAGTCCTGCGGCAGGGTGTGCAGGACCCGCTGATCAGCCGGAATCGCCACGGCCTGGGCCGCATCGAGTACGCGTTCCAGGTCCGCCGAGCTGACTTCGCGGTCGCGAATGGCGACGATGCCATGGGAGTTCAGGCTGCGGATGTGATTACCCGCCACGCCGACGAACGCCGAGTGGATCCGGCAGCCGGCCATCAGTTGCGCCTCTTCCACCGCACGCTGGATCGACTGGACGGTGGACTCGATGTTCACCACCACGCCCTTCTTCAGGCCGCGGGAAGGATGGGTACCGATACCGACGATTTCCACTGTGCCATCGGCCGCGACCTCGCCTACCAGCGCCACCACCTTGGAGGTGCCGATATCCAGTCCGACGATCATTTTGCCGCTTTGCACGTTTGCCATGGTCCTGCCTCTTCTTAATTCTTCGCAACGGCGGGTTTGGCCGCTACGGGTGCCACAGGTTCCCGCCATCCGACGGCCAGGCCGTTGGCGTAGCGCAGATCGATGCTGGCAATGTTCGTAATCTGTTCTTTCAGCGTTTTTTCATAAATGGCAATGAAACGGCGCATCTTCTCGACCAGGTGGTCGCGACCCAACAACAACTGGATGCCAGGGCCCGAACTGCCGGCACCGGTGGTCAGGAACCAGCTGCCCCGTTCCCGCAGCTCCAGCCGGGCGATGGAGAAGCCCAGCGGGCGCAACATCTGGCTCAGCACCTGGTACTGCTGCATCACCTGCTGCTGGGCCCGCTGCGGGCCGAACAGCTGCGGCAGATGTTCGTAGTTCGCCAGTTCCCGTGGCGCGAACGCCTGGCCCTGGTTGTTCAACAACGCCTCGTCGCCCCAACGGGCCACCGGCAACTGCTCTTCCAGCCGGATCACCACCTGGTCCGGCCATACCCGGCGGACTTCGGCGTGGGCGATCCACGGCATGGTTTCCAACTCGGCGCGCATGCTCGCCAGGTCGATGGTGAAGAAGCTCGCCGCGACATACGGTGCGATCCGCTGCTGCACCGCCTGCTGGCTGATGTAGCTCAGGTCGCCCTGCACGTTGATCTTGCTGATCGGCCGATCCGCATAGGGCAGCAGGCGCTGGGCACCTTCGTAGGTGCCGAAGCCCAGCGCCACCAGCAGTACCGGCCACATCAGGCGCTTGAAAAAGCCGAAATTGGCTTTTGGCATGCGCACCGACACCGGCTCCTTGGCCACCATTCGACTGGCGCCCCGCGGGACCGGCTTGTTACGGCCGGAACCGGGTGGCTGATGACGAATCTGCGCGCCGTGCATGGCTCGTTAACCTCTCGGTCCTGGGTTGCTGGCGACACTTTCCGCCAGGATCGCCAGCACCAACTGCTGGAAATCGAGGCCGGCCGCGCGTGCCGCCATCGGGACCAGACTGTGGTCGGTCATGCCCGGGGCGGTGTTGACTTCCAGGAACCAGAACTGCCCGTCGGCATCCTGCATCACGTCGGCACGCGCCCAACCGGCGATACCGAGCGCCTCGCAGGCTTTCGCCGTGAGGTCCATCAGTTCCTTTTCCTTGGTACTGTCGAGGCCACAAGGGATCCGATACTGGGTATCGGAAGCCAGGTACTTGGCGTCGTAGTCGTAGAACGAATGCGGGGTGCCGAGTGCGATCGGCGGCAAAACCTGGCCGCGCAGCGTGGCAATGGTGAACTCCGGACCTTGAATCCACTGTTCGACCAACACTTGCGAATCGTAGGTGGCGGCGGCTCTCCAGGCGGCGATCAATTCGTCGACGCCGGTCACCTTGGCCATCCCAATACTGGAGCCTTCATGGGCAGGTTTGACGATCAAAGGGAAACCCAGTTCCGCACCGGCTGAAATACAGTCGGCCTCGCAGCCCAGCACGGCGTGGCGCGGGGTCGGAATACCGAGGCTGTGCCAGACCTGCTTGGTGCGCAGCTTGTCCATGGCCAGGGCCGAGGCAAGGATGCCGCTACCGGTGTAGGGAATCTCCAGGCACTCCAGCAGGCCCTGCATGCTGCCGTCTTCGCCACCACGACCGTGGAGGATGATGAAGGCACGGTCGATCCGTTCATTGAGCAGGCGCTGCAGCAGATCGTCGCCCACGTCGATACCGAAGGCATCGACACCCGCGCCCTGCAGGGCTTCGAGCACCGCGGCACCCGACTTCAGCGACACCGGACGCTCGGCGCTCTTGCCACCGAACAGCACGGCGACGCGGCCGAAGTCCTTCGGCTCGAGGGTCGAGAACAGGTTGGCGTAGGCGGCGGTCATTTCGATTTCTCCGCGCCGGTTGCGGCAACCGCGCCTGTGAACAACGCGCTCTTGAGCAATTGCGGGGCAAGGCCACCGATATCACCGGCGCCCTGGCACAGCAGGATGTCACCCGCTTGCAGCAGTGGCTTGACCAGCGGAGCCAGGTCGACGCCCCGCTCGATGTAGATCGGGTCGAGCTGACCACGCTGGCGAATGCTGCGGCACAGCTGGCGGCTGTCCGCGCCGGGAATGGCTTCTTCGCCGGCCGGATAGACTTCCATCAACAGCAACACGTTGGCATCGGCAAGGACCTGGACGAAATCGTCGTACAGGTCGCGGGTACGGGTATAGCGGTGCGGCTGGTAGACCATCACCAGGCGACGCTCCGGCCAACCACCGCGCACGGCCTTGATCACCGCCGCGACTTCGGTCGGGTGGTGGCCGTAGTCGTCGACCAGCATCACGCTGCCACCGTCCACCGGCAGTTCGCCGTAGACCTGGAAGCGCCGGCCGACGCCCTGGAAGCCCGACAGGCCCTGGACGATGGCTTCATCGCTGATGCCCTCGTCGGTGGCGATGGCGATGGTGGCCAGCGAGTTCAGCACGTTGTGGTTGCCCGGCATGTTCACCGACACGTCCAGCGGCTCGCGATCGCGGCGCAACACGGTGAAGTGGGTCTGCATGCCGGACTGGCGAATGTTGATCGCGCGCACGTCGGCGTCTTCGTGAACCCCGTAGGTCACGGTCGGACGGGCGATCTGCGGCAGGATCTCGCGCACCACCGGGTCGTCCAGGCAGACCACGGCGAGGCCGTAGAACGGCAGGTTGTGGAGGAACTCGACGAAGGTCTTCTTCAGCTTGCTGAAATCGCCTTCGTAGGTGTCCATGTGGTCGGCGTCGATGTTGGTGACCACGGCGACCAGCGGCTGCAGATGCAGGAAGCTGGCGTCGCTTTCATCGGCTTCGGCGATCAGGTAGCGGCTGGTACCGAGCTGGGCGTTGGTGCCCGCAGCGTTCAGCCGGCCGCCGATGACGAAGGTCGGATCGAGGCCACCCGCGGCGAACACCGAGGCGATCAGGCTGGTGGTGGTGGTCTTGCCATGGGTACCGGCCACGGCGATACCGTGGCGATAGCGCATCAGTTCGGCAAGCATCTCGGCGCGTGGCACCACCGGAATGCGACGCTCCAGGGCGGTCGCGACTTCCGGGTTGGACTTGTTCACCGCGCTCGACACCACCAGCACATCGGCGCTGGCAGCGTTCTCGGAGCGGTGGCCGATGAAGATCTTCGCGCCAAACGACTCGAGCCGGTCGGTGACCGGCGAGGTTTTCAGGTCGGAACCGGACACTTCGTAGCCCAGGTTCAGCAGCACTTCGGCAATCCCGCACATGCCCACGCCACCGATACCGACGAAGTGGATGCGACGGATGCGGCGCATTTCCGGCTGGGGAATGGCTTTCTGACTCTCAACCATGAGCCACCTCCAGGCAGATCTCGACGACGGTGCGGGTGGCATCGGGCTTGGCCAGGCGGCGTGCGGTGCTCGCCATGGTGTTCAGTCGTTCCGGTTGCATCAAAACCTCTGTCAGGCGTGCCGCCAGATCGGCGGCGCCAGTCGTTCTTTGCGGCAGCAGGAAGGCAGCGCCCTCCCCGGCCAAATATTCGGCATTGCGGGTCTGGTGGTCGTCGATCGCATGGGGCAGAGGCACCAGCAACGAGGGCAGACCGGCAGCCGCCAGTTCACTGACGGTCAGCGCGCCTGCGCGGCAGACCACCAGGTCGGCCCAGCCATAAGCCTGGGCCATGTCCTTGATAAACGGCGCTACCTGCGCCTCGACGCCCGCCGCCTTGTAGCGTTCGGCGGTCACTTCGTCGTGATTGCGACCGGCCTGGTGGAACACCTCCGGACGGTATTCGACCGGCACCTGGGCCAGTGCTTCGGGCAGCAGCTTGTTCAACGGTTCGGCGCCAAGGCTGCCGCCGAGGATCAGCAGGCGCGCCGGGCGACCGCCCAGGGCCTGGCGCGGGGTTTCCAGGAACAGCTCCGGACGCACCGGGTTGCCGGTGGTACGACGCTTGCCCGAGGCCCCGAAGGTGTTCGGGAAAGCTTCGCAGACCCGGGCCGCCAAGGGCACCAGCAGCCGATTGGCGGTACCCGCCACGGCGTTCTGCTCGTGCACGATCACCGGCACGCCAGCCAGACGCGCGGCGACGCCACCGGGACCGGTGACATAACCACCGAAGCCCAGCACGCAGACCGGCTTGAGTTGGCGAATCACCTTGCGCGCCTGCCAGACCGCCCGCAGCAGCACGAACGGTGCCTTGAGCAGCGACAGCTTGCCCTTGCCACGCAGGCCGGCGACGTTGATCAGGTGCAGTGGCAGGCCGGCATTGGGCACCAGCTCGTTCTCGATGCCACGTGGCGTGCCGAGCCAGTGCACGGTGAAACCGCGGGCCTGGAACTCACGGGCACAGGCCAGGGCCGGGAACACGTGGCCGCCGGTACCACCGGCCATGATCAGTACGTTAGCGCCCATGGGGAGTGTCCTCCGCAAAGTCGCTTTCATCGAACTCCATCTCTTCACTACCCAGGTGGGTGCGGCTCTCCCATTCGATCCGCAGCAACAGGCCGAGACAGGCACAGCAGATCACCAGGGAGCTGCCACCGTAGCTGAGGAAAGGCAGGGTCAGGCCCTTGGTCGGCAGCAGGCCGACGTTCACACCGATATTGATGAGGAACTGGCCGATCCACAGGAACGCCAGGCCGTACGCCATATAGGCGGCAAAGAACTGCTTGGCCTTCTCTGCCCACAGGCCGATGTACATGGCGCGCACGCTGACGAACACGAACAGCGCGACGGTGCACAGCGAGCCCACCGCACCCAGCTCCTCGGCCAGCACGGAGAACACGAAGTCGGTGTGCGCTTCCGGCAGGTAGAACTGCTTCTGCACGCTGTTGCCCAGGCCCACGCCCAGCCACTCGCCACGACCGAAGGCGATCAGCGCCTGGGTCAGCTGGTAGCCGGAGCCGAACTGGTCGGCCCAAGGGTCGGTAAAGGTCGTCAGGCGCGCCATCCGGTAGGGTTGCGCCTTGATCAGCACCACCACCGCGACCACCGCCAGCAACACCATCAGCCCGAAGCGCAACAACCCGACGCCGCCGAGGAACAACATCGCCGCCGCCGCCCCCATCATCACGACGGTGGCACCGAAGTCCGGCTCCATTAGCAGCAGGCCGGCCATCGGCAGCAGTACGACGAAAGGCTTGAAGAAACCCATCCAGCTCTCGCGCACTTCCTTCTGCCGGCGCACCAGATAGCCGGCGAGGTAGATCACCACGAACACCTTGGCGATTTCCGAAGGTTGCACGTTGAAGAAGCTGAAACCGATCCAGCGCATCGAACCGTTCACTTCACGGCCGATACCCGGCAGCAGCACCATCACCAGCAGACCGAAGGCGCCGACCAGCATCATGAAACCCATGCGCTGCCAGGTGGCGATCGGCACCATCATCGTGGCGATGCAGGCGCCCACGCCGATGGCCAGGTAAATCAGGTGGCGGATCATGTGATACAGCGCGTTGCCCGACTGCACGGCGGCCACTTCGGAGGAAGCCGAAGTGATCATCACCAGGCCGAGGCCGAGCAACGCCAGGCAGCCGGCGAGCATCGGGAAGTCGACGTCGATGCCACGCCCGGTGATGATCGGCGACGGATACGGCTTGAGGATATTGAAATTCATGCCAAGCCCTCCACGGCACTGGCGAACAGCCGCCCGCGCTCTTCGAAGTTCTTGAACATGTCGAGGCTCGCGCAAGCCGGCGACAACAGCACGGCATCGCCGGCCTGGGCCAGTTCGGCGCAACGCAGCACCGCCTCGTCCAGGGTCTGCACGCGAATCAATGGCACCTCGTCGCCCAACGCCTGGGCCAGGAGTTCGGCGTCGCGCCCGAGCAGGACCACCGCCCGGCAATTGGCCGCGACCGGCGCCCGCAGGGCGGAGAAATCCGCGCCCTTGCCATCGCCGCCGGCGATCAGCACCAGCTTGCCGTCGATATCGGCACCCAGGCCCTCGATCGCGGCCAGTGCCGCACCGACGTTGGTCGCCTTGGAGTCGTTGTAGTAGTTCACGCCAGCATGCTCGCGCACCCACTGGCAACGGTGCTCAAGGCCCGCGAAGGTACGCAGGCTCGAAAGCATGGCGTCGAACGGCAGCCCGACGGCATGCCCGAGCGCCAGCGCGGCCAGCGCGTTGGACTGGTTGTGGGCACCACGGATCTTCAGCTCGCGCACCGGCATCAGGTTCTGGAACTCGAAGGCCAGGTACTTCTCGCCGCCTTCCTCGCGCAAGCCGAAGGCCTTGAAGTCCGGCTTGCCCAGGCCGAAGGTCCAGCACGGCAGGCCTTCGCTCATCAGCGGCCGGGACAGGGCATCCTGACGGTTGACCACCACCTGCCTGGCACCCCGGAAGATCCGGTGCTTGGCCAGGTGATAGGCCGGCAGGCCGCTGTAGCGGTCCATGTGGTCTTCGCTGATGTTGAGTACGGTCGCCACTTCGGCATTCAGCTGATCGGTGGTTTCCAGCTGGAAGCTCGAGAGCTCCAGCACATAGAGTTCGATGTCATCGCCGAGCAGGTCCAGCGCCGGGGTACCGAGGTTGCCCCCGACCGCCACGCGCTTGCCGGCGGCTACCGCCATTTCGCCCACCAGGGTGGTCACGGTGCTCTTGGCGTTGGAACCGGTGATCGCGACGATCGGCGCCTTCGCGTTACGCGTGAACAGCTCGATATCACCGGACAGCTTCACGCCACGGGCCGCCGCGGCCTGCAGGGCCGGGGTCGCCAGGGCCAGGCCGGGGCTCACGTAGAGCTCGTCGGCACGGCAGAGGAAGTCGACGTCCAGCTCGCCACAACGCACTTCCACCTGTGGATAGTCACGGCGCAGCGTGGCCAGCTCCGGTGGATTCTCCCGCGTGTCGGCCACCGCAAAGGCAACGCCCCGGTTCGCCAGGAAGCGAACCAGGGACATGCCGCTCTTGCCGAGGCCGACAACGATGCGGAAGTGGTCAGAAGCGATCAGCGACACGGGTTCTACCTCAGCTTCAGGGTGGCAAGGCCGATCAGCACCAGGATCACGGTGATGATCCAGAAACGGACGATCACGCGTGGCTCGGGCCAGCCCTTGAGTTCAAAGTGGTGGTGAATCGGTGCCATGCGGAACACCCGGCGACCGGTCATCTTGAAGGAGGCGACCTGGATGACCACCGACAGGGTCTCCATGACGAACACGCCGCCCATGATGAACAGGACGATTTCCTGGCGAACGATCACCGCGATGGTGCCCAGGGCCGCGCCCAGCGCCAGCGCGCCGACGTCACCCATGAAGACCTGGGCCGGATAGGTGTTGAACCAGAGGAAGCCCAGGCCGGCACCGATCAACGCGCCGCAGAACACGATCAGCTCACCGGCTCCCGGTACATAGGGGATCAGCAGGTATTCGGCGAACTTCACGTTACCCGACAGGTAGCAGAAGATGCCCAGCGCACCGCCGACCATCACCGTCGGCATGATCGCCAGGCCGTCGAGGCCGTCGGTCAGGTTGACCGCGTTGCTCGAGCCGACGATCACGAAATAGGTCAGGACCACGAAGCCCACGCCCAGGGGAATGCTGACGTCCTTGAGCATCGGCACGATCAGGGTGGTTTCCACCGGGGTCTGTGCAGTCATGAACAGGAAAATCGCCGCGCCCAGGCCGAACACCGACTGCCAGAAATACTTCCAGCGGCTTGGCAGGCCACGCGAGTTCTTTTCGATCACCTTGCGGTAGTCATCGACCCAACCGATGGCGCCGAACAGCAGGGTCACCAGCAGGACCACCCAGACATAACGATTGTGCAGGTCGGCCCACAGCAGGGTGCTGACACCGATGGACGACAGGATCAGCGCACCACCCATGGTCGGCGTACCGGACTTGGACAGGTGCGATTGCGGGCCGTCGTTGCGAACTGCCTGGCCGATCTGCAGGCTCTGCAGGGTACGAATCATCCACGGGCCCAGGAACAGCGACAGAGACAGCGCGGTCAGCACCCCGAGAATCCCGCGCAGGGTCAGGTACTGGAAGACCGCGAAGCCTTTGTAGAACTGTTGCAGGTACTCCGCTAGCAGCAGCAGCATTAATGCGTCTCTCCCTTGATATGAGGCGCAGGCCCGCACAGAGCCGCCACGATGTTCTCCATCGCCGCGCTGCGCGAACCCTTGATCAAAATGGTGGTATTGGTGTCTTGTTCGGCGCCAAGCGCCTCGATCAGATCGGCCTGGGTGGCGAAATGACGAGCGTGCTGGCCAAATGCGTCGACGGCGTGGGCCATCATCGGTCCCACCGCATACAGCGCGGAAACCTTGCCTGAGGCGTAAGCCCCTACTTCACGATGCCCCTGCTCCGCCCACTCGCCCAACTCGCCGATATCTCCGAGCACCAGGACGGTGCGGCCGGAAAAGCCGGCGAGTATATCAACGGCGGCGCACATTGAGGTGGGGTTCGCGTTGTAGGTATCGTCAATTACACGAATGCCATTGATTGCCAATTGCGCTACCGTCCGACCCTTCACCGGCTGGACCGCTTCCAGGCCAGCGACGATGCCCGGCAGGGACACACCCAGCGCATGGGCGGCGGCAGCAGCAGCCAGGGCATTGGCGACGTTGTGGGTACCCAGCAGGTTCAGCTGGACCGTTGCCGAACCTTGCGGACCGTGCAGCTCGAACTGCGGGCAGCCACGCGCATCACGGGAAACCGCGCGGGCATGGAAATCGGCGGCGTCGTTGTCCAGGGCGAAGGTCAGCACCTTGCGCTCGCCGGCGCGGGCCCTCCAGATCGGGAAGGCCTTGTCGTCCAGGTTGAGCACGGCGGTGCCGTCGGCCTGCAGGCCCTCGATGATCTCGCCCTTGGCCTCGACGATTTTCTCCGGGCCACCGAACTCGCCGACATGGGCGGTTCCGGCATTGTTCAGGATCGCCACGTGCGGCCTGGTCATGGCAACGGTGTAGGCGATTTCGCCGATGCGTGAAGCGCCCAGCTCAATCACCGCAGCACTGTGCTCCGCAGCCAGTTCGAGCAGGGTCAGCGGCACGCCCAGGTCATTGTTCAGGTTGCCACGGGTCGCCAGAACCAGGCCACGGGTGCGCAGAATGCTCGCCAGCATCTCCTTGACCGTGGTCTTGCCACTGGAACCGGTCACTGCGGCCACCGGCTGGTTGAACAAGGCACGATTCAACGCCCCCAGTTGCCCCAGGGCCAGGCGGGTATCGCGCACCACCAGTTGCGGCAACTGGCTGTCGGCGACTTCACGTTCCACCAGCGCCGCGACAGCCCCCTTGGCCGCCACGTCATCCAGGTAATCATGCCCGTCGAAACGAGGTCCGGTCAGGGCAACGAACAACTGGCCAGGCTGGATCGACCGGCTGTCGATACTCACCCCGGTAAAACTGGCATCGGCCGCACTCAGGCGACCGGACAAGGCATTGGCGACAGCGCTCAGTTTCATGGCTTCAAGCATTGGCGGCCTCCCAGGCATCCAGAGCCTTGGCGGCTTCGACCAGGTCGGAGAAGGCGTGGCGCTCGCCGTTGATCTCCTGGTAGTCCTCATGTCCCTTGCCGGCCAGGACGAGCACGTCGTCAACACTGGCGGCAGCGACCAGCTCGGCAATCGCCAGGCCACGACCGGCCACGAAGCGCACGGCATCGGGGGCACTGAAGCCGGGGCGAATGTCGTCGAAGATCTGCAGGGGATCTTCGGTACGCGGGTTGTCGTCGGTCACCAGCACGCTGTCGGCCAGGCGCTCGGCCAGCTCGGCCATCAGCGGGCGCTTGCCGCGATCGCGGTCACCGCCGCAGCCGAACAGGCAACGCAACTGGCCCTTGGCGTGTGGGCGCAGGGCCAGCAGGACCTTTTCCAAGGCATCCGGTGTATGTGCGTAGTCGACCACCACCAGCGGCCGCGTGCCACCGCCCAGCCGCTGCATGCGACCAGCCGGGCCTTCCAGCTGCGGCAATACCCGCAGGATTTCATCCAGGGCGTAGTCCAGCCCCAGCAGCGCACCGACCGCGGCCAGCACGTTGCTCAGGTTGAAACGGCCAAGCAGCGTGCTGCGCAGGTGGTACTCGCCTTGCGGGGTCACCAGCGTGGCGCGCACGCCTTCATCGCCGAACTGTGCGTTGCGGCAATACAGGTAGGCGCTGCTGTCCAGCAGGCTGTAGGTGATCAGCCGCGATTCATGCTCGCCGGCCGCCAGTTGCCGGCCGAAGTCGTCGTCGAGGTTGATCACCCGGCAACGCAGGTTGGCCCAGTCGAACAGCTTGGCCTTGGCCGCACCATAGGCCTGCATGGTGCCGTGGTAATCGAGATGGTCGCGCGAAAGGTTGGTCAACACCGCCACGTCGAACGCCAGGGCGCTGACCCGGCCCTGGTCGAGGCCATGGGAGGAGACCTCCATGGCCACCGCCTTGGCACCGGCGCTCTTGAGGTCCGCCAGGGTCGCCTGCACCGCGATAGGATCCGGCGTGGTGAGCATGCCGCTGTTCAATGCACCATGAAAGCCGCTGCCCAGGGTACCGAGAATGCCACAACGCTGGCCGAGCAGGTCCAGGGCCTGCGCCACCAGTTGGCTGACGCTGGTCTTGCCGTTGGTACCGGTGACGCCCACCAGGTTCAGTTGTCGGCTCGGCTCGCCATAGAAGCGTCCGGCAATTTCCGACAACTGCGCGACCAGGCCCTTGACCGGAATCAGCGGAACATCGGTGATCGGCAGCACGGTAGCGCCTTCGGCCTCATAGGCGACCGCCGCCGCGCCGCGCTGCAAGGCATCGGCGATATGGTTGCGACCGTCGACCTTGCCACCGGGCACGGCCAGGAACAGGTCCCCGGCGCGAACCTTGCGGCTGTCGAGCGCCAATTCGCGAATCAACAGATCGCGGCCGGCGTGCGGGAAAATCTTGTTCAGGCTCAAGGACATCAACCCCGCCCTCCTTTGACAGGTTCCGGCGCGGCGATGGCTTGCTGCTGCGGAATACTCGACAGGTCATCCGGGCTGACGTTCATCAGCCGCAGGGTGCCGGACATCACCTTGCTGAAGACCGGCGCCGAAACCAGGCCACCGAAGTAACCGGCCTTGCTCGGCTCGTCGATCACCACCACGATGGCATAGCGCGGGTCGCTCATCGGGCCGAAGCCGGCGAACAGCGAACGATAGGAGTTTTCGGCATAGCCCTTGGTACCGACCGAAGTCTTGCGCGCGGTACCGGACTTGCCGGCGACATGGTAGGCCGGGACCTTGGCCCGATAGACCCCGCGCGGTGCCTCGATCACCTGCTGCAGCATGCCCTGCATGGTCTTGGCGACCTTCTCCGGGATGACCTGGGTGCCTTCGGGCATCTTGTCGGTCTTGATCAGGGTCAGCGGCACGATCTTGCCGTTGTTGGCCAGCGCCGAGAAGGCGTGCACCAGCTGGATGGCGGTCACCGACAGGCCGTAGCCGTAGGACAGGGTCGCGGTCTCGGCCTTGCGCCATTCGCGGTAGTTCGGCAGGTTGCCGACGCGCTCGCCGGGGAAGCCGAGGCCGGTGTCCTGGCCCAGGCCGACCTTCTGCATGACGCGGAAAATCGCCTCGCCACCGATATCGAAGGCGACCTTGCTCATCCCCACGTTACTGGAGTTGATCAGGATACCGGTCAGGTCGAGCACCGGGCCTTCGGTCTTGGAAACGTCACGGATGGTGTACTTGCCCAACTGCAGGGTGCCCGGATACACCTCGACCGTGTCGCTGGGTTTCCAGCGTCCGGTTTCCAGAGCGGCACTCATGGAGATCGGCTTCATGGTCGAACCCGGCTCGAACACGTCGATCATCGCGCGGTTGCGCATCATCGCCGGCTGCAGATTGCGACGGTTGTTCGGGTTGTAGGTCGGCTGGTTGACCATGGCGAGGATCTCGCCGGTCTTCACATCCATGATCACCAGGCTGCCGGCCTTGGCGCCGTTTTCCACCAGGGCGTTGCGCAGTTCGCGGTTGGCCAGGTACTGCAGGCGCAGGTCAATCGACAACGCCAAGGGCTTGCCGGCCTTGGCGTTCTTGGTCACCTGGACATCCTTGATCAGGCGGCCGCGCCGGTCCTTGATCACCTGCCGCTTGCCGGGGACCCCGGCCAGCCACTCGTCATAGGCCAGCTCCACGCCTTCGCGACCGTGGTCGTCGATGTCGGTAAAGCCGACCATATGGGCCGCCACTTCACCGGCCGGGTAGAAACGGCGGAACTCCTCGATGCCATAGACACCGGGAACCTTGAGATCGAGCACGGCCTGGCCCTGCTCCGGGGTCAGGCCCCGGACCAGGTAGATGAATTCCTTGTTGGCCTGTTGTTCCAGGCGCTCGGCGAGCAGTTTCGGGTCCTGCCCGAGGGCCATCGCCAGGGCCGGCCAGCGGTCCTTGGCAAACTGCATTTCCTTGGCGTTGGCCCACAGCGTGGTCACCGGCGTACTCACGGCCAGCGGCTCGCCGTTACGGTCGGTGATCAGGCCGCGGTGCGCCGGAATCGGGATGTGACGCATGCTGCGTGCATCGCCCTGGCCGATCAGGAACGCCCGGTCGATGACCTGCAGGTCGACGATCTTCCAGCTGATATAGCCGACCATGATCGCCAGCGCGCCGAGCACGACCCGGAAGCGCCATGGGTAGAGAGCGCCTTCAAGCTTCATCATGGTGCCACCATCCGCACTTCGGATGGGCTGGGGATGCGCATCTTCAGTTGTTCGGTGGCCAGGGTTTCGATACGGCTGTGGGCGGTCCAGGTGCTCTGCTCGAGGATCAACCGACCCCACTCGGCCTGGGCCTTGTCGCGCACGCTCAGCTCGTTGTACAGCGAGTTGAGCAACTGGCGATTCCAGTGCGCGCTATAGGACACGCCGATGGCGGACACCAATACGGCGACAAACAGCAGGAACATGAAAAAGCTTCCGCCCGGAAGTGGCTTGGCGTAGAGCTTGCTCACCGCAATTTCTCCGCGACACGCATGACGGCACTACGGGCACGCGGGTTGGCCTTGAGTTCGGCCTCCGAGGCGAACTGGGCCTTGCCGTGCACCTTGATACGCGGTTCGAACGCCTGGTGGCGGACCGGCAGGTTGCGCGGCAGGTTGTCTTCCTCGCCCTTGACCAGGCGACGCATGAACAGCTTGACGATGCGGTCTTCCAGCGAATGGAAGCTGATCACCACCAGGCGGCCGCCGACCTCCAGGGCATCCAGCGCCGCTTCGAGGCCGGCCTCGAGGTCGCCCAGCTCGTTGTTGACGTGAATGCGCAGCCCCTGGAACGCGCGGGTCGCCGGGTTCTTGCCCTTCTCCCAGGCCGGGTTGGCGACCTTCAGCACCTCGGCCAGGTCGGCCGTACGTTCGAAAGGCTTGATCTCGCGGCGCTCGACCACGGCGCGGGCCATGCGGCCGGCGAAACGCTCTTCACCATATTCCTTGAAGACGCGGGCAATTTCCTCTACCGGCGCGGTGGCGATGAACTCGGCGGCACTGATACCCCGCGACGGGTCCATGCGCATGTCCAGCGGGCCGTCGTTCATGAAACTGAAGCCGCGCTCCGGGTCATCCAGCTGGGGCGAAGAGACACCCAGGTCGAGCAGGATGCCGTTGACCTTGCCGGCCATGTGCCGTTCGACGACCTCCGCACCCAGCTCGGCAAAGCTGCGCTGCACAACGACAAAGCGGCCGTCTTCGGCCGCTAGCGCTTGCCCGGTGGCAATCGCCTGTGGATCTTTATCGAAGCCGAGAAGCCGGCCATCGGGTCCGAGCCGGCTGAGAATGAGACGACTATGCCCGCCCCGACCGAAGGTGCCATCCAGATAGCAGCCATCAGGGCGTACGGCGAGAGCCTCGACGGCTTCGTCAAGCAGTACGGTGATGTGGTTAAAGCCGCTATCAATAGTCACAGGATCAGATCACGCAGTTCATCAGGCATCGCGCCCGGTTGTTGAATAGCCGCCAGGTCCGCTGCAGCAACAGCGTTCCAGGCGTCCTCGTCCCACAGTTGAAACTTGTTCAGCTGGCCCACCAACATCGCGCGCTTATCCAACTTCGCGTATTCGCGCAGGCGTGGCGGCACCAGGAAACGACCACTGCCGTCGAGTTCGAGGTCGACGGCATTACCAATCAGCAAGCGCTGCAGGCGACGGTTCTCTTCCCGCAACGACGGCAACGCACGCAACTTGGTTTCAATCAGTTCCCACTCGTCGAGTGGGTACACACATAAGCAGGGATCGACCGCATCAATGGTCACGATCAACTGTCCGGAACTACGCGAATCGAGCTCGTCACGGTACCGACTCGGCATGGCGAGACGGCCCTTGGCATCGAGACTGATAGCGTTGGCTCCGCGAAACACAGTTGCGTTTCTCCAAATATTAGCGTTTTACGTCCAAAAAACCCACTTCATGCCACTTTCCTCCACTTGCGCACACTATAGGAATGCGCCCACCACACCGTCAAGGCACGGTCTTAAGGAAAACCCTTACAGAACGGAGATTTAGGAGCGTAAAGGGAGACTTTGCGAGAATCTGGAGGTGTTTCTTCCGGACAAACTCCATGCACCTCAGAAACTTGAGGTCAGAAGTTAAAGTGATTTGTTAAGAGTAAGATTTTTTCGATATTACAAATGCGCTTCTGCCAGCGATTGCAGGCAGGGAGGGAAAGAAGTGGAGAGTCGATCTGTAAGCCGGGTTCTGTCGAGGACAGTCATTCCTCTACGATGGCCATCACTGGACATCTTTAGCAACCTACCCGGTTCCAGCGCGGGCCACGCCTTGGAACCCTATTTGGTCTTGCTCCGAGTGGGGTTTACCTAGCCACGAACTGTTACCAGACGTGCGGTGCGCTCTTACCGCACCTTTTCACCCTTACCGGCACCGAAGTGCTTAGGCGGTTATTTTCTGTGGCACTTTCCGTAGGCTCACGCCCCCCAGGCATTACCTGGCACTCCGCCCTATGGAGCCCGGACTTTCCTCCCCCCTCTAATTTTCATAGAGGGCAGCGACTGTCCAATCGACTCTCCGCCGCGCAGGTTACCGGCACATGGCCAGAAGGACAAGCTTTAAAGCCGCCATCGCCCCGACATGCCGGGACAAAAAGCAGCATCTGGGACCATTCCGATATCAATAGAGGAATAGCCCCACAAGTAAATCATCAATCGTTTTTCTGCTTGCCCAGCGCCACCTGGTACAGCAGGTTCTTGCGCACACCCGTGATCTCCGCCGCCAAGGCGGCGGCGCGCTTGAGCGGCATCTCCTTGAGCAGCAGGTCGAGAATGCGCATGGCCTCGGCGCTGACCGCTTCGTCACCTTCCGGCGCGCTCCAACCGGCGACCAGCACCACGCACTCGCCCCGCTGCTGGTTGCTGTCAGCCTCGACGAAGCTGCGCAGCTCGGCCAGCGGCAGGCCCTTGAGCGTCTCGAAGGTCTTGGTCAGCTCACGCGCCAGCAGCGCCGGACGCTCGGCACCGAACACCGTCTCCATGTCCTGCAGGCACTCGAGAATGCGATGGGGCGCCTCATAGAAGATCAGCGTCCGTGGTTCTTCGCGCAATTGCTCCAGGCGCGAGCGACGCCCCACCGCCTTGGCCGGCAGGAAGCCCTCGAAAATGAACCGGTCGGAAGGCAGCCCCGCCGCCGACAGCGCCGCGATCAACGCACAGGGGCCAGGCACCGGGACCACCTGGATACCCGCGGCACGCGCCTGGCGCACCAGGTGGTAGCCGGGATCGGAAATCAGCGGCGTGCCGGCGTCGGAAATCAGGGCGACGTCCTCGCCCGCCAGCAGCTTGGCAATGAAACGGCTGCCTTCGTCACGCTCGTTATGCTCATGACAGGCGGCCAGTGGCGTGGTGATACCGAAGTGCTGCAACAGCCGCAGCGAATGCCGGGTGTCCTCCGCCGCGATCAGCGCCACCTCGCGCAGCACCTTCATCGCCCGCGCACTGATGTCATCCAGGTTGCCGATGGGCGTCGCCACCACATAAAGCGAGCCCATCGCGGAATTCAAAGCACCTGGAGCAGTCAAAGCGCACACCTCAAGAAGAACGAAAAACCCATTGTAGCGCGTAGAAGCCCTGCCGATATGCTCAACGACGGCGTGAAGGACCCACCCAGGCGGAAAAACCCGGGCCTCTGACATGCCTTGTACGACCAAATTTGACGGTTTCACGCCAGCGACATCGCGCCCCGGCCAGCGCTTGGGTACAATTCCACGCTAATTTGATCGAGTATCAGGAACACTTACATGATCGCTTGCCTGCGGCTGTTCTCTGCCCTCTGCCTCGCTGCCCTGCTGGCGGCCTGCGCCAGCTCGCCCTCTTCCAGCCTTGGCGAACTTCCACGGACCCCGGATGCCAGCATCGAGCAACTGCTCGAACAGGCCTCCTCCAGCAAAACGCCGGACAAGGCCGCGCTGCTGCGCCTGACCGCTGCCGACCTGGCCTACCGCCAGAAGGACAGCGGCCGCGCCTCGCAGATCCTGGCCCAGGTGCAACTGGACCAGCTCAAGCCGGGCCAACAGGTCTTTGCCAGCACGCTGGCCGCCGAACTGGCGATGACCCGCAACCAGCCCAAGGCAGCCCTCACCGCCCTGAGCCACCCGAGCCTGGAACACCTGAGTGAACTGCCGGTCGACCAGCAGATCCGCACCCAGACCGTCCGCGCCCGCGCCCTCGAGGCCGATGGCCAGACCCTGGCTGCCGCTCGCGAGCGCATCTTCATCGCACCGCTGCTCAGCGGCGATGCCGCCCGCGCCAACCACGAGGCGATCTGGGCACTGATTGCCGCCCTGCCGACCGATCAGTTGCAGCCCGCCGGCAACGACGACCTCAGCGGCTGGCTCAGCCTGGCCCTGGCAGTGAAAACCGCTGGCACCCTGGAGCAGCAGCAGGCCGCGATCGACAACTGGCGAGCACAGAACCCCAAGCACCCGGCGGCCCAGCAACTGCCGCAGGCACTGGTGAAGCTCAAGGAACTGGCCAGCCAGCCACTGAGCAAGATCGCCCTGCTGCTGCCCAACGAAGGCCAGCTGGCCTCGGTCGGCAAGGCGCTGCGTGAAGGCTTCATGGCTGCCCAGTACCAGGCCCAGCAGGCCGGCCAGAAGCCGCCGGCCATCGAGTTCTACGACAGCTCGCGCCTGACCTCCCTCGACGATTTCTATCGCAAGGCCCAGGCGGCCGGCGTGCAACTGGTCATCGGCCCGCTGGAGAAACCGCTGGTCAAGCAGCTCAGCGCTCGCCCACAACTGCCGATCACCACCCTGGCGCTGAACTACAGCGAAAGCGCGCAGAACCCGCCGCAACTGTTCCAGTTCGGCCTGGCCGCCGAGGATGAAGCCCGCGAGGTCTCGCGTCGCGCCCGTGCCGACGGCCTGCACCGCGCCGCCGCGATGGTACCGAAAGGCGAATGGGGCGACCGTGTCCTGAAAGCCTTCCGCCAGGACTGGGAAGCCAACGGCGGCACCGTGATCGGTGTCGAACGCGTCGACCAGCCCGTCGCCCTGGCCCAGCAGATCGCCGACCTGTTCCAACTGCGCCACAGCGAGGCTCGCGCCAAGAGCCTGCAGAGCACCGTCGGCGGCCAGGTTTCCGCCCAGCCTTCGCGCCGCCAGGACATCGAGTTCATCTTCCTCGCCGCGACACCACAACAGGCCCAGCAGATCAAGCCGACCCTGAACTTCCAGTACGCCGGTGACGTACCGGTGTATGCCACTTCCCACCTGTTCAGCGCGACTGGCGATATCAACCAGTACAACGACATGAATGGCATTCGCTTCTGCGAAACCCCATGGCTGCTGGATGCCAACGACCCATTGCGTCAACAGGTCACCGCCCAATGGCCACAAGCCGCCGGCAGCCTCGGCCGCCTGTACGCCATGGGCGTCGACGCCTACCGCCTGGCCCCGCGCCTGGGCCAGCTCAAGGCCCTGCCGGACAGCCGCATCGAAGGCCTCTCCGGCAGCCTGAGCATGGACCAGGGCCAGCGGATCGAGCGCCAGCTGCCATGGGCACAGTTCGTCAGCGGCCAGGTCCAGCGCCTGCCGGATACGCCTCGCTGATGCCGCAAGGCTCGCACCTCGAGAGCGGCAAGGATGCCGAGAGCCTCGCGCTCCGGCATCTCGAACAACAGGGACTGCGCCTGCTGGCGCAGAACTGGTTATGTAAACGCGGCGAGCTTGATCTGGTCATGCTCGACGGCGATACAGTAGTATTCGTAGAAGTTCGTTATAGAAAAAACACCCAATGGGGTGGCGCCGCGCACAGCATCGATGTCCGCAAGCGCAAGAAGTTAATATTTGCAGCGCAGTATTTCCTGCAATGTGAATCACGCTGGGCCAGTAGCCCCTGCCGTTTCGACGTGGTCGCCATAGAAGGCGCCCTCGATGCGACACCCCGATTGAACTGGCTACGGAATGCCTTCGACAGCTGAACCAGACTGTCGACCCGGTTACTTTCATTCACCGATTTTGCTCTTTGCTTTGCGGGCCGCACATGACTTGTGCCGAACAGCCCCGGGGGAACCCGGACAGCGTTCGAGCCAGGCAACCGCCCCACTTAAGGTCACCTACATTGATGGACATGCAATCCCGAATTCGCCAGCTTTTCCAGGCCAGTATCGACACCAAGCAACAGGCGATGGACGTTCTTGCACCTCACATCGAGCAAGCCAGCCAGATCATGGTCAATGCCCTGCTCAACGAAGGCAAAATGCTCTCCTGTGGCAACGGTGGCTCGGCGGGCGACGCCCAGCATTTTTCCTCGGAGCTGCTCAACCGCTTCGAGCGCGAGCGACCGAGCCTGCCGGCCATCGCCCTGACCACCGACAGCTCGACCATCACCTCGATTGCCAACGACTACAGCTACAACGAAGTCTTCTCCAAGCAGATCCGCGCACTCGGCCAACCCGGCGACGTCCTGCTGGCCATTTCCACCAGCGGCAACTCGGCCAACATTATTCAGGCAATCCAGGCCGCACATGATCGCGAAATGGTTGTCGTAGCCTTGACGGGACGTGATGGTGGCGGCATGGCTTCGCTGCTGTTGCCCGAGGACGTGGAGATCCGCGTTCCCAGCAACGTCACCGCACGTATCCAGGAAGTCCACTTGCTGGCGATCCACTGCCTGTGCGATCTGATCGACAGCCAACTGTTCGGGAGTGAAGAATGACCGTTAATCGCCTTAGCCTGCTGGCTTTGACTCTGTGCCTGGGCCTCAGCGGCTGCAGCTCGGTACTGACCGCGACCCGCGATGGTCCGATCAATGACGACCAGGGTACCCGTACCCTGGGCAGCAAGATCGACGACTCGGTGATCGAGACCAAGGTCGCGGTCAACGTCGCCAAGGCCGACCCTGACCTCGACGCCGCCTCGCACATCGTGGTGAGCAGCTACAACGGCATCGTCCTGCTCGCCGGCCAGACCCCACGCGAAGACCTCAAGGCCAAGGCCGAGCAGGCCGCATCGAGCGTCCAGCGGGTGAAGAAGGTGAACAACGAACTGCAGATCCTGCAGCCCTCCTCGTTCGCCGCACGCAGCAACGACACCTGGCTGACCAGCAAGATCAAGACCCAGATGCTTACCGACAACACCATCCCCGGCTCACGCATCAAGGTGATCACCGAGAACGGCATCGTCTACCTGATGGGCCTGGTGACCCAGCAGGAAGCCTCGCGCGCGACCAACCTGGTACAAGGCGTTGGCGGCGTGCAGAAGATCGTCAAGCTGTTCGAGTACATCGACTGAGAACCGCACCCCAGGAGCCGGCTTCCACAAGCTGCAAGCGCTCCATCTGAATGAAGAAGCCCCTGCCATCTTGCGATGACAGGGGCTTTTTCGTACACAGGCCCGACGGTTACTTCACAACCTTCAGGCTCGGGCGACCGCTCGGACGCGGCGGCTCCGGCCCCTCGTCATCCGGCTCGACGTCATCCTCGTCTTCCATCGGCGACTCGAGGTCAAACACCATGCCCTGGCCGTTTTCCCGGGCATAGATCCCGAGAATGGCACCAATGGGCACGTACAGCGTATGAGCCACACCACCGAAGCGCCCTTCGAAACTGACCGCTTCGTTATCCATGTGCAGGTGACGCACGGCACTTGGAGAAATGTTCAGGACAATCTGCCCGTCGCTGGCAAAGCCTTGCGGCACCTGGACCGAGGGAGCCTCGGAATTGACCAGGACGTGCGGCGTGCAATCGTTATCCACAATCCACTCGTACAGGGCACGAATCAAATAAGGACGGCTGGAGTTCATCAAACGGCTCCTTGGCGCATATCGCGTTCGACACCAGACAGGCTTGCCTGGAAGGCCTCACGCGCAAACTGGCGCTCCATATAATCGAGCAGCGGCTTGGCTTGCCGCGGCAATTCAATACCCAGAATCGGCAAACGCCAGAGTATCGGTAATAGACAGCAATCGACCAGACTTTGCTCCTCACTGAGGAAGAAAGGCTTGTCGGCGAACAACGGAGAAACCCCGGTCAGGCTCTCGCGCAACTCCTTGCGCGCCTGCGTACGCGCCGGCTCCTTGGTCCGGGAGTCCAGGATCAGGTCGACCAGCCCGCACCAGTCACGCTGGATGCGATGCATCAGCAGACGGCTGTTGGCCCGCGCCACCGGATAGACCGGCAATAACGGTGGATGCGGGTAGCGCTCATCCAGGTATTCCATCACCACGGTCGACTCCCACAACGCCAGGTCACGATCGACCAGGGTGGGCAGGCTGCCGTAAGGGTTCACCTCGGTCAGCTTCGCGGGCTGGCGTCCAGCCTCGACACTGATGATCTCGGCACTGACACCCTTTTCCGCCAACACAATACGCACTCGGTGGGAATAGTGGTCGGCGGGGTCGGAGTAACAGGCCAACCGATTGGTCACGCCCATGGCGGTCCTCCTCGCTTGTTTGAAATGGTCGAAACGCAAAAACGAACGCGCCCAAGGGAAGCCTCCCGTAACGAGTGGAGGGACAACCGGTGAAACCGTTTCGGCCTCACCCCACCACACCAGCTCGCTACGTCTCAGAGGCACCCTTGGGCGCGCACGATTGACTGACCGCTATATTACAACGTTATCAGTGCACATCCTTCCAGTATTCGCGCTTGAGCAGATAAGCGAATACGAAGAGGAAGGCCAGGTACAGCAGAACATAAGTACCGATGCGCTGATGCTGCAGCTTCACCGGGTTGGCCGAGTAGGCCAGGAAGGTCACCAGGTTCTTGACCTTCTCGTCGAACTGCTCTTCCGTCAGGGTACCGGTCTTCGGCACGATGGTCAGCTGGTCGCACGCCTCATGAGTCAATGGCGTGCCGGTCAGCGGATCATACTGCTTCTTGCCGTCCTCGACGATTTGCACCTGCTTGCAACCAACGACCTGACGACCTTGCAGGCCACCCAGGACGTTCGGCATGCCCACGTTCGGGAAGACCTTGTTGTTCACACCCCATGGACGCGCCGGATCCTCGTAGAACGAGCGCAGGTAACCATACAGCCAATCGGTACCACGCACCCGCGCCACCAGGGTCAGGTCGGGCGGAGCCGCGCCGAACCAGGCCTTGGCGTCGGCCGGCTGCATCCCGATGCTCATGTGATCGCCGATCTTGGCGCCAGTGAACACGAGGTTCTTGAGCATCAGGTCATGGGGAATCCCCAGGTCATCGGCCACCCGCTCGTAACGTTGGAACTTGGCGCTATGGCAACCCATGCAGTAGTTGGCAAAGGTACGCGCACCATCCTGCATGGCAGCCTTGTCGGAAACGTCGATGTCGATCTTTTCAAGTTCGGGGCCACCGTGTTCGGCAGCGAAAGACAGAACCGGCAGAGCCGCAAGCATCAAAACAGCGAATAGTTTTTTCATCAGCCAGTCACCCTTTCCGGAACCGGTTTGGTCTTCTCGAGCCGGGTATAGAACGGCATCAGAATGAAGTAGGCGAAGTACAGCACGGTGCACACCTGCGACAGCAGCGTACGCTCCGGCGTCGGCGCCATGACGCCCAGCCAGCCAAGGATCAGGAAGGACACACAGAAGATCACCAGCCAGATCCGGCTCAGCCAGCCCTTGTACCGCATGGACTTGACCGGACTACGGTCCAGCCACGGCAGCACGAACAACAGGGCAATCGAGGCACCCATGGCGAGAACCCCCATGAGCTTGTCCGGAACCGCCCGCAGAATCGCGTAGAACGGGGTGAAGTACCAGACGGGTGCGATGTGCTCCGGCGTCTTGAAGGCGTTGGCCACTTCGAAGTTCGGTTTTTCGAGGAAATAACCACCCATTTCCGGGAAGAAGAACACCACCGAGCAGAACACGAACAGGAACACGACTACGCCGACGATGTCTTTCACGGTGTAGTAGGGATGGAACGGAATGCCGTCAAGCGGTACGCCGTTTTCATCCTTTTTCTTCTTGATGTCGACACCATCGGGGTTGTTCGAACCCACTTCGTGCAACGCCAGGATGTGCAGCACCACCAGGCCAAGAATCACGATCGGCAGCGCCACCACGTGCAGGGCGAAGAAGCGGTTCAGGGTGATCCCGGAAATCAGGTAGTCACCACGGATCCACTGGGTCAGGTCGTTGCCGATGACCGGGATCGCGCCGAACAGCGAGATGATCACCTGCGCACCCCAGTAGGACATCTGGCCCCACGGCAGCAGGTAGCCCATGAAGGCCTCGGCCATCAGCGCCAGGTAGATCAGCATGCCGAACAGCCAGACCAGCTCACGCGGCTTCTGGTACGAACCGTAGAGCAAGCCACGGAACATGTGCAGGTAGACCACGATGAAGAACGCCGAAGCGCCGGTGGAGTGCAGCAGACGCAGGATCGCGCCGTACTCGACATCACGCATGATGTATTCGACGGAGGCGAAGGCCTCTTCCGCCGAAGGGGTGTAGCTCATCGTCAGCCAAACGCCGGTGACGATCTGGTTGACCAGCACCAGCAGCGCCAGCGAGCCGAAGAAGTAGAGGAAGTTGAAGTTCTTTGGTGCGTAGTACTTGCTGAGATGGTCTTCCCACATCTTGGTGGCAGGGAAGCGTGCATCAACCCAATCCATGAACTTGCTCATCACGCTTTCTCCTGATCGACGCCAACGACAATGACCGTGTCGGATTCATAGGAATGCGGCGGAACCGGCAGGTTCAAGGGCGCGGGCTGGGCTTTGTAGACACGACCGGCGAGGTCGTAGTGGGAGCCGTGGCAAGGGCAGAAATAGCCACCTACCCAGTCCTTGCCGAGGTCGGCGGGAGCCACTTCCGGACGGAAGGTGGGAGAGCAACCCAGGTGGGTACAGATACCGATCAGCAGAAGGACCTCTGGCTTGATCGAACGCGTCTTCGGATCGACGTAGGGGGGTTGTACCGAGTTCTTGGAAGTCGGATCGGAGAGTTGCCCCTCGATCTTCTTCAGGTTTCCCAGGATCTCCTCGGTACGGCGAACGATGAAGACCGGCTGACCACGCCACTCGGCAATCATCTGCTGCCCTGGGTCGATCTTGGCGATATTCACTTTCACCGGTGCACCGGCGGCTTTCGCCTTGGCACTGGGAAACCATGACCCCACGAACGGGACCGCAGCCCCCACCGCTCCTGCAGCTCCTACCACGGATGTGGCTGCTACGAGAAAGCGACGCCGGCCTGCATTCACGCCGTCATTGCTCATTCAGTCCTCTCCCATCAGCTTTGTGGCCTGTTAAATCAGGCGTCTAAGTAAAAATCTATCGTTATAAAATTTTTGCCGAATGGTAATGAAAAGCCCCACCTCTGACAAGGTAATTACCCGGCACACAGTGCCCCAGGCCTTGTAGTATAGGGGGTCTACGGATGTGGCAAGTTGTCACAGCAAATATTTCGCCCATAAAAAAAGCCCGGTTCCACATGGGAACCGGGCTTCTTTTGAAGCTGGGAAGCGAATTAACGCTTCGAGTACTGCGGACGCTTACGCGCTTTACGCAGACCAACTTTCTTACGCTCGACTTCACGAGCGTCGCGGGTTACGTAACCAGCTTTACGCAGGGTGCTGCGCAGAGACTCGTCGTAGTCCATCAGGGCACGAGTGATGCCGTGGCGGATTGCGCCAGCCTGGCCACTCACACCACCACCGATGACGGTGACGTAGACGTCGAACTTCTCGACGGTCTCGGTCAGTTCCAGCGGCTGGCGAACGACCATACGGGCAGTTTCGCGACCGAAGAACGTGTCCAGGGAGCGGTTGTTGATGGAGATGTTACCGGTACCTGGACGCAGGAAAACGCGTGCGGTTGCGGTCTTGCGACGGCCAGTGCCGTAGTTTTGAGTCGCCGACATAATGAACTATTCCGTTAAATCTTCAGTTCTTGGGGCTGCTGAGCAGTATGAGGGTGTACAGCGCCCGCATAGACTTTCAGCTTACGGTACATGTCGCGACCCAGCGGGTTCTTAGGCAGCATGCCTTTTACCGCGGTCTCGATCACGCGCTCAGGGGCCTTTGCGATCAGCTTTTCGAAGTTGATCGACTTGATGCCGCCCGGGAAACCGGAGTGGGAGTAGTACATCTTGTCGGAGGTTTTAGCACCGGTCACACGAACCTGCTCGGCGTTGATAACCACGATGTAGTCACCGGTATCGACGTGCGGGGTGTACTCGGCTTTGTGCTTGCCACGCAGACGGCTCGCGATTTCGGTGGCCAGACGACCCAGGGTCTGACCAGCAGCGTCGACGACAAACCAGTCGCGCTTAACTGTTTCCGGTTTAGCAGTAAAAGTTTTCATTCTTTATAGCCTCAGGGGCCGCCTGTAAATAAGACGGCGGATCTTACTGAATAGTGCGTACTTTGACAAGGTCAAAGGCAGCCGGATACAGACGCTATCGGGGGCTCGGGTCGGCGCGTCCGTTCAACGGCAAGATTCTTTGGCGGCGGCGCATCACTTCCACTGCATAAAGAGGTGCGCAATTATCCAGATTGCCAAAAAAAATTCAACCTGCTTTTATGGGTCTTTTTCCCACAGGAGCAGCCAATGGAATACCGTCAGCTAGGCCGGACCGACCTGAACGTGAGCGCAATTTGCCTGGGGACCATGACCTGGGGCGAGCAGAACACCGAGGCAGAGGCCTTTGCCCAGATCGAACGCGCGAAGGCCGCCGGCATCAATTTCATGGATACCGCCGAGATGTACCCGGTGCCGCCCAAGGCCGAAACCTACGCCAGCACCGAACGCATCATCGGCAACTGGTTCCGGCAGCGTGGTGATCGCGACCAGTGGGTCCTGGCGAGCAAGATCGCCGGCCCCGGCAACGGCATCAGCTACATTCGCGACGGCAACCTCAAGCACAACCGCCGGCATATCGTCGAAGCCCTCGACGCCAGCCTCAAGCGCCTGCAGACCGACTGGATCGACCTGTATCAACTGCACTGGCCGGAGCGCAGCACCAACTTCTTCGGGCAACTGGGCTACAAGCACAAGGCCGACGAGGACTTCACGCCGATCGAGGAAATCCTCGAGGCGCTGGACGAGCAGGTCAAGGCCGGCAAGATCCGCCACATCGGCCTGTCCAACGAAACACCGTGGGGCACCATGAAATTCCTGCTCGAAGCCGAGCGGCGCGGCTGGCCGCGGGCGGTGTCGATCCAGAACCCCTACAACCTGCTCAACCGCAGCTTCGAGGTCGGCCTGGCGGAAGTCGCCCTGCGCGAGCAATGCGGCCTGCTGGCCTATTCGCCGATGGCGTTCGGCTTCCTTTCAGGCAAGTATGAAGGTGGCGCCCGCCCGGCGAAGGCCCGCCTGAGCCTCTACAGCCGCTTCAGCCGCTACTTCAACCCGCAATCGGAAGCGGCCTGCAGCCGCTACGTCGCCCTGGCCCGCGAACACGGCCTGGATCCGGCACAGATGGCCCTGGCGTTCGTCACCCGGCAACCCTTCGTGACCAGCAACATCATCGGTGCCACCACCCTGGAACAACTGGACAGCAACATTGCCAGCGCCAGCCTGGAACTGTCGGAGGAAGTGCTGGCAGGAATCGAGGCGATCCACAAGGATCATCCGAACCCGGCACCATAAGCCGCAACCCAGGCCAGCCCCAGCCTTGTGGCGAGCAGGCTTGCCTGCGCTGGGGCGCGGAGCGCCCCCCACAACCGGCCCACGCGGTGCATCAGGAAGAATGGGGTGCGGCTGCTTTGCAGCCGAGCGCGGCGGTGCGGCGTCCCGACAAGCCCGCTCGCCACAAAGGCTGCGGCGTGCCCCTTTTCGGTTTTTACCGGACACCAGTGACGCTCCGCGTGGGAATGCCTCCCAGGACGCTCGGTGTCCGTTCTTGTGACGCAGAGCGTCACGGGCTGCGTTTCCACGCAGAGCGTGGGAACGATCAAACGGTCGCCCCTCACAGCGAGCGTGCAATGATCTCCTTCATGATCTCGTTGGTCCCCGCATAGATCCGCTGCACACGCGCATCCGCCCAGGCCCGGGCCACCGGGTAGACTCCCACATGAAACCGTAGCCGCCATGCAACTGGACGCACTCGTCGAGCACCTTGCATTGCAGGTCCGTGCCCGAATACTTGGCCATCGCCGCGGTCGGCACATCCAGCTTGCCCTCCAGGTGCAGCTCCAGGCAGCGATCGACGAACACCCGGCCGATCTGGATCTCGGTCGCCATCTCCGCCAGCTTGAAACGAGTGTTCTGGAAGTCGGCGATCGCCTTGCCGAAGGCCTTGCGCTCACGGGTGTAGTCCAGCGTCCACTGCAACGCCGCCTCGGCTGACGCCAGCGCCCCGACCGCCACGGTCAGGCGCTCCTGGGGCAGCTCCTGCATGAGGTAGGCGAACCCCATACCGGCCTGCCCCAGCAGGTTCTCCTTCGGCACCCGGACATCCTGGAAGAACAGTTCCGAAGTGTCCTGGGCCTTCATCCCGACCTTCTCCAGCCGCTTGCCCTTGGCAAAACCCGGCGTGTCGGCCTCCACCAGGAACAGGCTGGTGCCCTTCGCCCCGGCCTTCGGATCGGTCTTGGCGACCACGATCACCAGATCGGCGAGAAAGCCGTTGGTGATGAAGGTCTTCGAACCATTGAGGACATACTCGTCACCATCGAGCACCGCGGTGGTCTTGACGCCCTGCAGGTCGGAACCGGCCCCCGGCTCGGTCATCGCGATGGCCGTGACCATCTCGCCACTGACCAGCCGCGGCAGGTACTTGAGCTTCAGTGCTTCGCTGCCGTAATGCAGGATGTACGGCGCGACGATATCCGAATGCAGCGAGAAGCCGATCCCGCTCAGGCCCAGCCGGCTGATCTCCTCGATCACCACCGCGCTGTAGAGAAAGTCCGCCGCCATGCCACCATACGCTTCCGGCAGATGCGAGCAGAGCATCCCCGCCTCCCCCGCCTTGTTCCACAACTCGCGATCGACATAACCCCGCTTTTCCCACTGGGCATGGAAGGGCAACGCCTCCTGCTCGAGGAACTTGCGTACGCTGCTGCGGAATAGCTCGTGCTCGGAACTGAACAGGGTTCTGGGGATCATGCAGGCACCTTGCAGACACACTGAAGCCGGAATTGGCCCAGTGAGCCTATGCCAGTGTTTTACCTCGAACCACTGGACACATGCGCCAAAAAATAAGACGATCCAGCCGTTTGTTGACCACTTTCCCTTATAAGAATAATCGAATCATGGCTAACACCTCCTCGACGCCCTTGCGGCGCGTCAGCATCCTGGCTACCGACCGGGTCTTCGCCTCGACCCTCATGCAAGCCAAGGATTTCTTCCACCTCGCCAGCCTGCGCTACGGCAAGCAACTCGGCCAGGGCCTCACCCCTGCCTTCGAGACCCGCCTGGTCAGTCCGGACGGCAATCCCGTGGGCAGCTTCAGCGACGTGATCATGCCGGTGGACGGCGGCCTCGGGAACACCGACGTGATCATCCTCCCGGCATTCTGGGACGACT
The DNA here is from genome assembly GCF_014268755.2 of Pseudomonas vanderleydeniana. Lineage (NCBI taxonomy): Bacteria > Pseudomonadati > Pseudomonadota > Gammaproteobacteria > Pseudomonadales > Pseudomonadaceae > Pseudomonas > Pseudomonas vanderleydeniana. The sequence continues at coordinate 1,298,310 of NZ_CP077093.1, read as the reverse complement.
TCGACAACCTCTGCGAACGCTACCCGCAGGTCCTGCCCTGGCTGCGTGAACAGCACGCGCGCGGCGCGGTGCTCTGCGGCGAGGCGACCGGGGTCTTCTGGCTGGCCGAGGCCGGCCTGCTCGACGGCAAGGAGGCCACGACCTACTGGCGCTTCTTCAATACCTTCAGCGAACGCTTCCCCAACGTCCAGCTGAATCAGGACAAGCACCTGACCGACGCCGACAACCTGTACTGCGCCGGCGGTACCACCTCGGCCTGCGACCTCTACATCTACCTGATCGAACGTTTCTGCGGGGCCAACATCGCCCAGGCGGTGGCCCGCGACATCCTCTATGAAGTGCAGCGCAGCTATGCACCGGGGCGCATCGGTTTCGGCGGCCAGAAGCTGCACCAGGACGTGATCATCCTGCAGATCCAGCAATGGCTCGAAGAGCACTTCGCCGACAAGTTCCGCTTCGAGGATGTGGCCCGCGACCATGGCATGAGCATCCGCAACTTCATGCGTCGCTTCCAGACCGCCACCGGCGACAAGCCGCTGCACTACCTGCAGCGCCTGCGCATCGAGACGGCCAAGGGCCTGTTGTCGGGCACCCGCAAGAGCATCAAGACCATCAGCT